>QHYR01000090.1 GCA_003223315.1 Acidobacteriota bacterium | reverse complement strand
GGACCCGATGAAGCTGTCTTTGCCGTGGAGCGGCTTATTCGGCCGGTTACGGTGATCCCCGAGCATATCAACCAAGTCTCCACGTCGGGCGGAATCGTAGTTCCGGGCCTCCGTCTCGACGCTTTCATCAGTAAATTGCACCGCGGAAGAGTCGTGGTGCCCTTGAGCGGCCAGCCGATTTCCTGCGATGGAGAGGGGAGCTGTACCGGACAAGGTCTTATCGAGCGTGATCGCGGACGCGACCGCGACGACCTACATTAACGAAGCGCGGCGCTGCCTCAAGCAGGATCAGAAGCGCGTGCGGAACCCGTCGTCAGCGAAAGACATAGCCAAAATGGTCGGGGCGAGAGGATTTAAACTAGCCGCACTAGGGCAGATTTCAATTCAGACTGCTAAACGGATCCCTCGCGCCTGCCCGCCAAGCTCCGCTCCGGCAGGTTTGAGAGCTGATGCAGAGCGAAGTAGCAGCACGCACCGATGATATCGAGAAGCGCCAAGAATAAAAATCCTGCTGTAAACTGGCCGCCCGTCGCATTGATCAAAACGCCGAAGAGCGCAGGCCCGATGGCCAAGGCGATGTTGGCGATTCCGACGTAGATCCCGGTAGCGCGGGCGATGGCGTCCGGCCGAATCAGCGCGTGGAGCAGAGCTCCATTCAAAGCTGCCGCCGAGCTGGGCACGGCGATCAAGGCGGAGAGAGCGATCGCGCTGCCAAACGGCGAGAGCAGCAGCGAGCCAGGAACAATCAAGACGGCGAAAAACAGGCAAGCAGCCGTCAACGCGCGCTGCATCGTGCGGTCTGCTATGTAGCCAATTCCCAGCGTCAGAATGGTAGCGAGCGAGTAACCAGCGGTGATCCAGACGCCCATGCTTCGGAAGGGAACGTGGCGAAAGGCGGTTATGTGACATGTGGCCTGTAACTGGGCGCAGATACTGGAGGGGGCCATCGACTCGGCGCACAGTTCAACGCTCCACGCGTCTGATATGGTTCCGGCCCGCGTCGACCGCGCCGCCGCGACCAACTCGCAATGGCTGCGGCCATCAACTGATAAGTCGCCGCTCCTTCAGGTGCAGATCACGAATTTTGGCTTCCGCTATGCGGCGATCCGGCGCCCCATCCAGAACGCCGAGACACATGATTATGTTCGCATCACGCGACGTTTTATTTCATGGCTTGGGGAGCCGACGGGGTTCCCGATCAGGAGACCTGGCGCAAATTTTGCGGTGCGCAGGTCGGGATCGATGTGGACAGCAAATTCCGCAAGGTGCGTTCTCGAGAAAACCATTATCTTCAGGATCGCCAGGCGATGAAGCTCGGGAATTTCACGGGCATACAGGGCATTCCCAACCAGGATATCGCCATGTGGGAGACGATGGGGCAGATCGCCGACCGCAGCCGAGACCGGCTGGGTACCAGCGATATCGCTATCATCGAGTTCCGTAAGCTCATGGTCCGCGCGGCGCACGATATCCGCGACGGAAGGCCGGCCATCGGCACAGTCGACCCTCGCATTCCCCACGCCATGCTGCGTTCCTATGAAGGCGTTGTGCCAAAAGGCACTGACTGGCGAGTGCTCGGAGCAGCAGAAGAGGAACTCGCTGTGTCTCTCGCGCTTGGTTCAATGCCAACTCGCAACTGAAACCGAAGCAAGAAAGCGCGGCGAAAATGGCCAAACTGAAGCTGTCCATCGCGGTCGGCGATTATGACCGCACGCGGCCGCTGTTCGACGGCGCCGTGCAGATCGACGGTGTCGATCCCACGTTCATGGCGCTAGAGCCGGAGGAGATTTTCTTCCGGGCCTTTCGCCACGCCGAATTCGACGTGTGCGAGCTTTCCCTTAGTACCTTCGCCGTCCAGACCGCGGCAGGTGAATGCCCCTACATCGGCGCGCCTGTATTTCCCTCGCGCGCCTTTCGCCATACCGCGATTTATATCCGCACCGACCGTGGCATCCGCACTCCCGCGGATTTGAAGGGCAAGCGCATCGGCGTTCCCGAGTATCAGCTCACGGCAAACGTCTGGGCGCGCATGATGCTGCAAGAGGAGCACGGCGTCAGTCCAGCTGACATCATCTGGGTTCGCGGCGCTTGAAGAGCCATCCGGCCGGAGCGAAAAAATCGCGCTGCATCTGCCGCCGAATATTCGCATCGAGCTGGCGCCGGCAAATACAACCATTTCCGGCCTCCTCGCCAACGGCGAGATCGACGCGCTGATCGGGCCGCGGACGCCATCCTGTTTTGAGCAGGGGCATCCGCAAATCGGCTGGCTCTATCCGGATCCAACTAGTTCCGCGGCCGATTGGTTCCGGAGGCAGCGCATCTTCCCGATCATGCACCTGGTCGGAATTCGCCACGCGCTGGCCAGCTGCCAGGCGTGGCTCCCGGCAGCCGTCCAAGGCATTCGAGCAGGCCAAGACCATCGCCGTGAAAAAGCTCGCGGATACCTCTGTGACCAAGGTGACGCTGCCGTTCGTCGAAGAGCAACTTCGCGCCGCGCGAGACCTCATGGGCCGGGATTTCTGGTCCTACGGATTTCGCGAGAACCGATTCGTGCTGGAGACATTTCTGCGCCACCACCATGCCCAGGGCCTCTCTGCACGCCTCCTAACACCTGAAGAATTATTCCTTCCGTCGACGCTCGAATGGCACGTGATCTAGAGGTCGGTAGGGGAACAGCACATGCGGACGACCTCAGGGCATACCGTATGGGGAAATACCGCGATCTTTCGTGGGACCGGGTTCTTGAAGGTTTGGAGCGTTGCGGCAAGCCACATTCGCTCGGTGAGGCTCCTGGCCGAAGCCACGAACGAAGTGACTAGAGTGCGGAGCGTTGGAGGCTTCACTCTCGATTTGTGAAACGCCACGCTTCTTGAGTTCTGGCAGTGCCCCTGAGGCAGGCCTCGAGCCTTAGTGAATCGGCGGCCGCCAGCCACGCATCGAGTGGGGCGCCGGTGCGAAGAGATCCGCAGGGGATGGCTCACCGAGTTTGGCTAACCGTTAGAAGGTGAGCCTCAAGGCTAGCTGCATCTCGCGTGGGCCGCCGCTTCCGACAACCGGGCTGCCGTGTTCTACGTCGGGCGTGCTCTGCGATAGCCCGAAGCTGCGAGGGGATCCCAAGTCATCACCCACGGTTCCGTACTGCGTTTGATTCAAAACGTTGAATGCCTCGACCCGGAACTGGGTAGTCAGGCGCTCCGTGATCTTCCAATCCTTGGTCACCGAGAAATTGACCAAGTGGAATGCCTTGCCGCGCAGTTCGTTGAGACTCATGGTGCCGAAGGTTCCCTGCGCCGGAGGAACAATGGCGGAACTGCCCACGGCATAGCAGCCGATCGCGCTGAGCTGCTGAAGCCCTGTCGTAACCGTGGGTACCCCGCCTACTAGCATTGAGCCGTTTGCCTCATTCGTCGCTCCCGCTATGCATGCCGCAGGAAAAGCACTGGCCGAGGCGACCGTATTGCAAGGCGACCCGGCCGCCTTGACCAGGCTGCTTCCGCTGAGCCCGTAGCACGGAATAGTCTGGGCGCCGCCCAGGATCTGATTGAACGGTGTGCCGGGACCATAAAGCGTCCAGCGCGCCAATCTCCCCGTCCCGGCTACGTCGAGGGTGCCCCTGCCGGAGCCGCCTACACCGCTCTTTCCGTCGACGGCGTTGAGCGGCAGCGGCGACATGACGTTTACCGAAGCATTGAGGGCCCAGCCCTGGAGCATCTGTAGCGGCGACTTGAACCCAGGAATTGCATAACTCCCGGTCAGCGTGAAGTGATGGCGAGTGTCGAGCTCCAGATTGCCGTAATCCAGCAGGGGGTTCCTGACGTCCGTAATCGTATTCTGGGCCAGAGCGTGAGAAAAGGTGTAGTTGCCATTGAGCGTCAATCCGTGGATATTGCGCACGGTGAGGTTCGTCTGCAGGCCGGCATAGTTGGAGCTGCCGAAATTCCCGCTGTAGTTGATCGTCGAGAACCAAGGATAGGTGCTAAAGAACGGCCGTCTCATCAGCTCTGCATTGCCTCCCGTGGCGCCCGGGGCTGGCGTGTTGACGTCATAAGTCTCGAATATGTCCGAGGAGTGAGAGCCGACGTAGCCCACATCCAAAGATATATTGTTCGTAAAGGCGTGCTGCACGTTCAGGTTCCAAAAGTAATAAGGGAAGAGCTTCAGATTGGGATCGCCCCCCGTGCCGGTGCATGTCGGTGGGTTCACCGGGTTCGCCCCACCAGGAGGCGTCGGCGGGAGAGCCGGATTGATCGGGAGGCCGTTGCCGCACTTAGCAACAGGGGTGAACAGCGTAACATTAGTACCCCAACGAAGACCGGCGGTTATAAGCCCCGCTTTAGTAGTGGATTGCGGCGCGACAAGCACGCTGGTGATATTGCCAACCGTATTGGGAGGAGCCTGTACGATATTGCCTGCTGCGTCGAAGAGTGCGGCGCCTGTGGGCTCTCCGCCATAATCTTGGTTATTGCCCCCGGCGATCCAATTCAAGAGCATGGGAATCATGTACATCACGCCGCCGCCTCCCCGAACCACAGTCGTGCCCTTGCCTGTGACGTCGTAGGCGAAGCCCAGACGGGGCTCCCAATCCGACTGGAACTTGAAAACCTGGTTGGTTTGCACCATCCCCGTCGGCGTACCCGGGGCGAAATTGCCGAGCAGACCGCCGGCGTCCCTCTCCGGGGTTTCTCCTTCCCAACGAAACCCGAGGTTCAAGGTTAGCTTCGGCACGATCCGCCAGTCGTCCTGCACAAACGTGCCGATTTTGGTCGACCGGATGTTCCGGATGTTACTGGCCGCGCGGATCTGCTCCGAGGCCACGGCGCCCGCGAGGAAATCTTCCAGCGCCGTGGCATCCGCAAAGGCGTCAAAGCCGCGGTTTCCAAAAGAGACCGTACCGCTCTGCGAGTCGAGCATTTTGGCCCCGCTAAAGTGCTCCGCACGAACGTCCACGCCAAACTTGAATTGGTGCGTTCCACGGGTATAGGAGACGCTGTCGGCGCCTTGTATGGGATTTTCCCAATCGACCCGGTTATTTCCGAAGCCCAAATTGCCCGTGAAGCCGGTAATGCTGATCGTGGGGATTCCGCAGCCCGCGGCGCCAGAGTTAAGGCCGTATTGGGTGAGATAGTTCGGCCCTGTCGCGCCGCGTACCGAACCTCCCGGTTTGGCGCCGACTCCGCTGGGATTACTAAAGTCGCCGTTCCCGGCGCACTCCGCGCGGACCACCGGCCGGTTGCCGTGATCGATCCCCACCCTGGCTTCGTTTAGCCAGCTGGCATTCGGCGTCCAGATCTCCACCAGCCGGCCCATGGCACTTTGTGTCCCGAGCAGCTGCTCCCAGTACTGCTGTACAAGTTGCGTATTACGCGGCACCAGATACTCGGCATAGCGGCCAATGTAAATCGACCCATTTAGGGAGTGGTGGTCATTGATGTGATAGTCCAGCTTCGCCAGCCCGTTGTTTGAACCGCCAAAGTTCGGGAAGTCATGCGTCTGGGTAGTGCCGTTCGATGTGTTGTTGAACAACCCAGGGGCCCCGTATTGGTTGTGGGTGCAGGCCAGCGCGACCGTAAGACCGCTCGTGGACTTGATGTTCGGGTCGGTCACATCACAACCCGCCAAGTTCGCGCTTAGCGCGTTCAGCGCGTGACCACCCGCGTTCATCGCGGCAATGGCATCCGGAATGCTGCTCTTGGCGTTGGAGGAGCCAGGGCCGAGGTCGGCCAGGGTCGGGGTGTCAACGGTGAAGTCGGAGGTGACATCCAAACGTTCGCCCTCGTAGGCCACAAAATAGAACAGCTTGTCCTTTTTGATTGGCCCGCCCAGAGTGGCCCCAAATTGCTCGAAGGCCACGGGCTGGTTCGTCGCGGCGAACGGATTTCTCGCGTCCAGGGAGGTGTCGCGGCCGTAAGCGTAGGCGCTGCCGTGCATGCTGTTGGTGCCGGACTTCAGGCTGATATTTTCCGTGACGCCCGGAGCCCACCCATATTCCGCTTTGGGATTCAGGACCACGTTCATCTCCTGAATGGCGTCCAGCGGCATCAGCGTCGCGTCTCCGCCCTCACCGGTGCCCCCCGCCCCGGCCTCCAGCGTGAAGAACGTCTCTGAATACAGGCCGTCAAATAAGAAGTTCCACATCCCGTTGCGCAAGGGGGTACCATTGACCGACTGGTTCGTGCTTCCCTCCCCCACACCGACCACCACTCCGGGAACGAAGTTCGACTGCCAGCGATAGTTACGTCCGTTGATCGGCAGGTCGGCGAGTTCCTGATTGGTCAGTGTGCCGCCGGTCTGGGCGTTGGTGGTGTTAATGATCGGCAGGGCTTCGGTGACGGTGATCGTCTGCGTCTGCGCACCGGGTTGCAGGGTGATGTCTACGCGAACGTCGCTGCCGGCCGTCACAGCCACGTTCTCGCGATCGAGAGCCTGGAATCCTTGGGACTCGGCGCGCACCGTGTAGGTGCCGGGAATCAGATTCGGCGCGGCATAGAGCCCGGCCGAATCGGTGGTGAGAGACCGTGTCTCGCCTCGGGCGACATCAATGACCGCCACTTTGGCGCCGGCAATCACGCCGCCACTCTGATCGGTAATTGCCCCTGAAATACGACCCGTATTGAGTTGCGACAACAGCGGCGCACAAACGAGAAAGGCCACGATAGTGGCGCCCAGAATTTGAGAAGTTTTCCTGAGATTTGGCCGCATCCATCTAGTTACAACGGCTGCCAAGCGACTCATCGCATCACCCCTCTGCGTAGCCATTAGACCTGCGATATGCTGCGGAAGTAAACGTCTGCTGGCGTGTCTATACCTATAGGGTTTGTCTGTCAAGCGTAAAAAAGTCAAAAAAATATGCCTACAAAATCTGCGCCATCTCAATCCAGCGCGCTGAGAATTGCCCCGCGCCAGGGTCGTGTGACCATTCCGACGGAAACGATCGACGAACTGCTGTCGAAGGGCCCAGTTCCCGCGCGAAAACAGGCGTAGAGCGCACCTATTGCCTTGCAGTGAGGCGGACGCAGCCTTCAGCGCCGGATTGTCTGCGATACGTTGATTTGACTTAGAGAAATGGCCTGACTACGATGCGGTCGCAATGCCGAACCAACGGCACGCACGCTTCACTCTTCCCGCTGTGCTGATCTGCTTTTTCCTTTCCGGTGCAGCTGGACTGATCTATCAAGTCGCGTGGGGCAAAGCCTTGGGCCTGATCTTCGGCCACACAGCCTATGCTGCGGCTGCCGTCCTTGCTGTGTTCATGGGCGGGCTGGCTGCGGGCAGCGCCTGGCTGGGTCGCTGGAGCGAGCGCCGCATGCGCCCGATCGCGTGGTACGGCTGGCTTGAGCTTGGCACCGCCGCCACTGCAGCTGCGTCGCTGGCGGGTTTGGGAGCGGTCCGCGAGGCGTACTGGGCCGCATATCCTTACGCTTCCGGGCACGCTTCCGTCCTTCTAGCAGTTCGCCTGATCGGAGCGGCGTTGGTGCTGTTTCTTCCGACATTCCTGATGGGCGGGACGCTGCCCATGCTTGTGCGCGGGCTCGCGCGGGATTCGGCTGAACTAGGACGGCGTCTGGCTCGGCTCTACTGGGTCAATACAGCCGGAGCCTGCTTCGGAACCGTTGCCGCCGGTTTCTTCTTCCTTCCGACAATCGGTCTGCGACGAACACTCGAGAGTGCGGTCGCCCTCAACCTGTTTGCGGGGGTGTTCGCGCTTTGTCTCTCGCGTCGCGAGGAAGGCTTTGCGCCGGTGCTTAGACCGGAGTTACGGCCGGAGCGGCAAGGCTCGCGCCTTCTTTTAGTGTGTCTCGCGCTGGTGGGCGCGACCGCGATGGCTTACGAAATCGGTTGGACTCGCTTGCTCGCGACGCAGCTAGGCAGCTCCACTTATGCATTCACGCTCATGCTGGCAACTTTTCTCGTTGGCATCGCGCTCGGCAGCGCGGCGTTCGAGTGGTGGACACGGCGCCACAAGGCGCAACGCACAACTTTTGCTCTTACGCAAACTCTCACGGCGCTCGCCTCCCTCGCATGCCTGGTATTTTTTCCCCGAATGCCTGTGCTGTTGTCTCCGATTCTGCGCGCAACGCACGAATCGTTTCGCGGCTTGGTAGTGGCGCAATGTACCGTCAGTGCGCTGGCTATGCTTCCGGCGGCAGTTCTTTTCGGGTTTAATTTTCCTGTCGTAACCCTGCTGGTCACGGGGTCGTCTGCCGGCGAGAGCGGCGTTTCGGCGGAAGTAGGCCGCGCGTACGCGTGGAACACATTTGGCGCCATCGCCGGGGCTTTGGGCGCAGGCTTCTGGTTGTTGCCGCTGCTTGGAAGCTTTCGTATGCTCGCAGCGACCGTCGCGGCAAACCTTCTTATTGCCGCGCTGTTGTTTGCAACTGCGGCGCCCCGCCGCTGGGCACCCTGCGCGGCGGATCTTGCGCTGCTGTTGCTTGCCGGCCTGGTTGCGTTCTCCCCATACTTTTACGATCCTGGCGTCGCGGCTTTCAGCACCGTGCTCTATTGGGACAGTGGCCGACCGCTGACGGTTCGAGAAAGCGCGCACACCGCCGACGTTTTGTATTTCGCCGATGGTGTGAACTCCACGATTTCTGTGACGCGATCGGAGAACATGCTTTCCCTGCGAACGAACGGAAAGCCGGACGCATCCAATCACGACGTCACCACGCAACTGCTTCTGGGCCATCTGGGCGCACTAGCCCACCCGGCGCCTCGCCGCGTCCTGGTGATCGGCTTCGGCAGCGGAATGACGGTGTCGGCGCTCGCGCGTTATCCCGAAGTCGAGCGTTTGGACTGCGTGGAAATCGAGCCGGCGGTCTTGCGGGCTGCGCCGCTGCTCACCTCGCTCAGCCGCAATGTCCTGCAGGACCCGCGCGTGCACGTCATCTTGGACGACGCCCGCAACTTCTTATTTACCTCCCGGGAGCGCTACGACTTGATCGTTTCCGAGCCGTCGAATCCCTGGGTGGCGGGAATCGCCAGCCTGTACACGCGTGAGTTTTACGCTGCCGCGCAGCAGCGGCTGGCTCCCGGCGGGATCTTTGTACAATGGGTTCAGGCTTATTCTCTGTATCCGGCCGACCTGCGCATGATCTGCGCAACGTTTCTGTCCGAATTTCAAAGCGCGACCCTGTGGCACGGCGAGGTGAATGACCTGCTCTTAATGGCTCCCAGCCCTGCGGCTAAAAAAATTCGAGACCGTGTGGGGGCACTCTGGAGCTATTCATTGCTGCACGACGATTTCAGCCAGCTTGGCATGGAGCAACCCGGCGGCTTGTTTGGCTTATATCTGCTTGGAGACAGCGAATTGCGTGCATTTTCGGCGGGCGCTCCGATCAATACCGACGATCTCACGCTCCTCGAGTACCACGCGCCGCGGGCCTTGCTGGTCCACAATCTGCGCGACAACAATCGCAGCGAGATTCTTCACGCGCAGAAAGATATCCTGCCGGCGGATCTCAGTGGAGATTTGCGAGACACAGACCTTGCGTCGGCTGCGGCGGATGCTCTCAGCCTGAACGATCTGGAGGGGGCTGATCGTTTTGCGCGCGCCCTTGGGAACCGCCCGGTCACCGCACCAGCGGCAGTCGCTCAGGGGCGTGTGGCCTTGGCCCGCGCCAGCTTTGACGAAGCCAGGCGGGATTTTGATTTTGCGTTGTCTCTCGATCCCAGCTCCACTCGAGCGGCGTGGGGACGCGCCGAAGTCAACTGGGGCTTGGGCAATGGTGAGGCTGCCCGCCAGGAGTTGCTCGAAATTCTCGAGCGTGACCCGAAGTACCTGCCCGCCTTGACGTCGCTGGTCCAAGTTGACGTAGCACTCATGCGCTGGATGGAAGGAACAGAAATCGAGCAGCGACTGATCGCGGCGAATCCGCGCACGAGCGCCGCCGACTATGAGCAGCTCGGAGAGTTGCTTCTGCGAACCAGGGCCTACGATCAGGGCCGCGATGCGCTTCAGGAATGTCTCGCGCGCGATCCGTACAATTTGAAGGCGCATCTGTACCTCGGCGTTTTGTTTCGGCAACAACGGCTCTGGACCGAGGCTCTGCAAAATCTGGAATTCGTGCGGCGCTTTTCTCCGGCCGCCGACGCGGGAACTTATGCGCTGCTTTATGACGTCTATCAGGCGCTCGGCGACCCGCAGGCCGCATCGCAGGCGGTACGCTTCGGACTGCGCATCTTCCCTGAAAATTCCGATCTCCAGCGGCTGAAGGCGGAGCGCTGATTGTCGAGCACTTCGGATGCGGGCGGCAGTCCGCTCCTCATAGTTCGAGTCCTTGTGCAGCTCAAGAGTAAGGGATCATATCCAATATGTGGCTTCTAGCTGCGATCCAACCCCTCGGTACAGCGGATCTGGCCGGCATTCGACGGTCACCGTAACCATGCGTTATACGCACACAAATCTCGATTCCAAGCGCGCAGCGGTCGCGAAACTCGAAAACAAGTTGTGACGTTTGGTGACATGCGCACCAAAACGCAGCAGCCGAAACTCCCAAGTGTCACAAATGGCCCGCTAAATTGCTCATGCTGATAGAATTAAAAACGGAGGAGTGCGTGAGCGGTCGAAACGGGCGGTCTTGAAAACCGTTGGGCCCGCAAGGGTCCCGGGGGTTCGAATCCCTCCTCCTCCGCCATCCAAGCCGGCTACTAATGGCCTCAAATGGGAGCGACCTTCCCGGTCTGAAGAGACTGAGGGCATTTGGTGCTAGAATCCGCCGCAACGGAGGTGCCAACCCCTATGAAGCCTTTTCTTCTTCTACCAGTGCTGCTGCTCCTTGTTCCAGCGATAGGAACCGAGAATGGATTGGCACAATCCAAAGCTGACCTTGTCGGGACCTGGAAATTAATTTCCGCCACTGAGACCACCAAAAAAGGTGAAGTGAGAGCAGCATATGGTTGGCAGAATCAGCAAGGCTTGCTCACTTACACCGCCGACGGCAGGATGATGGCCATTACCACCAAGGGCGGACGCAAGCCCCTGTCAGTTTCCGACAACGTTGGCGCACCAGCCGAGGAGAGAGCCGAGGCGTTCGCCACCATGACCGCTTATGCGGGAAGCTACACCCTGAACGGTAACAAGGTGATTCACCACCTTGAAGTCTGTGCGCTTCAAAACCAGGTAAACACGGAACTGGTGCGTTTAATCACGAAATTGGAGCGCAACTCCTTGGCCCTGCGAACGGTCAATATGGGCCCAGAAATCGCATATCGAGAACTCGTTTGGGAGCGAATTTCGAGCGGGAGCGCACCATGAAATCAGTTTTCGGTGTGTTGGTCTTAGTAGCCGCTGTTATTTGCCTTATCGTGCCTTCTTCTATCGGGAGGTCTCGATGAAGTTCACATGGACCCTCAGCTCAGCCTGCTATTTCCCGTTGTTACTCATTGCCTTTCTCTTAATCGCCGTGCTTCAACACAGCACGTTCGCTCAAATTCACGAGGATGGCGCTGATGTAAGAGACCGTATAGCGATCCAGGAGAAACTCCTATATGCCTATGCTTACGCCTACGATTCGAAAGATTGCGTAAGTTGGGCGAATCTGTTTACTGCGGATGGAGTAGTGAACTTAGGGGGCCTGATGAAGGCTAATGGCAGGGAGGCAATACTTCAGGCATGCATCGAGCGCCAAAAGAACGTTGTTGGCAACGTCAAAACCCACCATAACATGACCAACATCGTCTTTGACCAACTGACCTCACGTCAGGCAAAGACGCGGACCTACTGTATCCTCACGTGGCAGAAACCTGGAGATATGACGCCCAACGTTCAAAGCGCCTTCGTCTACCGAGATGTGATCGTAAAGCAAAGCGACGGAAGATGGCTATTCAAAGAGCGTGTGGGGGTTGATCCACCGAATCTATGACCTGAATGTCGTCGGACGGCTGCGCAGGAATTTCTGCCTCATCGGGTTGCACCTCCACGATCCGCTTCAGTCGGGCTTCACTTGGCGGGAGCGTGTCACACCGGCTTTCCTGATGTCAAGCGCGTGACCTGCTGTCCGGAACTCATAACGCGGAGCTCGTGAGCGATGGGAGCGGATCTTGTCCATATCGAGAGGAGGCATTTAGCTTGACAAAGAAGGTCCCGCTACTATAACAAGCCTTTTGTCCTTGCTTTCGGCGCGCTGTAATCAAGGAGCGGAATGATGAAGCGGGGGTTGAATTCGCGTAGCGTATCGATGCTACAAGCAGTAGCTGGCTGTCTGCTGGTCGTGGCGCTGGCAAATGGCCAGACGGCACCACAGGAAAAGCCACAGATGGCGGAAGAAGTGTTCAAGAACATCCAGGTGCTCCGCGGCCTTACCGTGGATCAATTCATGGGCACGATGGGCTTCATCGCCGCGGCCCTGAGCATGAATTGTTCTGAATGCCATCACACAGGAAGCGCGGCCGAGTATGCCGAAGACACGCCGAGGAAGCAGACCGCGCGCAAGATGATTCTGATGGTGAACGCCTTGAACAAGTCGAATTTCGGCGGCCAACGGGAGGTGACCTGCTACTCCTGCCATCGCAGCGACGCCCGGCCTAAGATCACACCCAGTCTGGCGGAGCAATACGGCACGCCGCCGCCCGATGATCCAAATGAGGTGGAGATTTCCGGAACGCCCGCCGCCGGAGCGCCCTCAGCGGATCAAGTCCTGAACAAATATATTCAAGCTCTCGGCGGAGCACAGCGTTTAGCGAGCGTCACCAGCTTCGCCGGTAAAGGGACTTACGAGGGTTTCGATACGGAGGGCGATAAGTTCCCGGTGGAAGTCTATGCCAGGGCGCCGAATGAGCGTACTACGATCGTTCATCTACGCGCAGGAGACAACATCAGGACCTGTGACGGCCGAAATGCCTGGAACACATCGGCGGGCACACTTCTGCCGATACCTGTATTCTCGTTAAGTGGAGGCGACCTCGAAGGCGCCAAGATGGACGCAGGTCTTTCATTCCCAGGGCAGATAAAGCAATTGCTGAAAGACTGGCGCACCGGCTTCCCGAGTACCACCATCGACGATAAAGACGTCGATGTGGTGCAAGGGAGCAGCCCTGACAATACTCCGGTGAAATTTTATTTCGATAAGAAGTCCGGCCTGCTGCTGCGGCAGGTGCGCTATACGGATACGGCGCTAGGCCTCAACCCCACTCAAATCGATTACGATGATTATCGGGATGTTTCCGGGGTCAAGATGCCTTTTCGCTTGACCACAACGTGGACGGACGGACGTTCTACCATAGTGTTTAGCGAGCTGCGGGCGAATGTCTCGATCGATGCGGCGAAATTCTCCAAACCGGCGGGCAATACGCCTCAAAAGCCTTAGCACCAGAGGCGGTTCAAAGATTCCTTGGATCTAGGGCCGAAAAGCGCCGGGCCGCTGCGATTATGCTTTCAGCCTGGGAAGCAATTCCAAAGCATTGTCGCGGTTAATGGCTCGCAACTCACTTTCGGTGAAACCTCCGTTATCGGCCAAACCCTTCGCGACCTGAGCGGCCGATCCGCCGCCCAGCGGGTAATCGGTGCCAAACAAAATGTGCGATACGGGAACGAGCTTCTTGAACGAAGGCAGCGTATAGGGACTAAACGCCTGCGCGGTGTCGTAATAAAATTTCTGCAATTCAGGAACAAGCCCGTTAGGCAGTTTCTGCGCCGCGCCGGCGAGGCGAGTTGTGATGTACGGCACGGTGCCTCCGCCATGCGACCAGATGAAGCGGATATCGGGGAAACGCGTTACCGTTCCAGTGCTCAGCAAACTCAGGACCGTGCGCGTAGTGTCAAAAACAAACTCCACACCTCGATTTTGCCCATCTGTAAGCGTCGCTTCGGCGTCGCAAGCGGCGCAGAAGGGATGGCAGAAAACAACGGCTTTGCGGTGATTGAGTTCCTCCATCAGTGGCGCGTAATAAGGATTGCCAAGATATTTGCCCTGATAGCTCGATAACACTCCGATCCCATCCATTTTCAGCGTGTCCAGAGCGTATTCAACTTCCTTCAAAGATCCTTCCACATCCGGCAACGGTAGCACTGCAAATTGACCGAAGCGTCCCGGATAATCCTTGACCACTTTGGCCCCGTACTCATTGCATTCGCGCGCCAGGCTGCGCGCTGCGGCATTGTCCCCGAACCAGACGCCGGGATCGCTGATCGATATAATCGAGGTGGCGACTCCTCCCTGATTCATTTCCTCGATTGATTTTTCCGGAGTCCAGCCTTTCAGAGTGGGCTGGTTGACTCCCTTGGCGGTGCTCAGCTCGAATAGTTTAGGAATCGTAAAGTGATGATGGGTATCGATTCGAGAGGCTTTGGCGGAAGCTGCCGACCCGCCCTGCAGGGCTGCTGTGCGCTTTGAAAAAGCGGCAATAGCGCCGGTTGCCGCGAGCCCGACCAGAAAAGAGCGCCTCGACGAGTTGGATTTCGGGCGCCGAGATTCCTCTGCCAGCGCAGAATGGTCTTTTCCCGCAGCCTGTTGGGTGCCCGACATTGCAGCCTCCTTGAATTGCCTCGGCCTGAATATTGCGTGCCGCCAGGATCATAACGACAGGCCCACGCTCTTTCAAGCTCGGCGCGCCGAGCTTTTGCGGCTTGACTTGAACTTTGTCCCAATCAATCTGTCGCTGCCCCAGAGCCGTAGACGGCAGGAAAGCTAGCGCCATCAGCACGAAGATCGATTTACGCAGGCATTTCCGGGCGGTTGAAGCCGATCGTTTTGGTGTGCTATGTTAAGGACTAACGCCGAATTACATTCACAGCCGAAGCGAGTGGCGATTCTCCCGGAACGCGAATGAAATCTCCAACGTCCAAAAAGTACATTAGCCGCAGGAGAAACTAAGGAGGCAGCATGAGGCGTTTTGGTTCCGTGGTGAGCGTTGCTTTGTTGACGGGCTTACTATTTGCCGGAGCCGCGTCAGCCCACCACTCGGTGCAGTCGCAGTTCGATATTCATAAAACCGTTACCGTGTCGGGAACTGTCGCTAAGATCGAATGGATTAATCCGCATTCGTATCTCACCCTGAACGTTAAAGACGCCGGCGGCAACGTCCAAAAGTGGGCCTTCGAGCTGGGAGGTGCGGGTGCTCTCCGCCGGGCCGGGATGAGCAGGGCGGATCGAGGTGGCCTGAAGCCCGGTGACGAAGTAACCGCTACCGCACTCGCCGCTCGAGACGGCTCGAACAGCGGCTTTCTGCAGGAATTGAAGATGCCGGATGGCCGCACATTTAAGTTCACCACGGACCCCAACGGCAACTGAGCCTCGATGAGCCAAAAGGAGTCGCGTATGCGTTCCTATCGGTGTTACTTCATTACGACTGCGGCCCTTCTCTGCCTGCTTCCGGCGACGCTCTGTGCGCAGGAATTTTCCACGATCAGGCGCACCGTCAACGCTCCGCCGAAGCCTTCCGGAACCACGCCGCGGACTCCCGACGGGCATCCCGACCTGACCGGGGTCTGGAATGGCTTGGGAGACAACCTGCTCGGAGTTCCCAACCAGATCGCGAACGACGGCGTTTCCATCGACAGCGAAAACTCGTCACACGACATTGCCACCGGGACACAGATTGCGACTTTCCCGCGGAACACCACCCGCGGACTCAATAACGAGCAGGGCGAACGCGCCGCGTCGCTGCTCCGGAGAGTGGGCTCGAACAGGCCGATCTATAAGCCCCAATATTGGGACATGGTCAAGGAATTCGACCAGAGTGCCAATGAGGAAGATCCATCGAATAACTGCATGCCCGCGGGAATTCCTCGCGCCGGTATTCCTTCTTACATTGGGCAATACCCGAACTCCTTCATCTTCATTTATCCCGGCCAAGGCGGTCTGATCGCCACGCAGACGATGTACCGCATGATCCCGGCGGACGGCCGCAAGCACACGCCTTTGGAGGAGTTGGACGGGACTTATACCGGAGAAGGGATCGCTCACTGGGAGGGAGACACGCTGGTTGTAGACACCTGGGGTTTCAATAGCAGCACTTGGTTTGACCAGATCGGCGGCTACTTCCATAGTGAGAACATGCGTGTAATCGAGCGCTTCCATCGCGATGGGAACACGCTTACCTGGACTGCCACGGTAGAAGATCCCGATGTGCTGCTGGAGCCCTGGACTACCACTCCGAGGGTAGCGCTCCTAAATCCCAAACCCGACGCCGTGCTGCCGGAATCGCTGCCATGCAGTGAAAGAGATTTGACGCACACCGTTACCAAGGAACATCACTAATCCGCTTCTTACTAATGCCTGCACCTTCTGAGGAGAGGGCATGCCAAAGAAAATAATTTTGCAGATTTCGATGATCGCCGCGGCTGCAGCGTTTGTTGGCCACACCGCCGTCGCGCAGAATGAAGGAAAAACAGGCTCCGGTGCGGAAGCGAAGACTGCCGCAGCCGGCGAAACGATGGACCGTGCCAAAGTCCTGAGAGCTGCGGCAGATGCTCTAGGAATGGTGCGATGGTCGGATATAGGAGCCGGAGCTACCCGCCTTCCAGGAATCGACATCATTACCACGATGGAAATCTTTGCCAGCGGAACGGTTTATAACGGCGCTCAACCCACGGTTGCCGAATATCACGCCGCACTCGCTTACATTCCGCCAGCAATGCGTGTGGAGATCACTCGTAAAGGAGCAGGCGAGGCCGCCTCGCACAGCATTCAAACCGTGCGCGAGAACTATGCCTGGAATGAATCTGAGATCGGCGCTGGCCTAATTCCGGGGAAGGGTATCGCCACCCCGGCGATGCCCGCGGCTAAAGGTCGGCTTCTCCAACTCTGGATTTTGCCCTATGGCGTCGTCAAAGCCGCCATAGCCGCTGGCGACAAGACTAAGCTCTTGATGGAGAATGGGGCCACAGTCATTACCTTTCCGTTGAGTGGGAGTCTCGCTGGAACTACGGTAACGGCGACGCTAGATTCCAAGAACCTCATAACCAAGGTGGAAACTCGGCCCGACAATCCCGCCCTCACCAACATGGTCACGGAGACGGAGTATTCCGATTATGCCGATCACGGGGAAGTCCTCACGGATATAAAGTCGCCTGGGCATATTGTAGAGAAACAGGCTGGCCGCCCAGTGCTGGATCTCCAGGTAAAGATGGTAAATGCGAATGATCCTTATCTGGTCTTTCCAGTCCCAGCAAACGTAAAGGCGGCGACCACCCAGACCTCGGCCACTGGGACGGGCGGCAATTAGGCCAAATTCTCGGGGACGAATTCAGAAGAGTTCAGAAATCCTGGCAGAAGAGCCGCAGTTCGACTACAGTGGTCACGCTGGCAAGTAACCACTCATTACTCCGATCCTAACGAAAACCCTCAACGAATTGTGTCCGCATACGACTGGATATAACGCCCCAAAGTAATCACGGCAAACCACAGAAATAAAGAAGACCCCGCGACAACCTTGGCGAGCCGGGGCGCCTCCTGTCCAGGCCCCAGGCGCTCGACACTCTCAAAAGCATCCGTCAAGTAGAAGACCGCCGCATTCAATCCGAGAAGCAATACCGCCAACATTTTCAGCCAAAAAGCGGCATCGAAAGCGTAGTAGGAAGGCATGCCGATAAAAGCCAGCGTGCCCGTGAGCACGTTGATGCCAAACCCCGCCATGGCCCAAGGCATCAGCCGGTGCAGGGAAGCTCCCGTCAACCGTTTTTCAAATCCCAGCACTCGCAAATTGAGGATGCCCACCGTCCCGATAAGCAGGGCCAGCCCGATGAAATGCAAGTCCATCATGAACGCCCACCAATATTTGCTGACCAGCATCAGATCGGTGAACTTGCTGGGCGTGGGCTCAAAAATATGCACAAGGGCGGAGAGCCCGGTTTCTTGTGTCACATCCTTCACACTCCAAATCTCCGGATGACGAATGTCACCACCCGTGGTGCCCACCCGCGCCATGAGGCCGGCTGTAATCAGCGAGAAAAGCAGAATCGCCAGCAAGTTCCCGGACCAGGGCTTCTCCGTTACG
>QHYR01000089.1 GCA_003223315.1 Acidobacteriota bacterium | reverse complement strand
CTTCAAAATGTCCGCGTGACCATCCCAACCAGCTGTCGGCGGGAGCTTCCTTGGGGGCCTCTGGATCATTTTCCTTCATGTAGATCGTGCGCAGCACGCGCCCAAACTCATACACGATGATGATGTTGTCTGTACCCTGAATTATCTGAAATGGGAAAGGCAGATAGTTGGCGCGCGGAATGCCCGGCCGATAACATTTGAGTTCCGGGTCGCCCGTGTCATGCCGATGAGGATCGCTGGTGATGTTTACGACCATGCGCTTCTCGGCGTTGGCCTTCTTTTGCGCCAAGGCTTCGGGCTTGTACGGTATTTCACCGCCCTCCACAATCCCTTGTCCTCCCGGCCACGCTCCGTAAGCTCCCATGATCTCCGGATGAGGTCCCGCCTGCGCATCATGGTCCTGAACATCTATGTCGGCCGCGACAAACGCCTGCCAGATTCCATTCAGGTCGGGTTTGCCATCCGCCATATGGGGCGCCTTGTAGGGTGGGAATTGACCAGGAGCGGGGATCGCACTGGCGGTTGGAGCAGTTCGAGCGGCTCGCTGCTGAACAGCGGTCTGGGCCTGAACCCCGATGGGGGTGCAGGCGAACAAGAAAACGAATACCGCCGTGGTCTTCATAACACCCAGGTCCCACTCCGGAAATGAGCTCGTTAGACGCGCTCCGCCTGAGCCAAAAACTACGCTTGAATCCATCTAGTGTCAAGGATTAGCCTTCCTCGGAACGTAGCGCGATTCCGACAAAATTGAAGACCGCACTTGACAGGCACGAATTCACGGTGGGATAAAGTGCGGCTATTGGACGGTCCTGAAACATCAGGAGAGAAATCGTGAACAAAAGAGTGTTTCTGGCGCTGGTGTTTGTGATAGCACTTACGGCCGCAGTCTCGGCGGCCAACCAAACGGACACGCTTCCCGCCTCCGGCGGAGATATTCAGATTACGCCGATCATGCACTCGAGCGTGCAGCTCGAATATGCCGGTAAGGTCATACAGGTCGACCCTGTGGCGAAATACGACGACGTCGAGCTTCCGCTATTGGGGAAGTTCGACGCCTTAAAGAAAGCCGATTTGATTCTGATCACCGACATTCACCCCGAAAATCTCGACCTTGCTGAGATTAGCAAGCTTCGCAAGCCTGGAGCTGCGGTGGTAATGCCTGCCGCGGCAGCGACCGAGGCAGGCGCGAAGATTCCTCCACCAACGTTCGTCATGGCGACGGGCGACACCAAAACCGTGGCAGACGTCAGCATCGAAGCCGTGCCCATGTACAACGTCCAGCACGGACCGAAACCGGGCGAACTCTACCACCCCAAAGGCCGCGGCAATGGCTACGTCGTTACTCTCGGAGGGAAGCGGCTGTACTTTATGGGCGACACCGAATGTACGCCGGAGGCGAAGGCGGTCAAGGACATCGAGGTGGCGTTTGTGCCCATGAACATGCCACAAACGATGACTCCGGGCGACGCGGCCGAATGCATCCAGGCTTTTCAGCCCAAGATCGTTTACCCGTATCACTATGAGGGGCAGAAAAGAGATGAGGCGTTTGTCAAAGCCCTTTTAAGGGGCTCGCCGGTCGAGTTGCGAGCCAATCTAAGGTAAAAAACTGGAACGAACCGGCCTCGTTCGCTCGTGTTAGGGGCGAGCGACGCGAACACACATCATTCGTCGCTCAAAACCAAGTAGATCATAGCGACTGCCGGGTGGATCTCATTCCTTGCGGCGGCGGCCGCCGATAAGAAGCCGAAGAAGGTTGCGTCGCCGACGAGGCTTTCTTCGTGCTCCGGGCGTGATACTACTTCGAGGTGCCCTTAGCTTTCACTTCCGCCGCCCTTTCGGTGGCGCGGGCTCCTGCCATTATATTGACGACGTCCATGTTGCTTTCGCTGCAGGCGTACTCGAAAAAGGGCCCTTTGATCGCGTGCAAGGGCACGATGGCCGTCCAGGGTTTCGTCCAAGTAGAAGGATCATCAATCGTAAAACTGTACTCAATCTGGTCCGCAGCGACGCGCTTGAACCGCTCGGTAATCTTCAGGGTCTTGGGGTTGGCGTTACGGAAGGTGGCTTCGGGCCTGAAATTGGTGGTTTCCACGACCAGCGTATCGCCCTCCCAATGGCCGCGACCGTCGCCATGCCACTGGTGAATGTTCGCTGAGGCATGCGGGCGTCCATCCAGAGGAATAGTGCGAAGCTCGGATCCATACTCGGCTTGCAGCACCAGGTAGTTCGGATTCTGCAGGATGTGGAGGCCGTTGTTGTAGGCCCCAGGGAGTATGGGCGGTCCGCCGCTCATCGATACGCAAGTTGTACGCACCCCGATATCTCTCGGAGTATCTGCGTGCACGATTCCTCCGCCATGACCGTCTGGCTCGATATAGTCGCGGTCACCGATCGCTCTGGGTCTGGCCATGGCCTCCGGCGTCCGGGGAGGCATTCTGCCATCCGGCGGATCCACAATCAGCGATGTGCGCTTGTTCGGTGAGAATCCTTCCAGAGCCGGAGTGAGCCCGAAGGTAGTTGAGTCATAAACCGGCTCCTCCGCGGGATCGTCATATGTCCGGTCATAGGCGCGTTGCAGGCCGGCTTTTTGGGCTGCTTCAGCTTCCTCGTCGGTCAAAAACTCCCTTCCCGCGTACTTGGCCGGCCGTTCCAAGGGCGTGAAGCTCTCGCTCGTCCAATATCCATGCAGGTCCGGTTGGCCGTCCGGAGTACGAGGCGTCGTTCCGCCCTTTGTACTAGCTGCGCTCTTTGTGTCCTTCTTGGCGGTTTTCGTGACTGCATTTCTCGCTCCGCCCGAGGACTGGGCGGCGACAAATGCGGGCGCGCACAAAAGAGTCACGAAAACGATCTTTACGGCCCTCGATGAAAAGGCAGGATGATTCGTCATCTGGACCTCCTTCACCCCTTTACTTGCTGGGCCGCTTGCTATATTGGCCGTATAGCAGATCCAAAACGAATTCCGTGCAGTTGAAGTCCACTAGTTGGCTGTTTTTCTCCATACGGCGATACAGCGGGAAGCTCACCTTCCATGGACGCGTAAACACCTTTGGATCTTCGATCGTGGCTTCGTACATTATGTGATAAGGACTCACCGGCGTGTAGCGCTCGGTGACATGGAGGGCATCGCTGTGGTAATCCCCCGCTCGGTCGAACCAGGTGTAGGGGATGAACCCGGTGGAGTCGATGACCAGCGTGTCCCCTTCAAAATGTCCGTGCGACCATCCCATCCAGCTATCCGCGGGAGCCTCCTTGGGAATGGTCTTGTCATTCGGGTTCATGTAGATCGTGCGCACCGCGCGCGCAAATTCATACGAGAACAGGATCGTATCGGTGCCCTGAATAATTTGGAATGGAAAAGGCATATAGTTGGTGCGCGGCACACCGGGGTTGTAGCACTTGAGTTCGGGATCGCCGGTGTCATGCCGATGAGGATCACTGGTGATGTTTACGACCATGCGCTTCTCGGCGTTGGCCTTCTTTTGTGCTAACGCTTCGGGCTTGTACGGTATTTCACCGCCCTCCACAATCCCTTGTCCTCCCGGCCACGCTCCGTAAGCTCCCATGATCTCCGGATGAGGTCCCGCCTGCGCATCATGGTCCTGAACATCTATGTCGGCCGTGACAAACGCCTGCCAGATTCCGTTCAGGTCGGGTTTGCCATCTGCCGTATGCGGCGCTTTGTAGGGAGGGAATTGACCGGGTGTCGGAACGCGGTTCTGAGCGGCGGCAGGAGCCTGACCTGCCACGGGTTTGACGGCCGTCAGAATTAAAGTGGCTGCGGCAATGGTTACAAAAGTGGGAACGATCTTTCGCAAATAAAGGTTCATCGAACACCTGCGATTGGCAAATTGACCTCAAGACTATGTTCATAACAATTCCGTGTCAAGAGACAGCACTCCGGAGACCCCTGAAAAATATGCTCCGCGAAGCACGGAAGCTGACAGGGATAATGCTTGACGCAAAGACCGGCGTGATGCTACCAAGGGCACGCGGTTAGCTTTTGTATTTCAAGAGATCGAGCTGCGCCTTCGGCATTGTGGGTCACATCGACGCCGTTGAGGATACCGGACAATGGGAATTCGGTTAGGGATTGTCGCTCTGTGCTTTTCGGCAGGTTTGTCGTCGGCACCAGCATATGCGCAGGATGGCGCCGCTGTTTTCAGAAGCTATTGCGCTTCCTGCCATGAAGCTGGCACGAATGCTGATTCCCGTGCTCCTGGCCGTGATGTCCTCGCCCAATTGACCCCGGAACAAATCCTGCAAGCGCTCGAAAAAGGAGCGATGAAGGCACAGGCGGCGGAACGCAGCCGCGCGCAGCGTCGCGCGCTCGCGGAATATCTGTCCGGCAAGCCGTTGGGCAGCGAGTTCGCGAACACCATTCCAAAATCCGCATTTTGCGCCAGCAGTTCGCAGGTGTCCCGCAATGCCCTCGATGGCCCCGCCTGGAACGGCTGGGGCGTTACCATCACCAATTCGCGTTTCGAGCCGGCTGAATTCGCGGGCATTACTGCGGATGATGTGCCGCGCCTCAAATTGAAATGGGCATTCGGATTTCCGGGGGCGAGTTCCGGGGGCACGCAGCCCGTTGTCGTGGGAGGGCGCCTCTACGTCGGCGATGCCGAAGGAGACCTTTTCGCGCTCGACGCGGAGACCGGCTGCATTCGCTGGACGATCGAGGTCGAAGCCGGTATCCGAAGTGCCGTTACGATCGGCCAAAGTGGCGCCCGTGGCACTCCACTGGCAGCCTATTTTGGGGATCAAGCGGCGAACGTTTATGCAGTGGAGGCGGAATCAGGGAAGCTGCTGTGGAAGGTCAAGGTGGACAACTACTCCCGAGCGGCCATCACCGGTGCTCCGCAATTGTTTGAGGGCCGCCTGTACGTGCCGGTTTCTTCACGCGAGGAGTCCCAAGTCGGAGATCCGAAATATCCTTGCTGCGCCTTCCGCGGAAGCGTCGTAGCCCTGGATGCCGCAACGGGCAAACAAATCTGGAAGACTTACACAATTGCCGAAGAGGCGAAACCTGGGCAGAAAAATAGCGCGGGGATTCAAATCGTAGGCCCCTCCGGAGCGGCGGTGTGGAATGCACCCACGCTCGATGTAAAACGAAACACGCTTTACGTGGGAACGGGCAACAATTTCTCTCCACCCTCGACGAATATGTCGGACTCTATCGTGGCGCTTGATATGAAGACGGGGAAGATCAAGTGGTTTCGTCAAGAGACGGAAAACGACATCTGGAATGCGAGCTGCCGGCGTCCTGATCGCGAACCCGCAGTTTGTCCTGATGCCGACGCGCCCGATTTCGATTTCGGCTCCTCTTCGGTTCTTGCAGACTTGCCGGCCGGACGGCAAGTGCTGGTCGCCGGAAACAAGTCCGGATTGGTCTGGGCCCTCGACCCGGACCATCATGGGAAACTTGTTTGGCAGCAGCAGGTCGGCAAAGGGACTTCAGGTGGCGGCGTGCTCTGGGGCATCGCCGTAGATAGCCAAAAAGATAGCGAAAGGGTGTACGTGCCGAATGGATTCTTCGATCAGAAGAACCCGGACGCAAGCGGCGGCATGGCCGCGATCGCGCTGAGCGATGGACACGCGATCTGGAGTACCCCGAACCCGCCGTGCGGAGAGCGCAAGGCCTGCAAACAGTCCCATCCGGCGGCCGTGACGGCGATCTCGGACATTGTGTTTTCCGGAACGATGGATGGCCGCCTGCGCGCCTATGGGACGCAAGATGGCAAAATCCTGTGGGAATACGATACGGCTCGGGATTTCCCCACTGTCAATGGCGTGAAGGCGAACGGGGGTTCGATGAGCAATGCCGGCCCGGCGGTTGTGGGCGGCATGTTATTTGTGAATTCTGGCTACTCTCATCACGGCGGGATTCTACCTGGTAACGCTCTTTTGGCCTTTTCAGCGGAGAAAATGTCTTCAGTCTTGCCCAATTCGCACTGAGGTGCATGCGAGTGCGCAGAACAGAAAAACTCCACGTAATGCGGATCTTGAAAACGGCGGGGTCGCTGCTGGTGTTGTTGGTGATTGCTCTGGTGCTCGCCGCTCATTCTCAAACGCCGCAATCTGCCATCCCAGGACTACGGCTTTATGTTTTGGATGGGGGCACGATTATAACCAACCACCCCGAAGGATTCGGACTGACCAGGGAGCAGGTGAAGAACAGCAATTTTTCATGTGCAGTCTACTTGATCCTACATCCGCGTGGCACTCTGCTATTCGACACAGGCCTGGGCGATCGTTATTTTGGCCGCGCCTTTAATGAGTCGCCCCTTGGCGACCGGCCTGATCCTCCCAGCACGGCGGGCTTCGTGCTTGTGACGAAGACGCTGAAGAGCCAACTGGAACAGATAGGATATCCGCCGTCCAAAATCAATTACCTGGCGTTCTCGCATCCTCACGACGATCACATTGGCAACGCCAACGATTTTGCGGGCGCAACGTTCCTGGTACATCAAGGCGACTACGACATGATGTTTGGGCCGAATGTGCAGGTCAACCCCGCGTACGCCGCTCTCAAGAACAGCAAAACGAAGATGATCGAAGGGGATTACGACGTCTTCGGCGACGGCACGGTGGTGCTCTTATTCACACCCGGTCATACACCGGGGCACCAATCGCTTTATGTGAAGCTTCCCAAAACCGGGCCGGTCGTACTTAGCGGCGATCTCTATCACTATCCCGAGGATCTCAAGTTGGATTCCATGCCGGATCGCGAGAAGGCGCCGGGAATTACGGAGGCTTCGCGGAAGAAACTTCAGGCCTTCCTGGCGAAGACGGGGGCGCAATTGTGGATCGGGCATGACATCAATTTCTTCTCCCGGCAAAAGCACACTCCACAGTACTACGACTAAGAGCTGACCACTCATCTTGAGGTGAGATCAGGCGGAGGGGCAACGTCGCGGTTCTTGAGCCACTCGATGCTGTCTTGGTCTGGTATTTTCAATCCACAAAACGGGCCACGGCGTCTCCGGTCTCCGCGGCGACTCTCAGGATGGACGCGTTTGGTGCAACAGCGGTGCTTCTCAGCGCACGTTTTTTTCCATCCAGCTCTGCAGGTACTTTGCAATCTCGGCGCTATTCTTTTCAGACATCATTTGATGCCCATTACCGGATAAACCTAGGTCTTCAAGTTTCACGTAGTCGGTCTTTACGCCTGCCTGATTGAGCCACTTCGCTACACAGTGGGCATAAGGGCGATGGTAACTGGCTTCGGCAGAGACATCGAGTACGGGAATGGGTTCTAAATTCACCAATTTGTGAGCGGGCTCCTTCTGAATCCAGCATGGGATTAAATCGGGGCCATCTGCCTTATCCTGTCGAACCGGCCGTAGTTCGGACGGTTGTGTGACCGGGGGCTCGTAATGAACAGGGAAATTGGTCAAGCCCCATATACGTCCAGGACCGGTCGCTCCTCTTTCCGCGTTCTCAATAGGCGGCGCCACTGGCTCGACTGCGACGATGCCCTTGACGAGCTTCGGTCGAGAATCGGCGGCCAACCAGCCCGAAGCCGCAGCACCCGAGTTGAGTAGCAGAATTACCGGCTGTCCGATCGCATCTAATAATTCTACGATGGCGTCCGCGGAACGCCTCTCCTGGTTTGGGCCTGTCACCGCCGGGAGTTCCGTCTTGGCAAAATAATCAAATACGGGGTCACCCATTTTGCCCTTGTTTGGCGCGCTGCTCGGCCATTGACTGTACTTTTTCGCTTGCGGCCAACTGCTCGCCTCAGATGAAGGCGACCGGCCGCCGGTCCAGACCTCCTCCATCAAAGGACCGGAACGTGGAGGAGTCAAGCTGCCGTCAACGCCCGGAACATACGCGGAGCGGCCCTGGCCCGGATAGTCCATCATGTAAATGGCGTAACCCTGACCCACAAAGTCGTATGCCCACCCGGGTCGCCCATCTGGTGTTTGCAGTAAACTGTATGCTCCCTGGCCGCCTCCTCCGCTTATGAAAACAATTGGGAACTGATGCCGGATATTCTTCGAAACCCATACTTCCACGTACATGGCGCCATCCATGGTTTCCTTGCCAGGCTCGCCGACGTAATGACCACCGACATAGAAATGGCCCTGGCGTCCGATATCAGCCGTCGAAAATGTTGTGATCGATGAGCGCCGGCTAGTATCGGCGAAACTCCGGGGTCTGTTTGCGAGCCAGCCACCGGCAAGAACGGTGCCCAACAGAAGCAGGGCCACACGCGATAACCTTAACTTCATAGAAGCTTCTCCTCTTCTCCCATACTTAATGGACCGGCACAATCTTAGAACGACAGCCTGAGAAGTGAAAACGAAATAGGCGTGCAGGTACTCCTTTTTTAAGGATGGCCGTAGCCTAGCCGCGCGGCATAAGCCTCGACAGAGTTTTGTCGCTTCCTCTGCGTTATTCCCTGCGATTTCTAAGGAACCCCTAAAACTCAAACAATTGCGCGGGCGAATCCAGTGTGCTCGGTGAGTTAATGATGCTTCCCGTGCACGATGGGACGGGTCCGCAGCGTCGTGCTAGCATCCAGTGGTCAGCTGCCATGATTGTTGAATGTCCCCATTGTGGCGCGAACTACCCCGTAGACGAGAAAGAGTTCGCGGGAGCATCCAAGTTAAAAGGTCAATGCAAGCAGTGCCATTCCAGCTTTGTCATCAACGCGCCGGCTGAACTCCCACAGCTTCCCGCAGAGCCAACCGTGGCGCTTGCAGTCATCGAAGGCCCAGCGAGGGGCCAGGTCTTTCGTTTGAGCAAGGCGCGAACAATATTGGGCCGGTCAGGTGCGGATGTCGTGCTCCGCGATCCCGAGGTCTCTCGAAAACACTGCGCCATTGAAGTACACGGCTCGACCGCCACTTTAAGTGACCTGGGCACTACGAACGGAACTTTTGTGTCAGCAAAAAGAATCCAAAGCTGCGAACTGGAACATCTCTCGAAGTTTCGCATCGGAGCGACGACCCTGTTGTTTACAGTAACCGATAACAAGCCGGGCGAATCCGAGCCACCTCCCACCCTGGTCGTCAGATCTCGCCGCAGTTGAAGTTCGCCATCGTCGAATAAATTGCCGACAAGTTGCACAACCGCCACCGAAACTTCTATCGCTGAATTGGCGCTCCCGGGAGGCGGCCGAGGAATAACGCCAACGCTACTGCGCCTACAAGCATCGCACCGAGCAGTACTGCCGGGCGGAATCCCAACCAGCCGATCACTGCTCCGGCTGGAAAATCCCCCAGTGGCCGAACGCACATGATCAGCAGCGTATTCAGGCTCATGGCGCGGCCTCGCATCTCGGGTGGGACGCGCATCTGAAGCAGGGTAACGGTGGTCGCGCCAGCCACGTTCTGCGCCGCTCCCAAGACAAACAGGGCGGGAACGGAGACGCGCAAGCTATCACTCCAACCAAAGACGGCGAGCGCTACGGTCCAGAGCAGAATTGGCCCAAAGACGAGCCGACGGTCGTCGACGCTACCTGCTAGGGAAGCCAAGATCAATGCACCCACGACCGTGCCGGCCCCAACGGCCGAGAACAGCACGCCGAGTTGCGCCGGACCGACGCGCAGAACTTCTTTGGCAAAAACGGGGAGCGCCAGCGCCGCCGAGGGACCAAAAAACAGCAGCGCTGCGTAAGCTGGAACAACACTAGGCAGGACGGCATCGTGGCGCACGTATCGG
The DNA here is from genome assembly GCA_003223315.1 of Acidobacteriota bacterium. Classification (GTDB taxonomy): domain Bacteria; phylum Acidobacteriota; class Terriglobia; order Acidiferrales; family UBA7541; genus Palsa-189. Next base: position 31,613 of record QHYR01000089.1, on the reverse strand, counting down.
AGCGCCTCGCGCACGGAATCGAGCATTCTTCCACTGAGCCTGGGAACGGTCTGCGGTTTGGTGCGCAAAAGCAGCAGTGCTGCGAGCACCGCGAAGAAGCTCGCCGCGTTCAAAAAGAAGTTTCCGGAATAGCCGATCCTGCTCAGGCTCAAGCCCGCCAGCGCCGGCCCTAAAATCGACGCGCCATTAAAGACCGCCGATTGCAGCGAAACGGCGTTCATCAAGTGCTCTTTAGGCACGAGCGAGGTGACCAGCGCATTCCGCGCGGGCTGGTCAAAGCTCAGCGCAGAGCTGCTCGTGAAAGCCACCAACAGAATTACCCAGAAGCGGATTAGTCCCGTCAACGTCAGAATGCCGAGCAGGACTGCAAATCCCATCATCAGACTTTGCGTTACCAGCAGCAGGCGCCTTTTATCGAAATGGTCCGCAACACTTCCGCCTATCGCGGCAAAGAGGAGAAAAGAGAGGGCCTGCGTCAAGGAAAGCGTCCCTAGTGCTACTGCCGAACCATGGGTGATGTCGAGGACCAGCAAGCTGAGTGCGACAATTTGCATCCACGTGCCAACGGCAGAGACCGCCAATCCCGTCCAGAGCAGTCGAAAATCGCGATATTGGAGCGCTCGAAAGGTGCGAAGGCTGGAGCCGGAATCCGCTTGGGAGATCGCAGGCTCTCCCGGCGCCTTCGTGCTTGCATGCATACCGTGTGCCCTGATAATATAGCGGCCGGTAGCAACTGGCTACTAAGAAGGGTGCACCTATGGAATGGGAAACCCCGCAAGTTGAGGAGATTTGCCTTAGCTGCGAAATTAACTCTTATAGCAACGGCGATTTCTAATCCTTAATCTCGCGAACGTAAAGTTCGTGTTTTCTGAAATCACTGGGATTGGCGCTCCGCTGTAGTGCCTCCTTCAGACTGCCCTGCAAAATGCAGGTAAAAATATTGGGCAGCGCGGCGGGCGGTGGCTTTCCACAGTGGAATTGTTCGTGTGTGAACTGCCGCCGCGTGCGGGACGGCACTATCCATAGTACGTCTCGCACGCAGGCTCAACTCGCATACAGTACCGCCCCAGGTCATTGGGTCCTGCTGAACGCCTCACCGGATCTGCACGTGCAAATTGAAGCCACACCCGAGCTTTGGGCGCGGACCGGCACGCGCGACTCCCCAATTCGCGATGTGATTCTGCCGGGCGCTGAAGTGGATCAGGCCCTCGGTCTGCTGCTTCTTCGCGAGTTTCATGCGTTTCGCGTGCACGCCACTCCCTCGGTTCGCAAAATTCTCACCGAAGACAATAGCGTGTTTGGCGTGCTCGCGCGCTTCCCCGGGCAGGTCTGTTGGCAGGAGATCCTGCTGGACCGGCCCTTCTACGCTGGAGGCGCACGCCTGGAAGTGCTGCCGCTACCGGGTCCGTTTCCGGGTTTCGTCAGCGCGCGCCGGTCGGCGGAGTTGAATCCGGCGGATGCCGTGATCGGTTTTTTAATCTCACCTCAATCGGGTGGAGGAACGCTGGCCTTCCTGCCAGGGGTCTCTTGCGTCTCCGGTGCCCTACTCGAGAGATTGCAGAGTTGCGACGTCGTGCTTTTTGACGGCACCTTCTGGAGCGATGACGAACCCTTGCGCATTCCGGGGGTAAGCCGCACGGCGCGGCAAATGGGTCACCTGCCGCTCTCGGGACCCGGTGGCAGTCTCGAATACTTCGCAGCGCTGCAGCGGCCGCGCAAGATTTTCATTCACATCAACCATACCAATCCGATTCTGGACGAACAGAGCATGGAACACCGCATGGTTCGCGAAGCCGGCTGGGAAATGGCGCGGGATGGCATGGAGATGACGCTGTGACGCCGGTTCAGGGTCAACAGCGCGTAGCGCCGGCTGAACTGGAAGCGCGCTTGCGGGCCATCGGCCCGGAGCGATACCACCACCGTCACCCTTTCCACCTCTTGATGCACGAAGGCAAGCTGACTCGCGGCCAGCTTCAGGCCTGGGCGCTCAACCGCTATTACTACCAGAGCATCATTCCGCTGAAAGACGCGATCATTGTTTCGCGGAGCGAGGATGCGGCCTTTCGCCGCGCCTGGCGCAAGCGCATCGTCGATCATGACGGCGACGGGATTCATCCCGGCGGCATCGAAAAGTGGATTCTTCTGGCCGAGGCCACGGGTCTCGACCGGGAGCAAGTCACGTCGCAACGCGGAATTCTGCCAGCCGTGTATTACGCGGTGAACGCCTACCTGGATCTGGTCTCCAAACACAGTTTCCTGGAAGCGGTGGCGTCTTCGCTTACGGAGTTATTCTCCCGCGATCTGATCGCGCTGCGCATCGATCGCCTGCGCCAGCACTATCCCTGGTTGAGCGGCGGGCTGGCCTATTTCGATGCGCGGCTTACGCAGGCGCCGGAAGACGCGCAGTTCGCCCTCTCCTGGGTTATCGAACACGCGCGCACGCAGGCGGAGCAGGAACTCGCGCTCGGAGCGCTGCGCGCCAAATGTGATATTTTGTGGGCACAGCTCGACGCCCTGTATTTCGCATACGTTTCGCCGGGCTGGCCGCCTCCCGGTGCATTCCATCCGGAAGCGGAAGGCGCGCGGAAATGAGCGGGCTGGAACGCAATCGTGCGCTGCGGCTCGCGCCTGGATGCCGCTTGAACACCACCGGAGGTCCGGAGGATTTGCTGTTGATTCCCGAAGGCGCGCTGCGGCTGAAGGGACCGGCACGCACCATCGTGGAACTTTGCGACGGAGAGCGCACGTTAGCCGAAATCGTCGTGGAACTGCAGCGGCACTACCCTTCCGCGCAACCGGCTAGAATTGAAACGGAGGCCCTGGCGCTTCTCGCGCGTCTGCGCGACAGAGGCGTCCTCGAATACGCATGAAGTACACGCCCCGGGCATTGATCGCCGAGATCACCCATCGCTGCCCGCTGCATTGCGTTTATTGCTCGAATCCGCTCAAGATGCAGCGCCGCGCGGATGAACTTTCCACTGGCGACTGGGTCTCGGTCTTCCAGCAAGCCGGCGAGATGGGCGTTCTGCAGTTGCACCTCACGGGAGGCGAGCCCCTATCGCGATCCGATCTTACCGAATTGGTTCACGCCGGCCGCGAAGCGCAACTGTATTTAAATTTGATCACCTCCGGAGTTGGCCTCGATGAACGCCGACTGGATGAACTCATCGGCGCCGGTCTCGATCACATCCAACTGAGCTTCCAGGATAACGAGGAGGCGCCGGCAAACGAATTCGCCGGTACGCGCAGCCACGCGCTCAAACTGCGCATCGCGCAGATGATTCGCCAGCGGCGCATCGCGTTTACGGTAAATATGGTCGTTCACCGGCGCAATCTTGATCGCCTGAAGGAGATGATCGCATTCGCCGAGCAAACCGGGGCGCAGCGGCTGGAAATTGCGAACGTGCAGTATTACGGCTGGGCGCTGCGCAATCGTGAGTCATTACTGCCTACACGGCAGCAGCTGGAGCACTCCATCGAAGTCGTGGAGGCCGCCCGGGAGCGGCTCAACGGTAAATTGCGCATCGATTTCGTCCTGCCCGACTATTATGCAAAGTACCCAAAGCCTTGCATGAACGGCTGGGGACATCAACAGATGCTCATCGATCCCGCGGGTCACGTGCTGCCCTGCCATGCCGCCATGGTGATCCCTGGGCTTGACTTCCCGAGCGCCCGCGAGCGCCCGTTGCGCTGGATTTGGGAGGACTCGCCGGTGTTCAACCGCTTCCGCGACGAAAGCTGGATGCCGGAACCCTGCCGGAGCTGCGATCGCCGCACGCGCGACTTCGGCGGTTGCCGCTGCCAGGCTTTCCTGCTCGCGGGTGACGCAGCGGCAACCGATCCGGTTTGCACACTCGCGCCCACTCACACAGTGATAGAGGAAGCCCTCCAGCGCGTCAATGGAAGGGCGGAGCGAGAGTGGGTCTACCGCATCGATCCAAGCTAATCGATTTCTGAGTTGATACCCGTGCGGTTTGGACCTATTTCACGGTGACCGTGACATCGTGAAAGGAAGTCAGCGCCCCATCACTGGCAATCGCGCGCAGCACGTAAACACCGGGCGCCTTGAAGATTGCCGTTGTCGTGGACGTGACTGGTTTTTGGTAACCCCTGGCGACGGTTCCCGGCTCGAAGCTTACTCCGGTTGGCCCTCGGTAGTGGATCCAACGCACGGAGAGACCTGAAGGAATTGGCGTACCTACTTCTTCGATATCGCGTGCGATGCGAGGTTTGGGACGCCCATCGTCCTGCACGGTGGCCGTTAACGTGATAGGGTTCGGAAGTGTGACCGTTTGCGGACCGGAGCCGCTGATGAAGACCGGCGGTTGATTCTCAAGATCTGTGCCGCCGCCCGCCTCCTGCATGATCACTTCTTTATTGATTTGCCACTCCGGCTGAAGCCATCCTTTTGCCACATTCGTTTTGCCGCGAATCGTCAGTGTCCAGACTACCTTTTGGTCCAAGCTCCAGTCCTTCGGAACAACTACGGAGAACACCATGCGCTGGCGGCGCGGGTAAAAGTGAGTCGGCTGACCCCGATCACCGCCCGGTTCGACATCGTTGGTGGGCCCGATGGGGATATCCAGTTCTTCTTCGTAATTCCGGTTCATATATCCGAAATACATGCTGAATGTCCCGTCCGGGTTGGGCATCCATCCCTCAAAAGCGGGCGTAACGTCTTGACCGCGCGCAATCCTAACCTCTCCGGTGTAAGGAGCCTGCGCTCTCAGGAAAACCGGTGAGACCAGGAGAAAAACCGCTCCCGTCAAAAACGGGAGCCAGCGTTTACCCGTGATCATGAACTTTCCTCGCGGCGTCACTGCGTGACTTTGGAAGAAAAGTTGTCTGTGATCTGTTTTGATTTTGTTTTTCGTTCGGCGACCTGTTGCTGGAACTCTTCTTCAGAGAGATTGTAAAAGGTCATCCAGGCCATGGCCATGTCGTCGATAGAGCGCTGGCCGTAGCCGATCCAGTTATTCGGATCGTTGTTCAGCCTGTTCGACCCAGTATTGTTATACCAGCTAACCAGATGCAGAACGGTGCCAGCCGGGAGGAGCGGTTGTGCATCCGTGGCGTACTCATAAACCATCATCCAATTGAAGTCGAAATGGTTGATGCAGTTTAGCGTTTCCACCTTGTTTCCATCGCGTTGTTCGGATTTTTCCGGCAGGATTGCTTCCAGGCATTGTGCTTTGGCGCGAGTGTGCATGTGTGGAGCATAAGCGAGGATGCGCGTAGGTTTGGTCAACATTTTATAGCTGTCGTAGCGAACATTGTCGGTGTTCGCCGGGAGGTCCAGCTCATGATCGTCGCCCATGAGCTCGGTTATCGCGACATGCTTCGGCACGTACCCTTTCGGGTAAAAGATGAAGCCGATCTCGACGCTGGTCGTCGTGTCCTCTCGATAGGGATGTATATGGAGCTGAAATTGCACTTTGGTGCCGGCCTGCATCAGGCGGCCGGACCCGTCCTCGAAAATATTCGCATTCTTCGACTGCATGGTCGCCAAATTACCGTCGGGGTAAATCAGGCTCGTGCCCATGTGGTGAATCACCCGGCGGCCTTTGGTCGGCTTGATTTCGACGGCCTTGATATATCGATCTTCCGTCAAGCCGGGATCAACGACGATGTTCCTCCACATGTCAGGGCCGTTGGCCTTGACGATAAGATCCTCCGGCATCGCCGCAACAAGTTCCGGCGCACCGATGTGCCATATATCGTCATCGAATTTGGCCGGAGCCGGCATATCAGCCGGATTCCCTTTGGGTGCCCCGGCGTCGACCCATTTCACAATCGTGGCAATCTCATCATCGGAGAGCCCGCCATAATTCTTGAACTCGTTGATGCCAACATTGGGATCGATAAACCATCTGGCAATGCTGCTGAAGAATCGGCGCAACTTCCTTGCTAAACGTCACCTGGGGGGGAGCGTTGGCGGGTGTTTGTGCTCCTAAGCTGCTGCTGGCCAGGATCACCGCGATCGGCGCCAACAATGTGGCAAGAACCAGACGAAAGAGCCCATCTTTCAGCGTTGCTTTCATGTCGATTTTCCTCGGAGCAATGCCGCAATGCTTCTCGTCTATCTCTACGCCCAGTGTCAACAAATGTCAACGGCTGACGGGTAGTGGTCAGCTCCCGAGAAGCGCGTTTATCGGGCGGAAGGAGCGGCCCCAGGATCGACGTAGCCGCGCGTACCGTCGGGACGAATGGGCCCCGGCCCGAACCCAAGGTGACCCACATCGACATTGTTTTCGCTGCACGAAAACTCCTTAGTCTCCTCATCGGGTTGTCCGAGCACCCAGGTTCGCGAATAAGTGAAGGGCCTAGTATAAAACTTCGGATCCTCAATCAGCGTTTCCACGTGGATGTGATCCGCATCCGGCCGCGTCCAACGCTCGACAACGTGCAAGGCATCGCTATGAGGATTCGCGTTTTCATCGATCCAGACCTTCTCGTCTTTAAATCCCACCGAATCGACCACCAATGCGTCGCCATCCCAATGACCAAGCTCCTCTCCAAAGAAAGTCGGATCGGGGTCGGCCGAATGCTTGCGAGCGGCATCAATGGGAATCAGCCGAAAGTAGTTGTACAAATAGAGGAAGACGACTTTCTTGGTTCCTTGCAGGACCTCGAACGGTAACCCGCTGGCATTGTGTCGAGGGATACCGCCAATGATGCAAAGGCTCTCCGGATCGATCGTCGCGGTGAGATTATGCTGCAATGCAGCTTCGCCAGCCGGCGTCAGCGGCAGTTTGAAGCCCGGAAGATCCTTCCCAATGTTCCCCACAGGAGTTGTGCCGCGGATGCCCTTCCAGTACCCGCTGAGATCCGGGTGTCCGTCGGCCGTTCGAGGAGTGGGCCGGTTCGATTTTATATCGGGTGCCGTCAGCTCTTGCGCGACGAGCGCGGGCGTGAAGATAGCCACAAAAAGGCACACCAAACAAATCGCTTTCATGGTTGACCTCCCTCCTATAGCTCCCCGGTATAAGTGTCTCACCTTTCAGCTATCGCAGTTTCCCAGAATCCAGTTCTATAAAGGGGGATGTCAAGAAAAACACATTCCTCGGGCAACTAAGGCGGCGCAGAACTCCTGAAACGGCGCAGCTACGGCAGCACCTCTGATCGCGGCAGCTTTGGCCTCTGCAGGGATTGAGCAGATCGAGGAGTTGTCCGGCACCACGGTTTCCTGAAAGTCTCTTGAGCGGTGGAATCGAGGAAGTTTTCGCGCGTATTTCCCAGCGATACGGCCGGCTTGTACCAACGTCTCGCCCGCAAATGTATTGCAGCATGGGAAATTGCGCAGATTTATGAAGCGGCAGTTCAACACTCGTCGATGATAATACGATGATAACGCATTGATAATTGCGAGTCGTGTTCCAACGTCTGGTGAAGAATTGTAGTGCTCCCCGCTAAAACTGGACAGCCTACCTAGGTAGAATCAGGGCCTCCAAAACAGGAGGCACCATGGGCAGGAGACCACGCGTCGATCGAACCCCGGAAGAGAAGTGACCCACTACCCAACGGCGCGAAGTCTCATGGTGGCCGCAAATCGAAGCAGCTCAATTCGAGTTAATCCTTACGGGACAAACTTAACCGCGACACTCGGGGCTGAAACAGGTCGCGGAGACCACGGGTTGCGGAATTTGTACCAAGTGCAACCGACGGTTTACAATGACGAATATTTTGGGGCCGGCAGGTGATCCCAGGCGGATGAGAGAAGTCAGGAGAAAGAGCAACCCGAATGTCGCTGCTTTTCTGATGACCGCAGCGATCCTTGCCTTCATGGGGCTCGTGGGCCAGCCTCGGAGAACCACTTCGCTTCTCAGTGTCGCCATTGCCGAAGCGCAGCAATCAGCCAGCACGGCTCCCAAGGTGATACCGGGGACCACACCCGCTTCGATTGCCCCATCAAAATCCAGCGCAGGACAGGCAGGCAAAAAGCCAGTAAGCACGAAAAAGGAGCACACGTTTCGCGGTACGGTTGAAAAAGTCGATGCAAATGCCCGGATGCTGACGGTAAGTGGCGAGAATGTGCCGGGCTGGATGGGGGCGATGACCATGAATTACCGCATCGACAAGCCTGACAACCTGACCGTGAACGTCGGCGATCACATTACAGCGAAGGTCTACGACGGCGACTTCTCGACACTGCATGACGTCCGCGTTATCGCCACGCCCACAGGCGCGCCTGCAAAGGCGAACGAGCTGCCGCCCATCTCCTACGTCTGCGCCACGCCGGGTGAAGAGAGCGTTCTTGAAGACAAGCCAGGAAAGTGCCCGCAATCGGGCGCGTCTCTCGTGCCGATTCGTCTCGTCACGGTGTACTCCTGCCTCAAGTTCCAGTCGTTTATCCAGGACAAACCAGGCGTTTGCCCGGTGGATAGGAGCGAACTCGTTCCCATCACAGCGGCGCTGTATTTCACGTGCAGGAACGATTCGAGCGTCCGCCAACTTGAGCCAGGAACGTGCCAAGATGGCAATGCGCGAACCACCGGATATGAGCGACGTCCCCACGGCGACCACAACCCGCGTCACGGCGGACAATTCTTCATGGCCGACGACAGCTGGCACCACCTCGAGGGCACCTTGATGCGACCGAACATTTTCCGGGTGTACTTCTATAACGACATGACTCAGCCGCTTGCAGTCACGGGTTTTTCCGCCAGTGCCGCCAAAACCGACGCAAATGGGAACGACATCGCCGCGCCTCTTGCTCTCAAACCGGGACGAACGGACGACGGCAATACCCTCGAAGCGTCGATCGCGGCAACGGCGCTGCCTGCCAACTTCACGCTGCGGGTAAAGTTCAAGCCAGACGATAAGGAACGCGTGTTCGACTTCACGTTCGCCGATTACTCAAGGGAGCCGGGCCCCGTGGCCCCTGCTCCTGCCGCTTCGGCCCCGACGACAACGGCCGCCGCACAGCCGAAATCGCAGGCAACGGCGAGCGCCGCCGCTGCCCCCAATGTCTCCGTGCCGCCTCCGAATCAGACTCCGACGGCAGCAGCGCCCTCTCAGCAGAGCGACACTTACGTCCCTCCCACACTCAGACCGGAAGCGCCGCTGCCCACGACCACGCCGGAGTTACTCGCCGAGCTGGCCAAGCGTGCGCAAGCTGTGACCAAGGCGCTTGATCAAGGCGATCTAGGTGGCCTTTGGTACCCCGCCATCGGCGCAAAAGACGTCGCCCTCGCGCTCGAGGAAAATCACATCAGCGAAATACCGGAAGATCAACGGCCGAAGGTGGCGAGCGCGGTCAAGCGATTGACGATGGCCGCCTGGAAGATCGATGCCGCTGGCGATCTCGGTAACAAGGAACGGCTGCTGCCGTTTTATCGGGACTTCTCCGCGGCGATTGCCGATATCGAGTCAGTTTATGGAAGCCGGTAGACAATTCAGCCGCATGATCGGACCGTGCTCCGTGGTCGCGCTGGCGATTGTTTTTTTCTTCGTGGTCGCCACCGAACACACCGATGCGCACACGCCGGTGACCTCGAAATACGATTACAACCGAGATGTCTTTCCAGTGTTGCGAGATCACTGTGCCGGTTGCCACGTCCTCGGCGGGCCGGCGCCGATGTCCCTCATGACATACAGTGCGGCGATGCCATGGGCTCAATCGATCCGTGACGAGCTTACCGCCGGCCGCATGCCGCCGTGGCCGGTGGATCCAACCAGTCCGCCGGTCCAAGGCGGGTACCCCATCAGCTCGCGCGACATTGATGTCATCGTCGTTTGGGCCTCCGGCGGGACGCCGGAGGGCAATCCCGACGCAAAGGTGCCGGACGTGGCATTCCATGCGCAGTGGAAGCTTGGCCCACCCGATTTGAAGATTCAGATGGACGCCGAGCACACCGTGGCAGCGAATGCGATCGAAGAAGTGTCCAACCTTTCTCTGCCGGCCAATGTGACCGAAACGAAATGGATCAGGGCAGCCGACCTGATGCCCGGGGCGGCGTCGATCGTGCGGGACGCGGTGATCAGCATCGAGAATGGTCCCGTGTTGGCGCTATGGGAGCCGGGAGGTCAGACGATAGCCGTGCCAAGCGGTGCGGCCTTCCGGCTAACGCCCGGCTCGAAGATCCACCTGCAGATTCACTATAAGAAGCATTTCGACCAGGAGCAGAATGCCGTGTCCGACAGGAGCACGATCGGTTTGTATTTCGCCGATCCGCCGCCTTCCGGCCGCGAACTGCAATCGTTCGCCATCGATCCGCCGAAAGCCGCCGGCGGCTCGAGCGGCTCCAGTATTTCTGGGGGCAGTTTTGGGGGCACGCTCCCGGGGCCCGCACGCATCGTCGCACTCCGGCCGATGCTCGATCGTGCCTATGAGTCTTTGAATATTGACGCGACCACGCCATCTGGCGCCACTGTGCCGCTCTTGCGGCTACACGGGCCGAGGCCGCAGTGGTTCCAGCGTTATTGGCTGCAGCAGCCGGTGGAACTTGCCAGCGGCACCAAAATCACAGTGCGTCTCACTCCGCTGCCGGACTATTCCGACGAGCCGAAGGCGGCCAGGCAATTTCCACTTCAGGTCGTCCTCGATTACGTCCCGTTGTAGGGCACTCCGGCTCCGCACAGGCGCGTTGTAAGCCGGCCCGTGGCACGATTGTGGCGCTCGGCGCTCTCACAGCGGTGAGGCCCACCTGCGGGAAAAGGGCTAGCGCAGTTGCGTTGACACGACTCGGCAGGAGGGCTACACTCCGGCCCAGGGAAACTCAAGGCGGAACTCGGATACTGGCTACCCAAGAAACCAAAATCGAGATCTTTACTCAGGGCCCAAGCAGCAAAGCCTAATTCGCAATCGGGAGATCCGGCATGGCACGTGATCCCGAAAACAAGAAACGGTTGTCGCGGCGGGATTTTGTAAAGACAGCGGGCGCCGGGGTAGGCGCGGCGGCTCTAAGCGGCCTTGCCGCGGAATACGCGGAGGCGCAAGGGCGGCCGCCGCATTGGGACAAACAGGTGGATATCGTCGTGGTGGGTGCCGGAGCCGCCGGGCTTCCCGCCGCGATTGAAGCCAGCGAGAACGGCGCGTCCGTCATCTTGATGGACGCGAACTTTGATATTGGCGGTCATGCCATGGTGAGCGGCGGCAACGTCGCCCTCGGCGGCGGCACGAGCCGGCAGAAGAAGTACGGCATCGAGGATTCAGCAGACCTTTTGTATGCGGACCTCACCGATTGGTCGGTCGTTGAACCCAACGGTTTCCCTGACTATCGGTATAATGACAAAGAAGTCATTCGGGCCTTTGCTGACAATAGCGCGCCAACTTTCGAATGGCTGGTTGCTCATGGTGTCATTTTTGTCGAGAAAGCCCCCGACAACCAAGGGGCCGGTGCGACTGGGAATTCCGCTCTACGGGAAAATCACGCCGCTCCTATGGGCTGGATGCGGATGCAAACCGGAAAGCCCGTAGATCCCAGCGAAGCGGCGACCATGTCCTCCGGCGTTGGCCTCGTCCGGCCGCTCGAAGCCGCCGCCAGGAAGGCCAATGTACAAATCCTCTTGAAGCACAAAATGGTGACCCTCATCCGGCAGGGAGCTTCCTCCGGAAAAATTTTGGGCCTTAAGGCCAGCAACGAGGGTAAGGTCCTGAACATCGGCGCGCGCAAAGGCGTTATCCTCGCCACTGGAGGCTCCAGCGGCAACGTTAATTTCCGGAGAATCTTCGACGTCAGGCTGACCGAGGAATACAACGGTGTGGCCGGTGAGCCCTATTCTTTCCAGGACGGTAGCGGAGAGTTGGCCGGTATCACCATAGGCGCTTCACTCTGGGGCGCGTATAACCAGGTTGGGGAATTTGGCGATCGCCTTACCAAGGCAGGCCGGATCGGCAGCCAATATGGCTATAGAAATTTGGAGTGGCAACCGGGAAGCCCGCTATTTCATCTGGTGCGTGCGGTCGGCCTTAACGTGCGCGATTACCAGAATGTAATCCTCGTTAACCAGACTGGTATGCGGTTCTACGACGAGACCGCAGGCCAGTACACGGCCAACAATTACCACGCCCTCTCTTCCTATAAACCGGGCAGTTACCTCAATGCCGCCAATATCAAGTACAACCCCGCTAATTTTCTCGACGCCGCGCTCGCTGGCAACGGAGAGGCCGTCAATGGCGGCGGCCCCATCTGGGCCATCTTCGATGCTGAGGCCGTGAAGCGCGAGGAGTGGACCGTCGCACCTCCCTACGTGGATATCGCGGAGGGATATTTCTTCTCGGCAAACACTGTAGCCGGATTAGCGTCAGCCATCGTAAACAAGTATCAGCGAAAGCCCATGCCTGGCGCCGCCCTCGAAAATACCGTCAAGCGTTACAACTCTTTTGTGGACGGCGGGAACGATGCGGATTTCGGGAAGCCCGCTCCAAAATATAAAATCCAGACGTCGCCGTTCTACGCGGCTTGGGCCATGCCCGTCGTCCACGACACGCGCGCGGGGCTTCGTATCAACGCCAAGTGTCAAGTCATGGATTTTTCCGGTAATGTAATTCCCGGTCTGTATTGCGCGGGTGAGAGCGCCGGCGGATTCGGACTTCACGGCCTGGCGCGCTGCCTTGTGCAGGGCCGCATCGCCGGGAAGAACGCAGCCATTGAAACGGCAGAAGTTTCCAAGGCCTAAGATGAGAGACTGGAAAAAGGGATTGTATTCCTAGCGAGGAGACACAACATGAAGACCACCCTTACTTTCTTGATGGCGATTGCCGCATTCACGGTGATGTCTGCGGCAGCGGAGGCGCAGGAACAGGTCACCTTTACGAGGAACGTGGCGCCGATCTTCCAGGCGCATTGCCAGACCTGTCATCACGTCGGCACGGTTGCGCCAATGTCGTTGGTGACTTACGCCGATGCACGCCCGTGGGCGAGGGCGATCAAGCAGAGAGTCGAAGCCCGCGAAATGCCCCCATGGTTTATCGACAGGAACATTGGGGTGCAGCATTTCAATAATGACGAGTCGCTGACCGACGATGAAATCGCGACGATCGTCAAGTGGGTGGACAACGGCGCCCCTCAGGGAAATCCCGCCGACATGCCGCCGCCGCGCCAATTCGCGGATGACCAAAGCTGGCAGATCGGCAAGCCGGATCTCATCATCGCTCTGCCGAAAGACGTGATCGTGAAAGCCCATGGAGCCGACTGGTGGCCGGACATTCTTGTGGATCCTGGTCTCGCAGAGGACCGCTATGTTCAGGCCATCCAGATTATTCCCACCAAGGGCTATAACGTGATCCACCACATCAGAACGTCCATCGTCGAACCGGATGCCGGCACCCGTCACAGCGGTCAGCTCGATGGGAACGTCCAACTCGAGGTGGGAGAGCAGGGCGTCTTCCTCAATGAATATGCAATTGGAAAAGGCGCCGACGTCTTCCCCGACGGTTCAGGCCGGTTAATTAAGGCGGGAACTAAGATCAACTTCCAGTTCCACCTACACGCCAACGGCACCGAGACTCCCACCAATGTGGCCTTGGGTTTGAAGTTATATCCCAAGGGTTACACGCCCAAGCACGTGATCACTTCACTCACGGTTGGCGTGAATGACGTCGACCTTCGGCCCCACGAGGCAAACGTACGCTCCGATGCTTACATGCCACTGATCAAACCAGCCCGGCTGCTGTCCTTCCAGCCCCACATGCACAACCGTGGGAAGGCCGAATGCCTGGAAGCGATTTATCCGAATGGAAAGACCGAGATGCTGAGTTGCGCCAGGTTCGAGTTTAACTGGATGCGCAACTACGTCTACGCAGATGATGCGGCGCCGCTACTGCCCGCTGGGACGATTCTGCATTCCATCATGTGGCATGACAATAGCGAGCAGGCCCGATTCAACCCTGATCCAGACGCACAGGTCACCTGGGGAGAACGGACCGTAGACGAAATGGCCTCGGCCTGGCTCAGCTATTACTACATGTCCGAAGAAGATTTCAAAAAGGAAGTAGAAGCCCGGAAGGCGGAACACTCGAAACTGATCAGCACACGGTGATGGCAAAAAGAAATTCGATTCAGCATCGATTCAAACTGGCGGTTTGCGCGGCCCTCTTTCTCCTCGTCGCGGGCGGCATCCGCTTAAACGCCCAGTTCCCCTACCCGGGAGCCCAATACCGCCGAGGCCGGGATATAAGTCCCACATTTGATGGGTGGGAGGGCAACCCCGACGGAACCTTCTCGTTTTATTTTGGCTACTACAACAGAAATTCGGAAGAGGAAATCGACGTGCCGCTCGGCGCCGATAATACTTTCGATCTCGGGAATGGCGATCAGGGCCAGCCGACACACTTCTACCCTGGACGAAGGTGGTTTGTGTTCAAGGTAGTCATGCCCAAGGACTGGCCCAAAGATAAGCGGCTGGTATGGACGCTCACGAATCGGGGCAGGACGAATCTCTCCAAGGGTTGGCTGCAGCCGGAATGGGAAATAGACAAGCTGCTGATTTCCAAGAATGCCATCTCCGATCCGTTCCTGCGGACTTCGAATTCGAATCCCACCCCTGACAACCAAGCTCCCGTCATCACGGGCGGCCCTGCCCAAACGGTCACTCTGCCTGCTTCGGCGATATTAAAAGTGACGGCCACCGATGACGGGCTCCCGAAGCCGGGTCTCGGAGATCGCGGGGGAAAAGTGGAAGGTGTGCAGATTCGATGGATTCTTTATCGGGGGCCGGGCAAAGCTCAATTCGATCCAGACTTGAGCCCGGCCGTTTACGGAAAGCCGCTCACGTCGGGGACGAAGGTGAGTTTCAGCGCGCCGGGTAACTACCGGATCCGCGCAATTGCCACGGATGGGGCGATGTTCTCGACCTATGACGTGGACGTGAAAGTGAACCCAACTACTTCCGCCGAGAAGACGCGCTAACGGCTATATGGAAGCACCCTCCTTCAAAAGGATTTCGCATACCTGCGCGAGGCTTCTACCTTCCTTCTTAGCGATTTGAATAAGTGCCTTCTTCAGCTCTGCTGGAACCCTGACTCCAATTCTGTCGTCTTTCGTCATAGTGCCCGCCGCGCATTCTACGGCAGTCCTTTGGTCTTCGCAAACCCTTCGCTTGACTTACACCCTTCCAAGAGGTCCATTGGTCAACAATAGGCACCAGTGGAGCCCTCATGAAGAATCGAGTTGCGAGTAGCGGTCAACTTCGAGCTCTAGTCCGTCAGAATATCCGGTTGGCAAAACGCTTGAAGTCAGGGCAATTGGGAGTCGGTGCTATTGATCGATTGCGTGATCTGACGAAGAAGTTTGGGTTCTCTTTGGCGCTGGGAGATTTCGAATACTTGGATAGCGGTTGGTATGTCACGCATGGGGGCCTCTTGCGCTGGCCCAACGTCGAAGGTGTATCGGGATCGGGGTCCATGAGGTGCGCTACCTCTGCGACCCAGTATCTGGTCGGTGGGTTTTTAAGGCCACTGTCTACAAGAGTCCTGGCTCTCGGGGTTTCTCCGGCTATGGCGATGCGGACCGTTTCAATGTATCTCCTCTCGTCCATGGTGCCGAGATGCGTGTTGCTGAGACGCGTGCCGTCAACCGTGCACTCCGAAAGGCCTATGGCATCGGGTTGTGCTCGGTCGAGGAGCTCGGCTGGGAACCGAAGGCGTATGGTCCATCTGATCCGCAACGCGCTTCCGAGGCTGGCAACAACAATGGCCATCAGAACGGTCAGCCTCGCCTCCGTGATCGCCTCTGCCTTCTGATTCGCCAACATCAGCTCGACGCACATTTGGTCAAAGCCTACGCCGCCGATTTCTGCGGTACTCCTAACTTGCGAGATGCCTCTCGTGAGCAAATTGAAGGCTTCATAACGAACCTAGCTGACTGGGCGACGAAAGACCGCCCAGCCCTTCTCTGCAAGCTCAACAGCTATGCCGCACCGCACGAGGTCAGCTCATGACGCGCCACATTCCGGGGCTTCATCGCGAAACCAGAAATGGCTCCGATGAGCTTGAAGGTGTCTTCCTCGTCCGGGTGGATCGGGCGTTCTATCGTTGGCATCCAACCAGACCCTTTTATCTCCTGCGATTCTCGATCCTCGAACCTAAACAACACCATGGCCATTCACTGACTGGCCGGATCTACTGCACACCCAAAGCACTCTGTCGCCTGAGTTGGTTCCTTCGGGATTTCGGCTATAACACCGATCTGCTCGGTCGGGGCGAACTCGATGAAAAAGCATTGCTCGGCCTTCAAGGAATTGTTCGCGTCTCACACACCGTGTTGAATGGTCATTCCTTCCTGAATTTCGACGGATTTGCTCCTGCGGCTGAGTGGGAAGAGTTCGCTCCGGCGACCAGTCAGGAATCCAGCCATGACCTATAGCTATACCCAAATCGCTCAGTATCTGCGCTGCCCGAGAAGCTATCGGCATCGCTATCTGGATGGCTGGAGAGAGAAGGACAATAGTCCGGCTTTGCTCTTCGGCCGCTGCTTCGAACAGGCCCTCGCTGCTTTCTTTGCACGGGAGGACAGCGCCGCGGTGCTGTTCAACGAATGGAGAAAACACCAAGATGCCCAGCTCGAATATTCCCGCGGAGATAGCTGGGAACGGATGTTTCGCCAGGGAGTTCAGCTACTTGAACGACTGGCTCAAGATGATCGTATTCAGGTTCGCCATCCTCAGAAGAACATGCAACCACGGCACGATATCCCGAAGAACCTGACGGATTGCTGGCTCTTGATCCTCAGTTGATCTGCTAATCCTGGATGAGCGGAATCTCTGATGTTGCCGTGGTGGCTTTCGTGCGTAAGCGTTTTTCTGAGATTCAATATCTGAAGGCCACGATCACCGACAAGCAACGCCAGGAGTACGGGCAGTTAGTCGAAGCGACCGTTAGCCAGATTGAAGCAGGCCAGTTTCTGCCGCACAGCGGCATCCGCTTCCCGCAAAACGGATGTGTGAGCTGCGCTCAACTGGGTCTTTGCCTGGGTGACCAGCAGCTTGTCGCTTCGAAACTCATCCGTCGACCCGGAGCCAGCGATCTTGATTGGCTTGACCAGCTTGACGATTAACGGAAGCACTCTCGTGCCGCCGAACCTTAATCGACGACGGGCTGCAGTGGTGCTGTCCAAGATCGACGAGATCTTGGCCTGGGAGAAGAGCTCGGACCGGGAGCGTGATGTGCGCTTTGTCGAGCTGGGACGCTATCTCTGCGAGGTTAGAGCGGGTCAATACTGGCGGTTAGACAATCTGCGGTCGTTCGATGAATACCTGGAGCGGAAGTTTCCTGAATCGAGGCGGAAGGCTTACTACCTGATGCCATCCATGAACATTTGCCGCGGATCCCGAAGGCAGATCTCAACTTGATGGGCTGGACCAAGGCAAGGGAATTGGTGAAAGTGGCTCGGAGGGAAGGTCAGAACTTCGATTGTGCACCCTGGGTGCACAAAGCCAGGGAGCTACCTAGAGAAGAGTTCAAACGAGAGGTGGAAAAGCACCTCACTGGGCATGAAACCGAGCCCTGGGAGATCATCTATTTCAAGCTGTACAAGAGTCAGCTACCGGTGATCGAGCAGGCTCTGGAAACGGCTGCATTGATGCTCGGTAGCGATAAATCCAGAGGCTACGGCCTGGAGATGATCTGTGCGGACTTTCTGGCAGGAGCCAACCTGGAGAGCGGCGATACGAAGCCGTTACGCCTTGCGTTAGATCGCCTGTTCGGGCTTTTACCTTCTTCGGAACAACACGAATTCATTGAAAGCGTGTCGGCGGGCTGTGAACATTCGTAAACGGCCGCGAGTCCGCCTCGATCGACAATCGTATTCTTCGCTACATCGATCAGTCCTGAAACGTGATGGATGGCGCTGCCAAAGGTGCGGTTCAAGTGTCGGGCTGGAAGTCCACCACATCACTCCGAGAAGTCAGTTGGGGCCCGATGCCGAGGAGAACCTCATTGCCCTCTGTTGGGATTGTCACCGTCGGACCCACGAGCCCGTTCCGTCAGGACCGCGATGGCGCATCGTGTCAAGCATGCTGGTAAGATCACGGTGATTCACCGGCCTCTCATCCGAAAAATGGATGCCTGCGATGGCGCTCATCCGTATCCTTATCTCTATCTTTTTCTGTAATCCGGCGGACGCAGCACTCGGTAAAAATGGAGATCACTTCGATTTCCCAGCACAATCCGGCCTCGGCTCTCGACCCCGCGTGCGCAATTAAGCTGTAGTCGCGCGACACCGATCCGCAGCTGAGTTTGGCAGCCTTTCATTGCAAGCAAGACCTGTCCGGCGAAAGCCTGAACCGGGCAGCTAGTCCTGCCAGGTAGCTGGCGGCTGGCTTGTTCGATTATTCGAATCACTCGACAAGGCCACGAGGAGCTAAACGCCTGGGTGCTAAGGTCCGTTTCCATTCAAGCCTTCCAGACTCCGCAAAATGACCCGACGCGGCATCCATCGAAAACCGATCTTAATCGCAACCAGGAAGGCCACCACGGACAGCAGAAGTACCTGGTCCGCAGCACCAAGATTGAGAAACTTACGCAGTCGTTTCAGGCGAAATCTCCACAAGCCCTAGTTTGGCTAATTGCTCGATCAGTTCAATGAGGTCGCGTGTCAAACGATCCGATTCGACTGAGAATTCCTTCAGTAGCAAGTCCCGGATTTCACTCACTCTCTTGCTTTCTTCGAACAGATGCCAGATTCGCGTCGCCACGGGATTCAGCCCATAGTAAACACCATCCTCGAGGCTCAAGACGGCGGCTTCGCCCATGTCGAGATCTGCTAAAAGCAGGTTATCCCGAAGCGACACAGTCGAACAGAGAAGCGCGCGTTCCATAAGATCATCCTCTCGCCGATTGCTGAAGGTTGTGAGTGTTGACACACAATCAACAGTTGGCCTAAGTAACGAACGAGCGGAGCGCAGGTTCCTGGGCCTGTTATCGAAGCTTTCCCATTCCGACGGTGACTCCAAGAGTCGGGCCGAAGACATTTATCCCGTAATCGTAGACTTTCGGTTGCGATAAATAAGCATTTGAGACATGCATGTAAGCAATGCCGGTCGAAATGCTATATCGAGGATTGAAGTTATACCGCACTCCGCCACCTAGTATGAAATTAAACGTGAGGTCCTGTCCTTGCGCATATAGCACCCCCTCGGGTCCTTTGGCGTCTGTGTACCCAACGCCACCGCGTGCTTCCACGTAGGGAACAACTCTCCAGTTAGACTGGACAAAATTACGTCGCACACCAAACATGAAAGCCGTATACAGATGCTCAGGCCCTCGCGGAATCACCGTGTAGGATCCACTGAATGTAAGATCCGTATTGCCGCGTATAAAGGAGGGAGCCGCTATATTCCCCCAGTGCCACCGTAGAGAAGGAATTATCGGTACCAGTGTGTAATCCATTGGAACTCGCGCCCACTTCTCGCCCATAAAAGGATCAAATATGAAGGGGATATTATTCGGAAGCCATCCTGTGTCTAGCGAGAATTCGAGCTTGTGCTTGAAATAGATCTTTCTGTTGAAATCACCTCCTTCGAATTTCGGTAAGGTTTCATCCGAAAATTGGCCCTTTGAATCTTGGCAGATGGATGGCCCAGGCTGAGCGAGACATGCCAGTATCAGAATAAAAAAAAGTATGTTTCGCTTTCCGTGTCTATTTATCAACTAATACTAATACCTCGCGCCTTAAGGAATTGTGCTTACTAGACGATGACCCATATTTGAGTAACGCGGCGCTTATAAAACATCTGTGTCCGCAACGGGGATCTTCGCCACTTAGCCCTGACAAGTACGCTTGACTCTTATCGGAGGCACACCGAGGGACCAGGAATCTGGGGCAGGTTGCGTGAATTCGATCCCTACTTCGGTTCGTCTGGCGCCAAGGCTGGTGACACGGCCATCGCTTGTAGCCCAATTCTCTGGATTCTGAAGCGTGAGCCTCTAAGCTACTATCATACGTCTTTCTCTAGTGCTACGAGTGCTCCGCGGGCATTTAGAGATACTTTGGCCGCTGCTCCTCCGTCTGTACCAGATCCAACAGGTAAATTTACTCCTCGGAGACTAAGGTGGTCGCGGATCAGAATCTCGATTATGCGCTCGGCCGCATGCCCATCCCAGAACGGCGGCAACTCAGCTTGGGTTGGTTCGTTCGCCAGTGCCTCACGCGCAGCAGCCACAATTCTTGCTGGATCTTGGCCGATGATCCTATTCGTGCCCATGGTGGCGGTAACTGGACGTTCTGTGTTGTTCCGTAGCGTGAGGCAGGGTACCCCTAAAGCGGTGGTTTCTTCTTGTATGCCGCCAGAATCAGTCAAGACTAGGCGTGAATGGCCGATCAGGCAAAGGAAATCTATGTATCCCAAGGGAGGGATCATACGAAGCTTCGTATGATTTCGCCCGCTGATGGCACGCAGCTTGTTTTCGGTGCGAGGATGAACTGGGAAAATCACTGGCACCTGCTCGGCGACCTCCTCGATGGCTTTGAGAAGTTTTTCTAGCGTTTCGGCCGAATCAACGTTGGAGGGCCTGTGCAAAGTCAGCACTGCGAATTGGCGAAAGCCTTCACGGTCAACCAGACCCAATTCATCGCATATCTTCGACCGTTCCGCCGTTGCAAACAGTTGCTTTAATGCGTCAATCATCACATTTCCCACCAGATATATGCATTCCTGTTTGCGACCTTCACCTAACAGATTCTCCACTGCGGCTTTTTCGGTAGCGAACAAGAGATCAGCCAAAGCATCGGTAAGTACTCGGTTAATCTCCTCTGGCATCGAGCGGTCGAAACTCCGGAGCCCCGCTTCGACGTGAGCAATGCGAATGCCCAGCTTCGCTGCCGCTAGCGAAGCTGCGATGGTAGAATTCACGTCGCCGACAACCAGAACCAGATCTGGTTGCCGCTCTTCGAAAATCGGCTCAATCCGCTTTAAGATCTCCCCCGTTTGCCAAGCATGCGAACCGGAGCCCACGTCAAGATTTACATCTGGTGCGGGAATCTCCATTTCTCGAAAAAATACCTCAGAGAGCCTAGCATCGTAGTGTTGGCCAGTGTGGATGAGTATGGGTTGAATTTCTGGGTGTCTACCCATTTCTCGCAATAGAGGAGCGATCTTGATGAGGTTAGGCCTTGCACCTACGACGTTGGCGATTCTCATATATTCGAGTGTTACTCCAGGTCAGCTAGCCTTTCTTGCAATGCCGACTCGGGGGGTGTTGCTAACAAAAGGGGCTTAATTCGACCGAACAATCCTCATCCTACGTTTTGAGGGCACAAGTATCGCTGGCGCAACACGATTTGGAAGGGCGATTGGCGATTGCAATGTAGTCGTGCCAGGAAGCGAGAGTTCGCGGATTCAGTTCCGCTGCGTTCGATGATGCGTAAGGGCCCGAGACAAAGAAGAGCGATTGAACTAATCGTTACCTGCGACTGCTGAAAATTGATTGTGAGCGCGCTTGTTCGCGACCTCATGCGCCAATTCCTCAACTAGGAAAGAATACTCAGGGACAATCTCCTTGATCTTGGCACGGATCGGTGCCGCACCGCCGACCGTCATAGATGCGCGAAGTTCATCCAGGTGACGGCACAACTCTGCCCAGTCCTGCACCGACCCATTTGTCCGCTTAATCTTGTCACACGCTGTAGGAATCACCTCCTCATAGCCATAGAAGAGCTCCTCATTGAGTTTTTCACCCTCGCGCAAGCCTGTGAATCGAATCTCCACGTCCTCCTCGGGCCTTCCGGAAAGGCGAATCAGCGTGCGCGCCAGGTCCACGATGCGAATGGGTTCGCCCATATCCAGAACGAGGATGTCGCCGTGCGATCCGATCACGAATCCCTGTAAAACCAGAGCAACCGCCTCACTCGTAATCATGAAGAAGCGCTTGATGTCAGGGTGCGTGATCGTCAGCGCCTGCTTCTTCTCCAGTTGGTGCTGCAGCGTGGGGACCACGCTGCCGTTGGAGCCCAGCACATTCCCAAAGCGCACGGACACGCAACGCATGCCGTTTGCCGGACGCGACGCGACGATCAGTTCACACACTCGCTTTGTCGCGCCCATGATACTAGTGGGATTGACCGCCTTGTCCGAGGAGATGAGTACAAAGCTCCCGCAGCCTGCTTCCTCAGCCAGGTCCAGCAGTGCCGGAAAACTCAGCACGTTGTTCCGGATCGCCTCCTGCGCATTCGACTCCATCATCGGCACGTGCTTGTAGGCGGCGGCATGAAAGATGATCTGCGGCCTGCGTTCGGACAATAAGCCGGCCATGCAATCCGAATCGCACACGTCGGCCACGCAAAAGGCCATCTGCGCGGCGCGCGGATGGCTGCGCAGATCGTGCTCAAGAAGAAACAGTCCCGTTTCACTCTGATCCAGACAGATCAGGCGCTCGGGATTATTGTTCAGAATTTGACGGCACAATTCCGAGCCAATGGAGCCCGCTGCGCCCGTAACCAGCACCACGCGCCTTTCGATTTCCCGGCGGACCGAGTCCAGGCCGATCTGGACAGGCTCGCGGCCCAGCAGATCTTCCAGACTCACTTCACGGAACTGGCTCATGGTGACCTGCCCAGCAATGATGTCCTTGAGGGCCGGAACCGTCCGGAATGTCACTTTTGCTTGATTGCAGATCTCGATGAATCTGCGCATCTGCGCGCTGGTCGCCGAAGGTACGGCGATGAGTACTTCCTCCGCCGGCTTAGACCGCAGAACTCCCGGCAGCTGATCGACCGTGCCGAGAACGGGAACGTCATGAATGCGCACGCCGTGCTTCGATTCGTTATCATCCAGGCAGCCGACTGCTACATAGCCACTGTCGGCACGCCCGATTTCTCGTAGAATCGTCTGCGCGGCGGAACCCGCTCCGATCAGCACCACTCTCTTGCCGGAAGAGATGCTTTCCCGTGCAGACTCGGCGAAAATACGGCACAGCAGGCGCACGCCGACCAGAAGGCTGGTGGTTAGGAATGCTTCCAGGAGGTAGATTGACCGGGGGAAAGCAGTCACATGCAGGATGGGCTGCATGATGACCCAAAAAATGACGGACCCGGACGTCACCGCTTTCAAGATGTTCAGCCCGTCTCGCACGCCCGCATATTTCCACCATCCCCGCAGCAAGCCGAAGGAGGTCAGCGTCGCAATTCGGATGGCCACCAGCAAGGGCGCCGCAGAGAATAAGATCGTCCGATAAGGTAGGCTGAAATCGAACCGCAACCACCAGGCGACCAGCAGCGAACACAACACTAGCGACGCCTGAAAGACAGCAATGCACCACGGCCGGTATCGCAGCAGCAGTTGCGGGACAATATGAACGGAATTCGTGGATGTAGACAGAAGTGCCTAGTGCCTTACTTGGTCATTGGAATGCGCTTCAGGAAGTGGAATGTTGCGAGTAAATTCTCAGCCGCCCGCCGTTCTGACGCTCTGCGTAAGACTGCTCACACCTCGATCAGCTTGCCGATGCTGTCCGCTAGAAGCAGCGGCATCCAGCACTTTGGCGACGGCCCGGCACGTATCGTGCATGTCGATTTCCGATAGTGTGGGATGAACGAGAAACATCAGGCTGGTCTCGCCCAGTTCCTTTGCTACCTTCAATCGTTGTGTAGGACGCAGGTCCGGGGTGAATGCTTGTTCAAGATAGATCTCGCTGCAGCTTCCTGTGAAGCAAGGTATGCCTTCGGCGACAATCGCTGAGAGAATCCGGTCCCTGGTCCATCCCTTGCGCAGCTTTTCGGGACGAACAAACGCGTAATACTTGTAATACGAATGACCGATGTGGCCTGGAGGCTGCGGCACCCGCAGAGCGTCATACTGCGTGAGCACTTCCGTCAGAATCGCGGCGTTCCTGCGCCGGACTTCCACCATCCGTGGAAGCTTGCGCAGCAGTATGCGTCCGAGCGCCGACTGAAATTCGGTCAGGCGCCAGTTGGTCCCGAACGATTCATGGAGCCAGCGAAAGCCTGGCGGATGCTGGCGATTGTAGACGGCATCGTAGCTCTTGCCGTGATCCCTATAGCTCCAGGCCTGCTCCCAGACGACTTTCTCATTGGTCGTCACCATGCCGCCTTCCCCCCCAGTGGTCATGATCTTGTCCTGGCAAAAGGAAAAGGCACCGACATTACCAAGCGATCCTAAGGGCCGCCCCTTGTATGTGGCGCCGTGACACTGCGCGCAATCCTCGATCACCTTCAATCCCTGCTCGCGGGCCAACGCAACGATCGGGTCCATATCACAAGGCCAGCCGGCCAGATGTACCGCGACGATGGCTCTGGTCCGAGTTGTCAGCAGGGGCCGGATGGTTTCCGCTGTAAGGTCCTGGCTGTTTGGATCGACATCGGCGAGGACCGGTTTCGCGCCGCGCATGACCACGCAACTCGCGGAGGCAATAAAGGTTCTGCTCGGCACGATCACTTCGTCGCCTGGGCCGATCCCGAGGGCGTGAAGCGTGAGTTCCAGAGCGACGGTGCCGTTAGCCACCGCGATGCCATACTTGCAGCCCGCCTGTGCCGCAAACTCCTCCTCGAACCGCCGGCCTTCTTCGCCGGTCCAATAGTTGACCTTGCCGGAGCGGAGCACCCGAGTTGCGGCTTCGATTTCGTCCGGCTCAAATTGCGGCCACGGAGCGAACGGAGTGGGCCTCACCGGTCGCCCACCATCCATTGCCAGATCTAAAGCTGGCAGCGTACTGTTTTCGATCTGCATTGTTTCGGTTTTTTCAGGGGGCGAGTGAGTCAGTTTTTCTTGAGTGGTTTCGCTGGAACCCTGACCACTGAGCGCAGGCCACTCCAGATCCGGGAACCGATGCACCGAGATCCGCGCCCTGGCCAGCTGGGAAACGCGCGCTGTTTTGATCGTTTTTGCTACTTTTCCACAATGGTGGTGGAGATCTGTTATTTTAATCTTTCATGATTTGAGTTATCGTCCGTGGCGTAGCAGCCGTCTGGCTATGAACTTGCCAATTCCCAAACGACTCTGTACCGCCTTGGGATCGGTGAGTGCGAGACGCATCGCTCGGCCAACCACGAGCATCATGAACCAAGCATAGTGAGCATAGAACTTCATATTTTTCTTCGGAAGCTTCGACCAACACCATTCATTCGTCTCCACCTCCACCACGAGGTGCACGCGGTCAGTCTGCTCCTTGTTTTCCACGGCATGCAGGTAACTTGTATTGAGTGCCCACAATTCACCGCTCTTCATGGGCAGGGCTTCTTCGACACCATGAAGGTCACGTCAGGATTTGTTTCAATTGGGACGTGGAAACGCAAGAGACCCAACTCGAGCGTGCCAGAGCTGTCGCGGTGCGGGTGGAGCTCCGCGCCGGGAAGCATTGAATAAAACATGGCCTTAACGATTGGACACTCAAAGTAGCCGATTACTCGCTTAATCTCCGGATGCTTTTCCGTGAAAGCAGTGGGCTTCCCCTGCTCAAAAATCTTGATCACTCGCCATCCATTGCTTTGGTACGGACCATCCGGAATTGTCGGCACCCAATCGGCCTCACTGACTTCGGAAAGCACTTCTCGCGCTGCGTCAAGTTGCGGAAAACGATCCATAACGAGGAACGATCCGCTATTCATACAAGCTCCATAAGAGTTTCAACTTCCTGCTATTCCGCTGCTAGGCCTGGAGCACCGATTGCCACTCGAGCATGCATGCGCCCCAGGAATAACCTACCCCGAATCCCACCAGCATTAACTTCTGCCCGGGTTTAAATTGATCGCTAACACGATGAATCGCTATTGGAATCGTGTTGCTGACTGTGTTGCCGACATCTTCAAGCACGATGGGGGCTTTTTCTTTAGGGATTTTCATTTTCGTGCGGATATGCTCGTTCATAAATGCGTTGGCTTGGTGGAAAATGAACCAATCAACCTCTTCAAGCGTGTAGTTGTTCAGTTTCGCCGTAGCCTCCACCAAGGGCGGTATGCGTCTCAGGGTGAAGAGGAAGAGTTCCTGCCCGTCCATGAACAGGGCTTCGGGACTATGTGACCTACCCTCCTCGTCGGTTCCGAGCGGCATTTCTCCGGAGCCACACCGCGAGCGCATGCCACCGGAGCGCACAATCAAATTTTCAGCGCCACTGCCATCCGTGCCGAGGCAGCTCTTGAGAATCCGAGCGCCTGAGCCGGCGTCATCAATCAATGTGGCCGTGGCCCCGTCGCCAAACAATACCCGAACCGAGCGATCCCGCGGGTGAATGTACTTAGTATAGGTTTCACCTGTCAGAAACAGGACCCGCCTGGCGTTGCCGGATGCTATCAGCGATTCAGCGAGCCGCAAACCGTAAACATAGCCAGAGCAGCCTTGGTTGAAATCGAGAGCCGCGCAATGAGTCCCCAGATGCAACCTGTTTTGGAGAATGCATGCCGTCGTTGGCAGAAAATAATCGGGGCTCTGTGTACAAAACAAAAGGAAATCAATTGAATTGCGATCCACACCGGATGTTTCAAGCAATTTGCAGGCAGCGGAGTAGGCGAGGTCGCCAGCGGTAACCTCGGGAAGAACAACATGACGGGCCTTAATTCCGACTTTGGCCTCAATCTTGGGCATGTCCCAGTCCGGGTTCTCTGCTTGGAGTTGCTCATTTGTGACAATTGTCTCAGGCAGGTGCACACTGATTCCTCTGATAAACGCCGCACCGCGCGACTGGAGTCCCATTTGTTTTTACCTTGTTCCTTGTTAGGTGACTGTCCCATTCTTCGCCGCTATGCATTCAACAGCGTCTCTCACGGTTTTGAAGCTTCTGATTTCTCTAGCGCTCAATTGAATTCCATAGCGTTCATCCAAAAGGGCCATAATCGACAGCCAGACCAAAGAGGTCCACTCGGGCACATCACCTATCTCCGTGTCGACCGAAATGGCGGATTTATCCGCTTCCAGAACCTCGGCAAATAGTCCCAGCAATTCATCCGAATTCATCTAGTCATTCCCCTTCGACCAGCACTTGAGTCCATTCCGGCATTCCGGCAAAACCAAGGCAACTCGTTATTTTTGCGCAGCACGGTTCAAGACGTAGAGAACCCGCCGTCAATCAAGAAAGTCGCCCCAGTAACAGCACGCGATGCATCCGACAGTAGATATGCCGCAAGGACACCGATGTCCTCCGTCTCAGTCAGTCCGAGAAATTGCTTGTTCTTGACTTGCTCAAAGCCCACGAAAGCGTCCTCAGCCTGATCCAACATGGGAGTCTTTACATATCCGGGGGCAATACAGTTAACTCGGATGCGCTTCGAAGCCAACTCCAGCGCAGCGGACTTGGCGATTCCGAAGAGTGCGGCCTTCGTTCCGGCGTAACCAACCAAACCGGGAGAAGCAACTAACCCAGCAACAGACGACATCAGTACCACCGAGCCACCCCTGGGTGAAGTCATATTCTTTGCACTTATCGCCTGTAGAAGCGCGAGGCTGGCGTAAACGTTGATTGCAGTCATGGCCTCAAGACTAGACCTTGAAGTCAGGCGAAGCGATATGGGTTTACCTACACCCGCTGAGTGGACAATACCGTCCAGGGGGCTGCCGGCTTTTTCGGCCTGTTGCCGAACCAATGACGGAATCACATCACTGCCTGCCAGGTCGGCTGCAAAGACAAAATGCTTTTTCGGCTCATCCATGGCGTAGAGGGTCTCTTGAAGCGCCTGCTCACGTCTTCCCGTTAAAATAACCCGCGCACCGAGGCGACTTAGAACCAGTGCAGTCGCACGCCCTATTCCCGAAGAAGCACCCGTGACCAAGATCAGCTTCGCGCTGAGATCAAGCGGGTTGAACATGTCGTGTTTTCTGCCACGTGAACAAGGTCAGTCATGACATTGCTCATTTCTGTGGCCAACGCCCCCCAGGAGTAACCTACACCAAAACCTACGATTACAACTTTTGCGGGTTCTAGGGAACGCAGCCGGTTAGCGGCGGAGTCGACGATGAGCAAGGGCATCGAAGTCATCGACGTATTTCCGAACCTATCGATGTTGATTGGCGCCTGTTCCTCTCTGAGCTTCAGCTTTTTCGCAATGGTCTTCAGGATGAACCCGTTTGCTTGATGAAAAACAAACAGGTCTATTTCGGGTACCGGCCAGCCCCGCAACTCCGTAACCGCATTCACGAGCGGAGGCACACGTTGAAGCGTAAAATTGAAGATCGCAAGACCATCCATTGCCAAGTCTCGTTGGCTTCGCCTGTTCCCGTCCTCATCGGTGTGCTCGGCGAAGGTCTCAGAGGAAGGCATGGCTCGGAACGCGCCTCCAGGCACACGCAGGTTTTCCGCTCCCGCGCCGTCGCTACCTCCTACAAATGCCATCGAACCTGCTCCTGCGTCGAACTCTAACGCTGTAGCCGACCCGGCATCACCAAACAATACGGCCACGGATTTGTCTTCTGGCGAAATCAATTTTGAAATAGTATCGCCGGCGAGCAGAAGAACGCGCTTGCACGATCCGCTTGCTATGAACTGCGCGGCCGTCCAGAGACCGTAAACGTATCCGGAACAGCCCAATCCGATGTCGAACGCTAAGCAATGGTCCTTAAGCTTGAGTTCTCGGTGCGCAATAAAGGCGGTCGCTGGCAAGAAATGGTCGGGTGTTTGTGTAACAACAAAGATTCCGTCAATAGATTCTGGATCCCAATGTAGCGCTTCAAGGAGTCGCCGTGCCGCAGCAGTGCAAAGATCGCCGGCGGTTTGCAAATCCGTAGTGCGATAGAGGTCTTTGAGTCCAACCGTCGCACTGACTTTCGAGATCTCCTCGACCGTCAGCGTGCTCCGGACATCCAGGATGCTCACGGGATCTCCCGGGACTGCGCCTACGACCCCTCGTATCGCTACATTATTGAGTACAGATTGAGCCAAACGGACTCTCGCTCTCAGCTACAAGTTTACGATTTTGAATCCAAAGGAGCCGCTGTTCCTTCCGCGTTCGTCATACAATTGCACGTGCCGGAACCCCCATTACTGACGTTTGAGGAGCGACCTTGCGAATTACGACCGAACCGGCACCGATGGTAGCGAAATCACCCACCGTGATGCCCTGCAGTACGGACGCATGACTTCCCATAAAAACACCTGTTCCAAGGTGAACGTTTCCGGTGATGTCGCAATACGAACTAATTGTGCACCCGCGGCCTACTGAAGCGTCATGTCCGACGCTAGCGCTAACGTTCAAGCTGGTGTGGTCGCCCACTTCAGCGCCAACGCTGATCAATGAGTGAATGAACAGGAACAGACCACGTCCGATCTTACTGTCGGGTGCGATGTGCGCGCTCGGATGAATGAGGTTGACGAATTCTCCGCCACGCTGAGCCATCAGCTCGGCACATTTCAACTTAGCTTTGGTTTTTCCTATGGCGCAGATGAACACCTCATCGGATTTTGGTTTGTGATCTTGAATTGATCCAATAACCGGCAGCACGATATGCTTTTTGCTCATGTGAAGACGCGACCCGTCAACGTCATCATCGATAAATCCAGCGGGCACCCACCCTACCGTTGCCGAATCAAGGGCAGACGCAGCCCACAGCATCTCGCGAGCAAACTCACCGCCACCGATGAGAATCAGCTTCCTGGAAGCCATACTAACAATGCGCCGCTTCATCATCAGACGCGGAATAGGACTTCACTATCCGTGTCATCGAGCACAGGTTAACGACAACTCCAGCATCTTTGCGTAACTTTTCTGAAAATCGGCTACGCGCAACTCTTCATCGCTTAACTGCCCGGCGCCAACACCATTCTTGACACCACGTTGAACGGCCTCACAGATGGCCTTGTCTTCCAGGAATACGGCCCGGTTGAACTGCACGACAGAATCGTTAATCATGGTTCTTACGTTTTCCCTTACCTCGTTTTCTCCCGGCAATTTCGTGGCAAACACATAGCTCGTGAAGCTTGTATGCGTAGCACCCCTGGGGGCAATATGTTGCAACGCAAAGGAGTTGCCGTAGGTCGTTGCAATGGTGAGACTGGGAAACACGAGCTGATGCAGATAGCCCTGGACTTTGAAAGGGCGGGTTCGAAAAATGTATTCAAGCTTAGTCATCTGTCTTTCAACGGTGTCGCTTACAGTGGCACTCCAGACTGAGTGCATTCCCTCGAACTGAAAATCTGTTCCCGAAGCACCCAGCATTTTGAATGTCTTGGGATGTATAAACGCGACGTGATAACTCTCAAGCGTGTTTTCGACAGCAATCTTCCAGTTGCATTCCATATCTAGCTCATTGCGATCAATCAGCTCACCAAAGCTGGAGCTGATGATCTCAATTCTATTCCACGCCTCCCCAAGGAACTGGCGAAGACCCGGTACGGTTGAATCGAGGCTCACGAAAACGAGTGTGCCGCATACTTCTACTCGATATTTCCGCAAAGCCAGCGAAAGAATCACGTCTTCGCTCAGGCCATCGAATCGCGGGCGGCTCGGAATACCTACTGGAACGCCTTCGGCATTGTAGGTCCAGCCATGATAAGGGCAGCGCAAAGGTCCATTACCTTTTTGGTCGCAGCGAAGTTCACTGAAGCGGTGACTGCATACGTTGAGAAAGGCCCTAAGTTTACCCGCAAAGTTCTGGACCACGATTGGTTTGCCTGCGACTCCCGCTGAAATGTAGTCATTGTCATTCGCGAGGTCAAACGTGAACCCCACGAAATTCCATATACGACCGAAAAGCCTCTCGTACTCATTACTGAGCACGGCCGGGTCGTGATAAGACGCGCATGGTATTAAACCCTTCAAGCAAACCGCTCCTAATCTAGCCTCATAAAAGCAGTGTCCAAATAATGACGGGAAGAATCAGACTGGTCGATGAATATCAACTGAGCAGATAGCGTCAAGGCAATCGACGAGAGCAAATCGTGACGCGTCAACCCAAACCATGAACAACAAGCCTCCTCAAGATGTCCTTCGGACACTCCTGTGTTTGCGCCTGATTCGTTGTTAGCGTTCGATTCCACGAATCCGGAGACAATCAATCAGC
This sequence comes from Acidobacteriota bacterium, assembly GCA_003223315.1. GTDB lineage: Bacteria > Acidobacteriota > Terriglobia > Acidiferrales > UBA7541 > Palsa-189. Next base: position 734 of record QHYR01000089.1, on the reverse strand, counting down.
TGCTGGCTTACGTCTGACAGCAGCACTACAAACGCGACAGCAAACTGGCGCTCATGCGAAATGGATATATAAAACTGGTACACACCGTGTTGCTGAGCAAACTCTGAGGCTTTCCCATGGAAGGCCAATCTCGGCGCGCCGCTTGACAGGGATGTTGTTTCGATTTCCGCGAGTCGAAAGTCCCTCGTCAGCCCCACGCCCAATGCTTTGAGGGCCGCTTCCTTCGCCGCAAACCTGCCTGCTAGATACTCTTTGCGTCTCGTGTCTGTCATTTGGGCAGCTGCCCCAAGTTCCTTTGGACTGAACGTACGTCGGGTGAAGGTCGCAGACTTTTCAACTAACCTCGCGAGCTGTGCAATTTCGACCATATCAACACCAATTCTCGCCATCGTCTGCTCAACTAGATGGTAATTCTCGCCGGTTACATTCATTTGAAAATTTATTTGAACCTACTTCTTCTGCGCTGCCCATCCATTGCTCAGCGGATTCCTGGTCTGTTCCCATGAACTCCTCTGCGGTGGCCATTCCTGGTTGGTTGATGTCGCGCCGGCGAAGCACGTTCCGAATCGTTTGAACGATTATTTTTGCGTCCAACCATGCACTCATGTGGTCCACGTACCATACATCTTTGTCGAACTTCTCATCCCATGTCAGTGCGTTGCGGCCATTCACTTGAGCCCAGCCTGTTAAACCCGGCTTAACTTCATGTCGGCGGGCCTGCTTGGGCTTGTAGC
>QHYR01000088.1 GCA_003223315.1 Acidobacteriota bacterium | reverse complement strand
CGGAGCCCGCAGCGCACCCTCTGACCCCGTGGAAGCGGAGTTCTTGGCCTGGATGACCCACGAGGAACACCTGCACGAGTACTATGAGAAAACGAGAACCAACATTCAGCTCTTGCTGAACTGGGTCGCGTCTGTGGAAAAAGCGCTGCCGCTGGGACGTCACTTCTTATGGTCGGAAGGAGAAGAGAATCTTGAGGCGCGGTTGGACGAAATTCTCGCAGTGCACTAGCCTGATGATGGCCGCTGTTCTGTCGGCGTCCGCCTTTCCGGCGCAACGCGACAATACGCCCAAACCCGTGAATGAGCTGACGCTCGCGGGACTTCGTCCCGGCCGCGATTCCCTCACGAACGCATTCAAGCACTATAAGCAAAAATTTCTGGTGAGCAAAACGAGCGCGGCGAGCAAAGAATGGCGCGACACCTGCACCGGCCGTTCCCTGGTCCTCGCAGTCGATTCTCAATCCGTGATTCAAGAGATCACCGTGTCCCTGCTCGTGCCTCGCGACGGAAATTGCGACAACCGCCGCTTTGAATTTCTGAATCTCGGCGACTGGATCACCGGTAAAGGTTTGCATCTGGGCGATTCGCGCAATCACGTGGTTGAACTTTACGGTGAACCAAGCTCCAGCGAACCCGTAGTGCGTGACGATGCGGATTTTGAACTGCTGCAGTTTGATTTTGAAGCCGTCGGGCCCGGGGTGCCTCAGGAAATGCAAGTTTATTGTGAACGCGACTCCGGCCGGGTGGCCGAAATTATCCTTTCCGCCACCAGCCGCACGGAAACGAAACGCGCCCAAAGTCAGTGACCCAGGGTGATAAGATTCGAGGTGTGTTTTTGATTTGCGCGATCCCTCTATGCTGTTGTAGCAATGCCAGTGGGCCCGGATCCGCCACCCTGGAGTACAAATGAGCGGCGCGCCGGGTGCAACGGTACTCGCTACGGAGCCGCCGAAACCTCCCGCCTCGAAACCCATTCCCGGTTGGAAGCACCTCAAGAAACTGATCCCTTACATCGCGCGGTCCAAAGGGCAAGTCGCCATCGGAATGGTGACTCTCGCCGCCATGGGTATTGTCGGCACGCTCCAGCCACTGGCCTTTGGCGTGATCATGGACTGCCTTTCCGGGAATGCTCAGCCGCTCGGGCGGCTGAGTCAGATGTCACCGCGCCTGGTGCATTTGTTGATTCCGGCGTATGCGCCATCGAGCGTGCGAACCCTGGTCATTTACTGTCTGGCAGCCGTGGTCATCGTGGCCCTCAAAGGTCTGTTCTCCTTCTGGACGCGCTGGATTCTCATCGGCCTTTCCCGCGACATCGAATTCGACCTTCGCAACGACCTGCTGGATCGGCTGCTGCTCATGGAGCCCGAGTTTTACGTGCGCAATCGCACTGGCGAATTGATGTCGCGCGCCACCAACGACCTGAACGCGGTGCGCATGGTTCTGGGACCGGGAATCATGTATAGCGCCACCACGCTCATCACCATGGTGCTGGCGGTGGTCTTGATGTTCCGCCTCTCGCCATCCCTCAGCCTGTGGGTGCTGATTCCCGTGCCCATAGTCGTCGTGGCCGTGCGCTATTTCGGCCGGACCATCCATTCGCTGTACGAAATCATTCAAGCCGCGCTGGCCACGCTCTCCGCCAAAGCTCAGGAGAATCTCGCCGGCGTGCGCGTCATTCGCGCCTATGCCCAGGAAGAGGCGGAGATGAGCGCCTTTGACGCGCCCAATCGCGAATACGTGACGCGCAATCTCAAGCTGATCGCCACCTGGAGTTTGTTTATGCCTGCGCTGACGGCTCTCATCGGCATGTCCTTCGTCCTAGTGATGTGGTTCGGAGGCCGGCAGGTCATTTTCAAGCAGATCTCCCTGGGCGAATTCGTGGCTTTTTACGCCTACATGATTCAGTTGATCTTCCCCATCGTCGCACTCGGCTTCGTCACAAACATTTTCCAGCGCGGCGCTGCTTCTATGGGACGGCTCAATTACATTCTGGACGCCAAGCCTTCCATCAACGACTCAGCCGTGTCCGCCCATACCAAAGAACACGAAGCATCCATGCGAGGGGAGATTGAATTTCGACATCTCGATTTCACCTATCCCACCGGGCGCGAGGCAGTTTCAGCCAAGGAAAATGGCAGACCGGCCGGCACGCCTGTGCTGCATGACATAAACCTGCGCGTCCCCGCCGGTTCGACTTTGGCCATTGTCGGCCCGACCGGAAGCGGCAAGAGCACCCTGGCGGCCCTGGTCGCCAGGCTCTGGGAAGCGCCCCGCGGCACCCTCCTGATCGACGGCCGCCCCATTCAGGAATGGCCTCTCGCCAGCTTGCGCCGCTCGATCGGATTTGTGCCGCAGGACACGTATCTCTTCAGCGAACCGCTTCGCGAGAACATCGCTTTCGGGACGGAAGAGTGTGCTGATGAGGCTGTCTACAAGGCCGCCGAAACGGCCAGCATGGCCTCCGAGATCGCCGGCTTCCCCATGGGCTACGCCACGCTCGTGGGCGAAAGAGGAATCACGCTTTCCGGCGGCCAAAAGCAGCGAACGGCCCTGGCGCGCGCCCTGGTGCGCGATCCGCGGGTCCTTATCCTCGACGATGCTCTCTCCAGCGTAGACACCGATACCGAGGAACGCATCCTCGGAGCACTCAAGGAATTGATGAAGCAGCGGACCACCCTGCTGATCTCTCATCGCGTCTCCACGGTCCGCAATGCCGATCAGATTATTGTCCTGCGCGATGGCCGCATCGTGGAACGCGGCACACACGAAGAACTCCTGGCCCAGGGCGGCTATTACGAAGAGCTTTACCAGAAACAATTGCTCGAAGAAGAGCTCGAGCGCGCATGAGCGACTTTAGAGAAGAAGAAGCGCTTGGAAAAGTTTACGACTCGCACTTGGCGAGACGCCTCTTCCGGTATTTGCGCCCTTACCGCGGCTGGGTAGCCATTGCTGCTCTGCTCACTTTGCCGGTGGCGCCGCTTGCCGCGCTGGGCCCCAAGCTCTTCGAGATGGCCGTGGACCGTTATTTTGTTCCTGTTCTTCATGATCAGATCGCGACAGCCGTGGCCGTGCGCGGGCTCGGCTGGATCTCCCTGGCATATCTGGCCACGCTGGCTCTGGGCTTCGCTTTCATGTATTTCCAGGTGCGCGTGATGCAGAAGGTCGGCCAGGACACCATGTACGATCTGCGCAAGGAAATTTTCGAGCACCTGCAACGCCTGCCGATCAGCTTTTATGACCGCAGCCCCGTGGGCCGCCTGGTCACGCGCGTAACCACGGATGTGGACGCCTTGAATGACCTTTTTGCCACCGGAATTGCGGCCATGGTGAATGACGCACTTCTGCTGGTGCTCTTCATCTTCATCATGCTGGAGATGAATTGGAAACTGGCGCTGGCCACCTTCGCCGTGCTGCCGCTGCTTTTCCTCTGCACGTGGATTTTTCGAGATAAAGTTCGCGACGCCAACCGCCGCATACGCACGGCCATCGCGCGCATCAATGCATTTTTGCAGGAGCACATCAGCGGCATGAGCGTGGTCCAGTTGTTCAATCGCGAGCGCAAGGCGCGCGCTCAGTTTGCCGAACTCAATCGCATCCACATGGAAGCTTACAAGGACGCCATTCTGGCATTCGCCCTCTTCTATCCTATCGTCGAATTCCTCGGCGTGGTCGCGATCATCGTGGTCTTCTGGTACGGCGGCTTGCGCACGCTGGCCGGACTCGTCCCGGTGGGCGTGCTGATTGCGTTTATGCAATACGCCCAGCGATTCTTCCAGCCCATTCAGGATCTCAGCGAAAAATTCAATATCCTGCAATCCGCCATGGCCGCATCCGAGCGCATTTTCAAATTGCTCGACGAACCCGCTCCCGCCCTAGCCTCGGCCAGCCTGCCGCTCACCGTGATAAGGGGCGAAATCGAGTTCCGCAACGTATGGTTCGCCTATCATGGAGGCGCCCATCCCAAGGAAGACGATTGGGTGCTCCGCGATGTTTCCTTCCGCGTTCGCCCTGGGGAAACAATGGCTATTGTCGGCCACACCGGCGCGGGCAAAACCACCACAATTCAACTGCTCCTCCGCTTTTACGATATTCAGCGCGGCCAGATTCTTCTCGACGGTACGGACATTCGGGAAATCAGCGTGCAGGACTTGCGGCGCCAGTTTGGAATCGTGCTGCAGGATCCTTTCCTGTTCACAGGCACGCTGGAATCGAACGTTCGCTTGGGCACCGCGAGCGTGAGCCGCGAAGCGGCGGAATCCGCGCTCCGCGAAGTCGGTTTGGGCCCCTTTCTTGATTCCCTCCCGCGAGGACTCGACGCCATAGTGAGCGAGCGCGGCTCGACTTTTTCCGTCGGTCAGCGGCAGTTGGTGAGCTTCGCGCGCGCGCTGGCGCATAATCCGCGTTTCCTGATCCTCGACGAAGCCACCTCCAGCGTGGATACGCGCACCGAAATGATGATCCGCGAAGCGCTGGACCGCCTGCTTACCGGCCGCACCTCCATCGTCATCGCGCATCGCTTGAGTACCATCCAGAATGCCGATCGAATCCTCGTCTTCCACAAGGGACGCCTGCGCGAACAGGGCACGCATCAGGAATTGCTGGTGGAAAGAGGCATCTACTACCGTCTGTATCAGCTTCAGTACAAAGACCAGGAACTGCGCCTTCCTGTGGCTCCCGCCGGCTCTGCGGGCGCTCCGCTTCCCGCCGATGATTAAGGTGAATCTCGGCAAGCTCGCCTGAATGACTCGCATCCCTGTGTTGATCTCCGCTGGCGAAGCCTCCGGCGATATGTATGCCGGGCGGCTAGCGTTGGCACTGCGCCAGCGGGTCGACGTCGAGCTGTTTGGGATGGGTGGTCCCAGGATGCGTGAGGCCGGCGTCGATACAGTCGTTGACGCCGCGGATGTCGGCGTGCTTGGCGTCGTGGAAATCGTGCGTAAGCTGCCGGCGCTTCGTCGAGCGTGGAGACGCCTAATCTCCGAAATCGACCGGCGGAGTCCGGCGCTTGCGATCCTAACCGATTTCCCCGCATTTCACTTGCGCCTCTCTCGTATCCTCCGCCGCAAGCACGTGCGCAACGTCTATTTCGTTTGCCCTCAGTTCTGGGCCTGGCGGCCCTGGCGCGTGCGGCTGGTGAAACGACGCTTTGTCCGGGGCCTGTGCATTTTCCCATTCGAGGAGGATTTCTACAGAAAGGCCGGTGTGCAAACGGACTGGATCGGACACCCACTTGTGGATTCCGTCCGAGCTTCGCTCACGCGCGAATCCTTTGCGCTGCGGTATGGGCTAAATCCCAGCCTTCCCATCATCGCCGTGCTGCCGGGTAGCCGTCCGAGCGAATTGGCTCATCACATGCCACAGTTGATGGCGGCTGTCGCGCAAATGAATTCCGCGGGCCAACGGCAATTCGTATTCGCCGCTGCGCCAGGACTCACGCCGGCTCAGCTGAAAGCGCATATGGGCTCGCTTGCGCCCGCCATCCCCGTCCTAGAAAATGCGACATACGAGTTGCTTGGAGCCGCCGAGCTAGCCATCGTCTCCAGCGGCACGGCAACTGTCGAGGCCGCTCTACTCGGCGTTCCCATGGTGGTTGTTTACCGGGTGGCCCCCTTCACCGCATGGGTGGTGCGTCACCTGGTGCATACGCGCCTTTTCGCCATGGTCAACGTACTCGCGGGCAAAGAGATCGTCCCCGAACTGATCCAAAATGCTTTCACTCCCGAACGAGTGGTGCGCGAGACGGAAGGGCTCCTGACTTCAGCGGAGGCTCGCGAAACCATGCGCCGAGAGCTCGCCGCAGTCCGCGAGAAACTCGGCCCGCCCGGCGCCATAGAACGCGCTGCCGACATCATCGCGGAGATGATCCGAAACCAGGGCGTAAGAACTCTTCGCTAGAGCTATGGCAACTCGGGAAGCCATTTTTGCTATCCTAGATATATCGCTCCGGACACGAGAGTGCCGGGACGAGGCATAGAAAGATGACTCCAGACCGGGTTTTCGGATCCAATCTCCGCGGCCAGCTGAGTGCCCTCTTGGCTTGCCTGCTCCTTGCGGCGTGCGCCGCGTTCGGGCAAGTAGAGGCGCCGGTGCGGCCGCCTGCAGTAACGACGCAAGCGCCGCAGAAGACGGGATTCCGCGCTGTCTCTTACGAGGTTTTCGCCTCGCTTGCCCCGGAAAACCAGATGCTTACGGCGCGCGCAATCGTGGAACTTGAAGCGCAAACACCCTCGCGCACGGTCGAATGCGAACTGCACCCAAATCTGAGCCTTACCGACGTCCGCGACGCCTCCGGGAGAATTCTTCAAATTAACCGCGGCGGGCAGAATGGGCTGGATGTAGAGGCCTCCTTACCCGATGTGGTCCCCGCCGGCCAAAGAACGAAACTGACATTTGAATACCGCGGCGTTCTGGCCAATGAGGAGAACAGTCCCATTCCTGGTGTTCGGCTGGCGTCCATTGGAAAAGACGGCGTCTATCTTTTGCTGCCCGCTCGCTGGTTCCCCCTGACCGGCTACCCATCGAACCGCTTCACCGGCGTCTTCCACATTGAAGTGCCGCAAAATTTCGCGGTAGTTGGCACAGGAATCAGCGAGGCTCCCGCACCCGCAAGTGCAGCTTCGGCGGCACCGGCACCGATGCTCGGCAATCGAAATCCGGAAGGAGGTAATCGAAATACCGATACCGGAGCTCCGCGGCTGGCGCGCCGCAATGCGGATGGCAGCCGTCCCGATAACAGTCCCCCAGTGGTGCCGCTATCCAACGCCCCTGTCTCTAACGCTCCTACGAGCACAGCTTCCAGCTCAGGCCCGCGAATCACGTACACCTTCCGCGTCGATCAGCCGGAGGCCGCAGGGACGTTTGTCGCGGGCGCCTTGCAGCTTTTCCCCATACAAGCCGAAGGCTTAAATATTTCCGTTTACCTGCCTCCCAGCACCGCAAGTTCGGCGCAGGAATACGGCGGCGCGGTTGCGCGCATCGTAAATGTCCTTTCCGATCAGTTTGGTCCTCTGCCCAAGCCCAATTTGGCAATCGCACAGATTCCCGACGGCACGCTGCCGGCTTATGCCGCGCCCGGTCTGCTGCTGCTCAGCCAACGCCAATGGGGCCCGGCGGCTAACGCGCGACAACTGGCCAATCTCGTGGCCGCCCAATGGTGGGGGAATCAGGTCATGGCCGCATCTCCCTCCGACGTCTGGCTGACGGACGGCTTGGCGCGATATTCCGAAGCGCTGTACGTGGAGCAAACCGCCAGCCGAGACGGAATGAACAAGGCGCTCAACGATTTTGCCATCGGCGCCCTGATGTATGACGATAGCGCGCCGATTGCCGAGGCCGGGCGCCTGACCCCATTTACGCCGAACTATACTTCGGTGGTCGTGAACAAGGGCGCCATGGTCTTTCACATGCTTCGAGAGCAGATCGGGGATTCGGCTTTTTCCTCTCTCCTGCGCGATTACTACAAACAGTTCTCCGGCAAAGCAGCTTCTGTGGCCGATTTCGAGAAGATGGCGCAGGATCACGTCGCACAAGCGCCGGCCAAGCCCAGCAACTTTGCTCTAGGGAACGCAGCGCCTTCCGCCAGCACTTCCGCCTCCACGCCCTCCGAAGCGGAGCAGGCCACACCGGCCAAAGTGCAGTCGTTTTTCGCGCAGTGGATCAATTCCACGGGGATACCCGAATTCAACATTACGTATACCGTCCTTCGCACCAAGAGCGGCTTCCGGATTGACGGCAGGGTGAAACAGAACCTCGATTTTTTCCACATGCCGGTGGAGATTGAGGTACAAACCGAAGGCAATCCCGAATTCAAGACCGTTGAAGTCAGCGGCACCGATTCTCATTTCAGCACGGAAGTTTTCGGCCGGCCCAAACCGGGCGGCATCACGCTCGATCCTCACAACGCCATCCTGAAATCCAATGTGCAACTTCGGGTGCGCGCCATCATCGCTCGCGGCGAAGCGCTCGCGGAACAAGGGCGCTATTACGACGCGATCCAACAGTACCAGCAGGCGCTCGATCAGCAAAAAGACAATGCGCTGGCGGAATTTCGCATGGGCGAGGCCTTCTTTTATCAGAAGAACTACTCCGCCGCGGCAAACTCATTTCGAGACTCCCTCGACGGGAACATCGATCCCAGTTTCAAATGGGTCGAGGTGTGGGCTCACATTTATTTAGGCAAGGTTTACGATATTGCAGGTGATCGCGCGCGTGCCGTCAACGAGTACAGCAAAGCGCAACAAACCAATGATGACACCGGCGGCGCCCAAAACGAAGCCAAGAAGTACTTGGCCCAACCCTACAAAGAAGGCGCCTAAATCCCGATCTAGCTCTGCATTCTCCGCGGGCCTAGAGTCCCGCCAAGCCTGTAAGATGCGGCTGCGCAACGCCTTTGTGCTGGATAAAGACGTGAAATGTTTCGCCCATTCCTTCCGGGTGGATCAAGGATTTCAGCAATAGACGAGCTCGGATGCGCTCAACTTCGTTCGCGCCATCGTCGCAAAGATCCGCGAACTCGTTGCCGCGGCCGAGCGCAACCAGAAAGGCCATCTGCGAAGCGCATCCTGTGCGCGTGAGCCCGGCGTGGCGGCCCCACATATCGAGTGCGGTAAAGTTCACGTGCGCGGTCAAATCCTGCTCTCCCGGACACTCAAAAAAGTCCTCCGTGACGCGATGCGCTGAATAGGCCAAAAGAGTCCCGCGCATGTGGCGCGCATTGTAAAGCTCGGCAGCTTCGTGGCCGTAATCCACCGTCAGCACAAAACCGCGCCCAAGCCGCCGGCCCGCTTCTTTAATCCATTCGCACGCGTCGAGATTTACCTCGGCCTGCTGGCCTTCCTGGAGCCTAATCTGCTGCTCCTGAAAATATTTTTCGATCTCGGCGGAGGTAAGCGGGCCGCGTACTTCGGTGAAGCTTTCGCCATTAAAGCCGACGTAGATTTCACGCAGGGCACCTTGCTCCAAGAGAACACGATGCACGGGAAATGCATCGAGCAGTTCATTTGAGAAGATGCATCCGGCGGGAATATCGCACGGCAATGCGCCGCAGGACATGGCCGCACCCTTTTCTAGATGAGTTCGCAGCATTTCGCGGTGCCGTTCGCGCCGCGCCTCGGATTGCTCCACAGCGACGTAACGGACCGAGCTATAAAATTGGGGCAGTTCTCGCGCCGCGAAATCGAGTATTTGCCCGGCCAATCGCCCTGTGCCCGCACCGGCTTCCACTGCGTAGAATTCCTGGGGGTGGCCGAGCGCATCCCACATCTCCGCGAGTTGCCGGGCCAATAACCGGCCAAAAATAGGGTGAACGTCCACGCTGGTGTAGAAATCGGCGAAGCGCCGGCCTTCCCTCTTGCCGTAATAGCCAAACTGCGGATGGTAGAGGCACTCGCGCATGTACTCGGCGAAAGAGATCGGCCCCGTTGCGCGAATGCGCTCAGCGAGCGCTTGAGCAAGCGGTGTCACCAAGGCGGCTTTCACGCATTTTCCCGCTGCGGACGCTTTCAAGAGTCCCTCATCTGCGGATTGCGAATAAACATTTCGATGACGTAATCATGCAGGCAATCATAAAGCTGGCGCTGAAAGGACCAGGGAAATTGCGAATGCTCGATCTCTCGCGGCTGAAGCAAAAATTGATAGGTGTGCACCTCAATGCCCGCGGGCTTGAAACGAATCGCGACTTCGATTCCGCCGGAAGCAGAGCGCGCGTCGAAATCAAAGAGCGGATGCTCGTAACGACCCAATTCCCTTTTCACCTTCTCCAGGAGTTCTTCGGCGGAAACCGGCTGGGCGCGGAACGAAGAGGGAGTCTTGCCACTCACTACGAAGCTCCCGAGCGGCTGCCAGCTTCTAGATCGCCTCGTTCTTCCATTTCGCGCAGGGCCTTTTCAAACGTGGAGAGCGATGTCTTATCAAAGAGCACGAAGTAGATTTTTTCCAATGAAGTAGGGCGCTTCAGGTGTTCCGCGGCTTCGTGCAACATGATGGCTGCGCATTCGGAAAGGGGAAAACCGCCGATGCCGGTGCCGATGGCTGGAAACGCAATGGTATGAAGTCCCTTCTCGGCGGCGATGCGCAAGGAATGCGCCGTGGAAGCGCGCAAGGCATGGCCGGTGGTCAAGCCGCCAAGCTGCATGCTCGCGGCATGAATGATGTGCCGCGCCTTCAGCTTTCCCGCCGAGGTGATGGCCGCGCCGCCCACGGGAATGGCGCCGATTTCGTTGCATTCCCGCTGGATGCCGTCTCCGGCCTTACGGCGAATTACACCGGCCAGGCCGCCGCCGAGCTTGAGGTCGTTATTGGCGGCATTGACGATGGCGTCAACATCCATCTCGGTGAGATCACCCTGCCGTAAAACGATTTTTTCGCCGATGCTCATCCCCTGATGATATCAGAGCTGGATTCTTGATCCCCTGTGCGAGTCAGCAGCCGGGGATGACCGGGGCGCCGGTGCTTTGCAGGGCGTTCGAACGAACCCGATCGCCCGTTTCGAGCAGGCCCAGGGCAGCGCGGCGAGCGGCCTGCTGTATCTCGGCCGAGCCTGCCAACTCCGCCAGCTCGGCGCAGCCCGAATTATGGTGGCGGTCCTCATCGGGATTGATGACGTCGCGATAAAGCGCGGCGAGTTCGCGCTGCCCGATGCGGTCGAGGAAAGCGAGAAACTGCACGTTCCTGCGGCCACCCATGGCTTCCCGGGCGACGAGCGCGGCGGCGATGCGTTCGGGCGTAGTCGTCAGCTTGCGCAGATAATTCAGCACCAGGCTGGGCGGCTCGAGCGGACGAAAGCCGTCGAGAGAAATGCCCATAGCGCGAGCTTTCTCCTCGATCAGCTGATAATGCCGGGCCTCGTCGCCGGCATGGCGGGCCAGGGCCAGCTTGGCATGGATCTCCGGCGTAGTGGAAACCCACTCGGCGGCGATCTCCGTCGCTTCGATTTCATTCTTGAGGGCCATCTTAACGAGCGTGGCGAGAAGCTCGCTCTTGGGAATGCCTGAGGAAATCGGCGGTTCATCGATTTTGGCGAGGATCGCTTCGTTTTCGGCTTTCAGCTTGTTGACGAATTCATTTCCGTCCATAGTTTGCCTCCCGCAAGGAGACATCCTATCGCACTGGACGGGAATCGTCTTGCACTGGGAGAGAATTCCCCAGAGGCTCCCTCCCTGCGACCATCCTGGTCGGGTGGAGACTCATTGGTTGGGGCGATAGACGATGGGCTTGGGCCCTTCGACGATTTTGAAATCGGCCGGCACGGTGGCCCCAATTTTCCGGCCTGTGGATATTGGGAGACGCCAAGATTCACACAGAAATTCAGGCGCCCTGAAACCGAGGCGAACGCTTCTGGAGAAAGGCCTCCAGGCCTTCGAGGCAATCCTGCGAGCGAAAGCAGGTCACCTGCCAGCGAATCTCCTCATCCAGCGCTCTTTCGAGTTGCTCGCGGTAATCCAGATAGAGCGTCTGCCTGACGCCGCGGGCGACAATCGGCGGCGCAGCGGCCAACCGTTCCGCCAGCAGCGCCGTTTCGGCTTCCAGGCGATCCTGCGAAACAACGCGCGACACCAAGCCAATCCTGAGAGCGTCGGCAGGGGTCACGGTCTCGGCGCTGAGGAATAATTCCACGGCCAATGCCGGCCCGACCAGACGCGGCAGAAAATACGTTGCGCCAAAATCCGGGAAGAGGCCAATTTTCGCGAAGCTTTGGGTGAAGCTGGCGTGCTCGGAAGCGATGCGCGTGGTGCAGGCGAGCGCGAGGTTGGCCCCCGCGCCGGCAGCCGGGCCGTTGACGGCGGCGATAACCGGCTTGGGCATTGTGGCGATGGCCAGGATGATCTGCTTGCCCACTTTCAGCAGGGATTCGACTTCTGTGAGGTCCTCGCGTTCGCGAGCCTTTCGCAGGAGGTCAATATCGCCGCCGGCGCAAAATCCTCGTCCTGCGCCAGTGAGAACGACCGCGCGGACCGCGGTATCTTCCGCAAGGCCATTCAGGGCATCCAGCAAGGCTTGGCCAAGAGCGCTGTTCAGAGCATTGAGGCGCTCGGGCCGATTCAACGTGAGCGTGGCGACGGCATCCCGGCGGGATTCCAATACCAGCGGCGCGAAAGCGGGATCGGCGGTGATGGTTGCTCCGTGATGCCTTAGATCGATGTCCAATTCTCGACGGTCAACGCCGGGGCAAGCACATTGTACGTTCAGGACGGGTCAATCCGGCAAACTGCTAAGCACCTTGGCAAGCTGGCGGAAATAGCGCAGCCTGATTCCGCGATTCATGGAGGCTTGCGTTCCCGTGGCCGGCAGGACGAAGACTCGCGCGCCATAGAGTTTTTCGATTTGCAAGCCAAGCTTGCAGGGCCTCTGGGCGAATTTTTCGTAGGTTTCCTTGCCGTTGAAGGCAATCACGCGCGGTGAGTATTCCTCGAGCTTTTGTGCCAGTAGAATGCGACCCTCGGCAACTTCCTGCCGGTCCAACTCGCCAATGTACCGTGTGGCGCGCTTCACCAGATCGGTGAGGCCGACGCCGAATTCGATCAGGCGCTTGTCGTCCGTGTAGGGCAGCGACTCGGGCAGAATGCCCGAATCGTATAGCAATGGCCAGAAGGGATTGCCCCGCCCAGCGTAGTAATGTCCCGCACGGGCCCAGCGATCGGCCGGATTACAGCCGACCACCACCAGCTTCATCCCTCGCCTCAGGTAGTCCGGCAGAGTTCGCATGGCTATCTTTATTTGCAGGCGAAAGCTTTCGCCTCAGGCCGTTGGTAACTTTCGCCGTCAATCCTGCGCTCCGAAATCACGGCTGTGCCTACCAGAAGGGGCCAAGGTTAGCACGGGAAATCCCGAAAAACACAAATGCGCTGCGCCGATGAAGCATCTCAGTAACCCCATATGCAGGCCACCGAGCGCCACGAGCTCGGTATCTTTCGCGGGCAAACGATGAATCCCGGGCCCCCGCTGCGGCGTCCAATCAGCAGGGTTGGAGCCAGAGGCGGGCGAATTTTATGTGCGTGCTCCGCTCGAACTGTGCGATTCACGGTGAACCGTAGCCGGGCCTAGCAGCGAGACGTCCATACTACTGCCAAATTGGCTTCGGCATCGGGGATTTCAGAATGATTCAGGCAGAGACGGTTTGTGCTAACCTGCTGCGGCATGGCTGTAGTGCCGCGGGCACACTGCCTCTGACGCTGATGAGCTCACCCGAACCCAAACATTTGCCCTCCACAATCGTCCGCGAGGACGAAGGCGCACTGGTTTCATTGGCAAAGAGCGGCGATCTGGGCGCTTTCGATGAGCTGGTGAATCGTTACGAGCGTCGTATTTTCCGCTTGGCGATGAACATCACGCAGAACCGTGAAGATGCGGAAGATGCCACGCAGGACGCCTTCCTGAAATCGTTTCAGCACCTGGCGGAGTTCCAGGGTGAATCGCGCTTTTACACCTGGCTCGTGCGCATTGCTGTGAACGAAGCCCTGATGCGGCTGCGGCGCAGGCGGCGGAACGTCACCTCGCTCGACGAACCCGTGCAAACAGAAGAAGACCTGATGCCGCGCGAAATTGAGGATTGGGGGCCGACGCCGGAGCAGCGCTATCAAGTTACCGAACTGCACTCGATCCTGAACAACGCTATCGCCGAGCTCGATCCGATCTTTCGCACCGTCTTCGTGCTCCGAGACATGGAACAGCTCTCCACCGAAGAGGCAGCCGATGCGCTGGGCATTTCGGTGCCCGCCGTGAAATCCAGACTGTTGCGGGCCCGATTGAAGCTGCGGGAAAGACTCAGCCGATACTTCGGACAGAGGCAGCAGGCGTGAACTGCCAGGTATTGATTCGCGAAATCTCTGCTTATCTGGATGGCGAGCTCGGCGTAGAAACTTTAGCTGAGATCGAAGTCCATCTGGAACGCTGTAAGGACTGCCGGCTCATCGTGGATACCACACGGAAGACAATCGAAATCTACTCCAGTAGCCAGCCTCTGCCCCTTCCCAATGACGTTCGCGAAAGATTGCACCAGGCGTTGGTCAAGCGGCTGGGACGCCGGCCTGCCACCTGAGCTATCTTTGACCGCCGAATTCCATTTTCCGGCCGCGACCTTCCTTTTCAGCACGCTCGAAAATACGCGCCGCGACGGCCAAATCCCATGAGGCGATTCCATTTGATTTGAAAAGCGTGATCTGTTCCGGACTCTTTCGGCCCGGCCGCTTCCCGGCCACAATCTCGCACAATTCGCGCACCTGCTGCCAGCGCGAGTTATCGTCACCGAAGGCCTGAATCAGATCGCCCGATTCGATATTGGCCTGCTGAATAGAATCGACGGCAATAATGGCCGCGCGATCGACGGCATCCGTCTCGAGTTCTCGTTTCTGCGCAAAATTTGCACCGATAGCGTTGATGTGAGTGCCCGGGGCGAGCCAAGGGCCGGAGACGATCGGAGCCATCGCCGTGGTTGCGGTGATCACGATGTCGGCTCCCCGCACGGTTTCTTCCGCCGATTTCGCTGGAGTAACCGGCTTGCGCAGCTTCTCGGTCATTTCGCGGCAGTAATTCTCGAGCCGGCCGCGGTCGCGGCCGAAAGCGCGGATGCTCTCGAGCTCGCGCACTTCGCTAACGCCAGCGAGTTGCGTGCGTGCCTGCGTGCCGGTGCCGATGATTCCGAGCACGCGGGCCTCCGGACGTGCCATGTATTTCGTCGCTACCGCGCTGGCGGCTCCAGTGCGTACCTGACCGAGATAATCGGCTTCGATCAGGGCCGCCAATTCGCCGCTATCGGCGCGATAGAGCAACACCATAAAACGAGGCACGCCGTGCGCGACGGAGTAGAGCTTCGCGCCCATCCAGCCCGCTTTTTGATCGGCCGCGAACATGTAATTCAGAAACACCCGCTCGGGCAAAGCCAGGCGGCGCCTGGGGTGAATCCAGCCATCGCCTGCGGCTTGCCGCAGCAGCGATTCCTCCACGGCACCGATGGCCGCAGGCATATCGAGCAGCGCACGAACGTCTTGCTCCGTCAATATCACAGGCATTGCGGCACCCGCCTCAGGGGAGATCCAAATGGGTGCGGAAGCGAAGCACGCGGCGCGCCTCCGGATCAAGCACAATCAAGTCACCGGCTGCGTCCGCAGCAATGTAAGCTGCGGATTCTACCGCAGAAAGCCGGTCTCCCAGGGTATCGGTGATTTCGCGGTGACCATCCTCGCTCCAAACCTCCAGCCGCAGCGGAAAGCCTCGCAGCGCGAAGACGTGCCTGGCGGCAACGGCCAATCCCAACAAGCGGGAAACATCTCCGGAATCCGGCGGTTGGAACGCTGCGCTCTGCACACCATCCCGAGTAAACTTGAGTATGCGGCCGCCGGCCGCGTCCCCCACATAGACGGCGCCATCGTCACCGGCCACGGCAGCAAAGGGATGCGCATCCTTCTCCGCAGTATCGGGCAGAATCCTCCAAATCTTCAGGAGTAGTCCGCGGCTGTTAAATACCTGCACTCTTCCGCCTGCGGGATCAGGCACATAGATCCTGCCATCTGCATCAATGCTGAAGAGAAATGGACCTTCGGAATTACGCTGCGGAGCAATGCGCAAGGCGCGCAACGGGTCGCCTTCAGGGAAAAACAAGTGAATGATGCCGGCGCGCGAATTCGCAACGTAAATGGCCCCTCCGGAATCGACCGCGATCGCATCAGCGCCAGCCGCTGCAGCGTGTTCAAAGCAGAGCAAAGGTATTCCGG
>QHYR01000244.1:4907-6453 GCA_003223315.1 Acidobacteriota bacterium | reverse complement strand
CCCAAGCCAAATCGGAGGAATTTACGGTAGTGGTCAAGTTTCACGGCAACTTGACCGCTACCGAGTTTACCGACTCCGTGCCAAGGGGGTACACCACCGAAGGGTATGGCACACCCGCAAGCGGCGACGCGACGCGGCAGAAATTTGCGCCGCAGGGCGAAATTTGCCGGATAATGCCGTCGGGCCGACAAAATCGTGCGTGGAGGAAATCATGAATTGCTCGGAGTGCCACAGGGAAATCGACGAACGGTCGAATTTTTGCTCCTACTGCGGAGTGCGGCTGCGTCCTATGTTTTCACATCGGAGGCTGATGCGCTCGGCGACGGACTCCAAGATCGCGGGAGTCTGCGGTGGTCTGGCCGAATATCTGGGAGTGGATTCCACGATCGTGCGCTTGTTCTGGGCCATACTGGCCGTAGTGCCGGGCGGAATCGTTGGCGGGATCGTCGCCTACCTCGTAGCTTGGGTGATCGTGCCGAAGGCGCCGCTGCCGGTGCCGGCAGCGATCCAGGCGAAGCCCACTCCGGCAGGCTAGCCGGGCCGCGATAACCTGCAACCCGACTCGGCTGCAGTTGAATCGAACTCAGCCAGAGGATCTTGCCACGTCCCGCCCATGGGTCGCAGAAAGGAGCGCGGCCGTGAAGGTTTTGCTCGGGATGACGATGCTGTCAGCATCGTCATTTTTTGGCGAAAGTCGGCAAGGACTTTCGGCGCTCGCGCGGGGAACAGCCACGCAGCCAGCGATACACGGCCAAAACTCAACCGCGAAGAGCCCCTCTCGCGGGTTCGAGGCGGAGCGTGCGATCCTTCGCGAGCGTTACTCTATTTTACCGCGAGGGTCATGCTGGGGACCCCCGCTAGCGGGACTTACGGGAGGTGAAGATGGCGACGGCGGCGACGGTTACGCGAAGGGCCAGCCGATGGCAGCATTATCCGCCGGGAACGGAGGTGAAAGACGCGCGCCCGGGCGATTTTTTGCTCACGCATTCGCGGAGCTGGACCGGACGGCTGATTCGCTTTGGCCAACGGCTTCGCTACACAGGCGCAGACACGAAATACGCGCGCTGGAATCACGCCGCGCTTTTCGTCAATGAGGGCGGAGACATCATCGAAGCGCTGGGCAGCGGCGTGCAGCTTCGGAATGTGTCGGTCTACCGGGAGACCGAATACCACGTGGTCTATCTTCAGGATATTTTCGACGAAGATCGGCAGGAGGAGACGACATTTGCTTACTACTGCTTGAACGACAAATACGGCTACTTGACTGATCTAAGCCTGGGCCTTTCGTTGCTCACCGGGCTGAAATTCGCATTCGGCATCGACGGGCAGATGATTTGTTCGGGGCTGGTGGCGCGTTCGCTGGAGCGCACGGGCGAAATCTTTGAAGTGGACACCTGGCGCGCCATGCCGGCCGATTTGGCAAAACACTTTCACGTGGAGCTCAAGGCTCCCGTAGACCGCGGGCGGATCCCCGACGCAAGCGAACAGGTGAAGGCGAGATCACGCTGACCACCCCAGGGCACGCGCACCTTTTTTACCGCGCGAG
>QHYR01000244.1:0-4779 GCA_003223315.1 Acidobacteriota bacterium | reverse complement strand
ACATGCGACAGGCGAAATTTATCGGCTAAACCGGACGCCGGTGCTCAGGTACAATAGCGCCACCGCCCGGCCAAGGGAGAAGGGGAAAACCGCATGCGAGAGCCCTGGAAGGAGTGGGAAGGTCGAGTCGTCAACAAGGAGTTTCGTCTCGGAGAGTACCTGGGCGGCTCGGAACGCGCCGGCGTCTTCCTGACGGAGTATGGGCCTGAATTGCGGAAAGCCGCCGTCAAGCTGATCCCCATTGGGACATGGGATCAGGCGACCGTGGAGGCCGAGCTCTCGCGCCTGCAGTCCGCACGCGAGTTATGGCATCCTCATCTGCTGCAAATTTTTCAAGCAGGCCTTGCCAAGCTGGACGATACCGAACTGCTCTTTGTAGTCATGGAGTATGCGGAGGAAGACCTTTCGCAGATCCTGCCCAGCCGGTCGCTCGCGACTGAGGAAGTTCGCGAGATGCTGAAGCCCACTCTGGAAGCGCTCGCGTATTTGCATGGCCAGGGTTTCGTGCATGGCCATCTGAAGCCCGCGAACGTCATGGCCATCGACGATCAATTAAAACTTTCGAGCGACGGAATTTCGCCCAGTGGGGAGCGGGGCGGTGCGCGGGAACAACGAAGCGATTACGACGCGCCCGAAATCGCGCAAGGCGAAAGTGTGGCTGCGGGCGATGTCTGGTCTCTGGGAATGCTGCTGATCATGGCGCTTACGAAGCGCTTGCCTCGTTGGGACGCAAGCAAAGAACAGCCCATCCTGCCGGAAAACGTGCCGGCCCCATTCGCGGAGATCGCTCGCCATTGCCTGTGCGGCGACCCGCGCGCTCGCTGGGCTTTGACGGAAATTGCCGCACGGTTGGGTTTCGGGAGTCTGGCCGAGCCCACAGTGGCGAAGCCGGACTTGCGGCAAAGCGGAGTGGCGCCGCGGGCCGTAGTGGGGCCTCAACTCGCTGCCGCACAGCGGAAAGGGCTCACAGGGCCGCGGAGCTTCACCGCCAAGAGCCGCTCGAATAGCGGAGCCTATATCGTTTCGGTGGTGGTTCTGGTGATCGTAGCGATTTTCGTCGGTCCCAGGCTATTCCGAAGCGGCCCAGTCAATTCCAAAACGACCAGTTCGCGAACGCGGTCGACGGCAAAGGAACAGCCGACAACTCAGGCGCGGGCGCTTGCGAATTCAGGAATTGCGCAGGCGAGTGATCAAGGCGCAAGCAGTGAGGCCGCGAGCGACGCGAATTCGGTACCAAGCGGCGAAAAACCGGAGGAGGTCTCCACGGCGCGGGAGAAAACGCTGCGGCGGCGCTTGACCCCGGGCCAAGTCGCGGAACAAGTTGTGCCCAACGTGCCTCAAAGCGCGAGGGACACCATTCGTGGGACCGTGCGCGTGAACGTGAGGATCAGCGTGGATTCATCGGGCAACGTTACGGAAGCCGAACTCGACTTGCCCGGACCGAGCAAGTATTTCGCCCGCCTGGCGTTGGAGGCGGCGCAGCAGTGGAAGTTCGAGCCACCAAAAGTGCAGGGCCGGAGCGTCTTGAGCGACTGGCTACTGCATTTCCAGTTTACAGGACAGGGGACGAAAGTCATACCCATCGAAAGCGACCCGTGAAGACGTGTTTCTCTAAGTCAGATTATCTCTGCACACGTACTCATAAGAAATCCGAAGTCGCGAGTAACTTTGGCTGCGCGGCATCGGCTGGATTTAGTATTCCCCGCCTCCCTCAATACTCCGTTCTTAGTATTTGCTCCTGCGCGCTGCGCTGATAGCCTTTCGTCAATCTATTGGGCTCGCGCGCGCCGGGGAAGCTTCGTCTGTCTGCAGTGCGAAAGCCCGGTCTGAGCCGGAGTCAGAGTTTCCAGGCCGGAGCGATGAAAATTACCACAGCGCTGCAAGAACGTCTGATTTGCCCCCGTTGCCGGTCGCGGCTATATCCGCGGGGCGAGTCCTTTATGGGCCGCCGCCCGGCCGAGGCGCCGGCGCCCGAGCGCGTTGCTGCTTTGCAGCCGCAAAATGTGCAAGAAAAAGCCGCGCAAGAGCAGCCCGCGCAATCGCAGGCCACCCCGGCGCCACCGTTGGCGCCGGTCCAGGTACCGCAGTATCAGGGATTGATCCGAACCGACGTGCGTGCCTGGCGCTGAGGCTTACCCCAAAGCACGCAAAACCGGCATACTTTGGGCACCCCGGACCTTCAAGAGAAACCGCACCTTAAAACCGCCCTTCGAGGCTCCCTTCGAGGCTCAGGGCGAGCAGGGCAAGCAGGGTGCGGCACCCGCCGAGGAGAGAGGCCTCGGAATGACACCGAGTGCGGGGAAGCACAGGCAAGAGTGCCTCCACCCCAATGCACGCAAAAGCGGCGTGCATTGGGGACCCCGGTGCGTGTGCCACGTGTGCCGCCTGGAAGGCGGCGCTACGAAGGCCGCCAAAAAACGGCGGCGGGCCGGGGGCGACGAGGAGAGAACCCGCGAGGGGACGTGATAACATCGAGGAGGCATGGGCGAATCGATTCATGTTCCGCTCGCGGCTCTCTTTCCCGGCGCATCTTTTTCGGGCGCATCGGCGAAAGGGAATGCGCCCGCATCGTCCTTGGGTGGGTTGAGGGGCGGCCGCACTTTTTACATCGAGACCTTCGGCTGCCAGATGAACGAGCACGATTCGGAGAAAGTGGCCGGCGTGCTGCTGCGGCGCGGATATCGGCAGGTCGCCTCGCCGGACGAGGCTGGCCTCGTCTTCTACAACACCTGCAGCATTCGCGAAAAGGCGGCGCAAAAAGTTTTTTCGCGCCTCGGCGAGTTCAATCCGAAGAATAATTCCGGCCGCGATTCCGGCAAAGTGATCGGCGTGCTCGGCTGCGTGGCGCAGCAGGAGGGCGAACAGATTTTCGAGCGCGCGCCCTGGGTGAGCCTGGTCTGCGGCTCAGCCAGTTATCGCAAACTTCCGCTGCTGCTGGCGCGTCTGGAAGCGGGCGAACGCCGCGTCACCGGCCTCGAAACCGACACCGACGAGACCTTCGAGACGGAATTGACGCGCCGCGATCATCCCTTCCGCGCTTATCTCACCATCATCGAGGGCTGCGACAAGGCTTGCTCGTACTGCGTGGTGCCTTACACGCGCGGGCCGGAACGCAGCCGCGCGAGCGATTCGATCCTGCGAGAAGTGCGCGAGCTGGCCGAGGTGGGCTACACGGAGATCCAACTTCTGGGCCAGACGGTAAATTCTTATCGCGATCCGTCGAATCGGCATCTAACCTTTTCGGAGCTGCTTCTGGCGGTGGCGGAAATTCCAGGAATCCGCCGGGTGCGTTTCCTGACCTCGCATCCGCGCGACCTGGGCGGCGATATTGTCGCGGCCATCGATGCTTCGCCGGCGCTTTGCGATCACGTGCATCTGCCGGTGCAGGCGGGTTCGACGCGCGTGCTGCGCGCGATGCAGCGCACCTACACGCGGGAAGAGTATCTCGAGAAGATCGGCCTGATTCGCCGGGCGCGCCGCCCCATCAGCATCACCACGGACATCATCGTGGGCTTCCCCGGCGAAAGCGAACAGGATTTTGAGGAGACGCTGAGCCTTTTGGAGGCGGCGCAGTTTGACGGCGCGTTCTCGTTTCAGTATTCGCCGCGGCCGCACACACCGGCGGCGGTGATGGCCGATCCCGTGCCCGAAAGCGAAAAGCTGCGCCGCCTGCAGGCGCTTCAGGAGCGGCAGCGCGCCATTCAATTGCGGCGGAATCAGGGCCTGGTGGGCGAGGTGTTTGAGGTATTGGTGGAAGGCGCTTCCCGGCGGGAAACGCAGTGGACCGGTCGCACATCGAGCAACCGAGTCCTAAATTTTACTTCATCGCGCACAGACCTTTTGGGAGAATATCTACGTGTTCGCGTAACGGGTGCTGGTCCCAATAGCCTGACGGGCGAGGAGAGCATCGAATAGGCGCCAGGGAGGCAGCCGATGGAAGTCGAAATGAAGATTCGCGGCTTGATGATGGATCCCGTTACAAACATGCCGATCGTCGTGCTGAAGGACGCGAACGGCAGCGCGGTACTGCCCATCTGGGTGGGCGTATATGAAGCGAATGCCATCGCCCTGGAAATCGAAAAAGTGCAGACTCCCCGGCCCATGACCCATGACCTGCTCAAGAATGTGTTGTTCGGGCTGAACGTGCAGGTGCAAAAAGTGGTGGTCAACGAGCTGCGCGACGATACGTTTTACGCGCTGATCTGGGTGGAGCGCAATGGCGAACGCATGTCCATTGACTCGCGCCCGAGCGACGCGCTGGCCCTGGCGTTGCGCGTGGATTGCCCCATCTTCGTCGAGGAGACCGTGCTCAAGAGCTCGAAGATTTCGAGCGCGGTGAACGAGAAATCCACCAGCGAAGAGCTGCGCAAGTGGCTGGAAGGGCTCTCCGACGACGACCTCGGCCGCTACAAGATGTAGCTGCCCGATCCAGGCGGTTCTCCCGCGCGAACAACGCAGCGGATCTTAGTCTTCCTCAAGTTTTTACCCTCAAGAATCCATTCCCACGCCGTCGGCGCGTATTCGCCGGCTGGCGGGTTGTTTATTCTTTGCGCATTTTTTGCTTGCGTTGCAATGCGCAGGCGGTTAGATTTCTGGCACCCGAAGGGTTTTGGGCCGGGAAGGCGAAACAGAGCCGGAGTAAGCGGGAAAGTGAGTTAGCCGGCCGGCCCGGGGAGGCGCGGGCCCTGCGCCGCTTTGGCGGGAGCAGGGCACTCTATGACGGCCATCCTGACTGTAGCCAACCAGAAGGGCGGAGTAGGCAAAACCACCACTGCCATT
>QHYR01000243.1 GCA_003223315.1 Acidobacteriota bacterium | reverse complement strand
TTGACCGCGCTGGGAGTAAATTGGTTGATTACTTTGTCCCGGTTGTAGCCAATGCGTGCGGCATTGACGAGGGTGGAACCGAAGACGTGGGTCTCTTCAATCGCCACGGTCTGCCGCCTGGTGTGCGAGTTGGTAAGGATAAGGTTCATTTTGTCGGGCTGGGTGTAGTCTGCATCGTCGACTAGATAGGTCCCGAAGATTCCGTCCTTGTCGCCGATCTTGTGATCGAGCCGGATGGTACCGAAATCCTCCGGCACGGCTTGCACGCCGGAGAAGATGAATTTGCCTGTATCTCCGGTCACCGTACCGGGAGTGGCGTGCGGATACAATGCCAGCAAGGCCGCGGAGTAAGGATTCACCACGACCGAGCCGGACACCAGTTTCCCAGCGCGCGCCGCGTCCGACGGAACCGTAATCGAAGTCGGAATGCCCTTCGTCTGGCGCAGCCCCTCATAATCGCCGAAGATAAAGGTCTTGTCCTTAATGATGGGTCCGCCTGCCGAGCCGCCAAACTGATTGCGCCGGAACGGCGGCTTTGGGTTGCCCGCCCCAACGTTAAAGAAATCGTTTGAGTCTAAGGCGCTATTCCTGAGGAACTCGTAAGCGTCGCCGTGGAAGGTGTTCGTGCCCGATTTGCTGACGGCGTTCACGACCCCGCCGGCGGCCCGTCCGTATTCGGCCGAAAAGCCGCCGGTCAAGACAGAAAACTCCTGAATGGCGTCCACACCGAGTACCACGCCGATTACGTCTCCGGGGGCGGCATTCGCGTAATCCACCACGCTGATGCCATCAATGCGGTAGTTATTGAATGTCGTCCGGCCGCCCGAAATGGTGTACTCGCTTCCGAAGCCACGGTTGCCGCGCGCGGAGGTGTCGTAACTCATCTGGGTCTCGATCTTGTCCACGCCGGGTTGAAGCGTGGCCAGTTGGGTCCAGTCCCGCCCGTTCAAGGGCAGTTCGCGCACCGTTTGGGCTTGCACTTCGCCGCTGAGCGTTGACGAGGTGAGCTGTACAGCCGGGGCTGCTCCGGTTACCTCAACCTTGGTCGTAGTTTCCCCGAGCGCCATCTGCACATTGAGCTGTTGCTGGGCGCCGACCGCTAGTGCCACGTTCGATTGCACCGCCGTGCTGAAACCCGTGGCTGTGACCGTGACCTCATATGTGCCTGGCAACAAATTAGGAAGGGAGTAAAAGCCGGCAGAGTCGGTCGTAGTCGCCCGACTGACGCCCGTTGCTGTATTCCTGGCCGACACTTGAGCATTGGGAACGACCGCGCCAGAAGGATCATTGATTGTGCCGGACAAGGTTGCTCCGGCCACCTGAGCACGTACCTGGCTAGCGAATACAATGGACACTGCTAGAACAAACGAAAGGAAGGCCAAAACACGACGCCCTCTTGGCAAAACACTGCACATAGACACACTCCTCCGAAGATCAGGTTATTTCGCACCGATCAGTTGTGAACCGATCACCGCGATCAAATCGATTTGCAAACGAATGATGCCCTTGGCCCTTTCAGAATTCTAAAAAAAAGAGACACACAATCCCCGTCCAAAAATCTCTAGAATCACCGAATTATGAGTGGCGGTTTAGCACCGGCAGCGCGTCAATGTCAAGCCAAAACAGGCAAACAGCGCGAAAAGTAGGCGCAGATGCATGGCTTGTCCGAATCCGAAGCAGATCGCCTCTGCCATCTTGTCAGCGCGACGCAGTCTCCTTCGAAGACGTCCCGCGCCTTGAAGTCGGAGGCGGAGTGACGACGCCGGTCAGTTTTCTGATCATACCGTCGGACTTACTCAAGACGTAGAGTTCGCCGTCGCCGCCTAGAGCCATGCGGATGTCCGCGCGTCCCCCGCCGTAGGCTACGCCCTCAGGATCCAGTTTGGCTTCGGGGTGTGCCGGATCTTGCGAGCGAGTGGTGGCCGCGCCGTTGCCGGGCAGCACATGATCCGGAGGCGGCATCCCTCCCCGGCGCGCGTAAGTTTCGGCCACAATGTCAAACATCCGGCGCTTGGCTCCGTGGCTGGTCGGGTCGTTCGGATCTTTGTACATAATCTGCAACTCATGCATTTGCGCCTGCTGGTCACGTTTTCCATGCGCGGCAAGCATCTCCGCGAAGTCGGCATAAAAAATCCTGGCAGTCGTCATGTCGTTGAAAATATATTTTCCGCGAAGCTGCGGCATCAGCTTGCCGCGGTAGACGAAACCGTTGCCAATGCTGTCTCCCTCGCGGTGACTGTAGACGGCGACCGGGTATAGCGGCGCAACGGGGTCATTGATCCCTTCCACTTTCAACAGATCTTTCTCCGGGAAAGGGACTGGCGGATTCATGAGGCTGCCCGTCTTGCCTGCATCATTTACGAAAAATTGTTCGTTCCCCTCGCGCTCCGCGTAACCGTAATTGCCGCCTTTGCTGACGATGTCGACCTCTTCCCAATAGTGCACGCCAATGTCATCGGCCATCAGCGTTTTCGACTGCACATCCCATTGCAACCGGTGCGGATTGCGCAAACCATACGCGTAGATCTCGCCGCGAGCGCCGGCCACGGATATAAAGGGATTCGGGTCCGAGCCGGTGGATGGAATTCTGTATCGGCCATTCGGGCTGAGCATGTCTTTCGGACGCAAATTGATGTCCGGAGTGATCCGCAGGATCTTGCCCACCAGCGTATCGAGCCGTTGCGGGAGCGTGTGAGAGGGTCCGGGCGTTTCTCCAGCCGCGCCGTCGCCAATCGAAATGTAGAGATTGCCGTAGTCAGCATCCCCGGGCCGAGCCAAAGGGTTAAAGACCAAGTCCGCCATGGGGTGATTGCGATCGTAGCCGGTCCGCAAAATTTCGCGCGCCGTTCCCTCAAACGTGGAATTGCGAATATTCGTGTCCGTCCACTCCACGAGTACGGATTCAAGGTGCGCGGGGCCGGCCGGCGGATTCACCACTGGAGTCGTTGAGTACCCCTTGAGATCCAGCGCGGACAGGTGCGCATTTGTTGCGCTGGCGGACCCATCCAAGTCCGGTTTTTCCGTGTGCACCGTATAGAATTTGCCGCTTTTCGCGTAGGCGGGATCGAAGGCAAAGGAAACAATACCGGCCGTGTTGCCTATGTTCGAGACGAACTTCGGGAAAATTTCCGCGAAATTGAGATAGGGCGTGAACTTCTTCGTGGCTTTTTCCAGAATATAGACAGTGGAACTCTGATCGTCCACGAAAAATCGCGAGCCCGCGAGCGGGGCGTTTGCCGGCTCCGAGCGCAGAGAAGTTACGCGGCCCAATTGAGCTTTGTAGTCGATTGTGCCCGCAGTCGAGCCTCCGTGCGTCGGACTCGAAAGCGGCAGACTCGCATAATCTTCCAGCAGCACTGCTGTGCCATCTTTGCTGATTTGTGATCGCGAAGGGTACTGCGCGAAGATGACCGCCGCGCTCGTGAATATGACGGCCAGCAGGACGAATCCAAAACGAAATCTGGCATATCGCCGGCTTATCTTTTGCACCCTTGTCATGGTGGCGGCCCTCCTCTTTCTCATTCTTTCAGCAGATTCAAAGTTCCCCAACTCTATTATCGCGCAGCCTTACGAGTCAAATGGCCCGGCGCGCCTTCGCCCTACGCAACCAAAACTACAAGGAGCTCTCCGGAGGGAGTTGATCTCGTGCGCAACCTCAACTTTCCAAATCGCTCCACCTTCGACCAATCCTGAATCGACTCCAGACTCCATATTTACCGGAGGCCAGTGGGCATATACTAGGTGCCCCCCGGGAGGTTCCCGGCAGACTTCGAGGAGGAGACGCCATGGAACACATCATCGCAAACTTACTTCGGGACTTCGATCAAGGGAAAATGACGCGGCGGCAACTGATTCAGAGTCTCGCGCTCGCGGCGACGGCAGCATCGGCTGCGGCCGCGGCTCCGGCAGCAGCCGCAGCCGATAGCCAACTGCTCAAGGCCACGAACTTCAATCACGTCTCCTATCAGGTCGCCGATTATGCGAAGACGCGCGATTTTTATGCGAGCCTCTTCGGGATGCAGGTTTCCGAAGATAACGGAAAACAGTGCCGGCTGACGTTTGGCAACAACATCCTCATTGCGCGCACTCGGCCTTCCGGCACGCCGCGCGTCGATCACATCGCTTATACCGTCGCTAACTGGGATAGCAACAAAGAACAGGCCGAAGCGGAACTGAAGCGTCGCGGGCTGAAGATCATAAGCGGCGATGTCAAGACGAGTTTCCACGTTGCGGATCCGGATGGATTTGAAGTGCAGCTCGGGGGGCTGCGGCAGTAAATTCGCTTCGCCGCTCTTTCTTACGGGAGAGCTCTAAGCCTACTTGGCTTTGTCAGGGGTCTTGTCGAGTCCCTCTGAGGCGGGCTCGCCATAAAACTCGTTGTATGCCCTTGTCTGTGAGGGTGAGCACTCCTGCTCAAAAAAATCGAACTGGGGTGATTGCAACCTCAATGACAATCGGTCGAGGGCCACCCAAGGCTTGGTGTAGTACTTCGGGTCATCGATGATAACCGTCATTTCCAGATGTTTTGCGTCCACGCGATGATAACGTTCGATTACGTGCAGAGCCTTGCTGTGGGGACGGCCCGCGTTGTCAAGCCAGGTCTTGT
>QHYR01000181.1 GCA_003223315.1 Acidobacteriota bacterium | reverse complement strand
ACCGAGGAACGCGGCGGAATCCGCCACGGAAAGGACTGGCTCACCTGGCCTGAAATCATCGAACGTTATTTCCAGATGGAGGGCTGCAGCATCATCGGCCGCGCCTATTTGCGTCGCGCCGGAGCCCTAAAATCCGTGCCGGTATTTTGGGAAATTGGAGTCGTGGGCCTGGAGATCGCCCTGGACGAAGATACGGGAAAGATCTCGCTCGATACGCTGGTCACGGTAGGAGACGTGGGACTCGCCATCCATCCGGCCATGACGGAAAGTCAGGATTTGGGCGCCGCCACCATGGGCCTGGGCGCCGGCTTGTTCGAGGAATTGATCTTTGAAGGCCAGCAATTGATGAATGGAACGCTCCTCGAATATCGCGTGCCGCGATTCTCCGATTTGGCCCGCAGGGTTGAGCTGAAGCTGGTCGAGAATCGCGATGGCGTGGGCCCCTACGGCGCAAAAGGCGGCGGCGAAGGTTCTCTCAACCCGATCGGCGCCTGTCTCGCGAATGCGCTCTATCAAGCTGCCGGC
>QHYR01000183.1 GCA_003223315.1 Acidobacteriota bacterium | reverse complement strand
TCCCGCTGGCGCGGGCGCCGGCGCGCGACCCTTTTGCCTTTGGCTGCTGCTTGGGGCAGAGGGTTTTTGCTTCGTCTGCGCCATCAATCCTACAGAGGCAATTAACAATAGGAAAGCAAGCGCGCCTTGCTTGAGCCTGCGGTTTTCTTTCTCGAGCCGTTCCACTCGGGATAAAAGTGCGTCGAGGTCTCTCGTTTCGCTCACATGCTCCTCCCGTATCGCTGGCGATTCTACTGACGCCTGATCGCCGATAACCAAATCGTTTTCCGCGTGTCACCTGCGAGTACCTCCGGTTACGAATTGTGTACATCGGCCCGCGAACGTGGCTTTACGACAGCCCTTACAATATTTTGATTGGCGATCCGGCTTGGGCCAGGCAGTGGGCCGCATTGGGCGCGGAGAGATGACTTTCGCCGGAGGAACGTGACACAATGTCCGCTGGCTTGGCGCTCGCATTTGGAAGAGTCCACTTTGTAGCCGCTCGTCGTTAGCCGTTCGTCGGGTTCACGTCTGACGCGTGCCGAGCTTGGCCTGATTCACCGAGGAGATTTTTTGCACACCAGCATAGAAGTCGCGATCACGCTGGCCCCCTTTGCCGTTCTGTTTTCCGCATTCCTTATTTTCAAATGGGATGCCGTCCGCGCGGTCGCGGCCGCGTGGGCCATCGAATTAATAATCGCGCTCGGCTATTACCATATGACGCCGCTGAGAAGCCTCGAGGCTTCCCTGTGGGGCAATCTCTCCATGTGGTCGGGGTTCTTGGTTCTCTACACCGGGCAGATTTTCGGGCAATCCTATCGGAATACCGGACTGCTCGAAATATTGCTGGAATCGGTGCAATCGATCGTTCCCAGTTGGGATCAGGAAGGGCGCGCCGTCGCCCTGGTCACCGTGGTAGGCGGCTTCATCGCCGCTTTCAATGGCTTTGCTACCTACCCGGTGACCATCCCCGGCCTGGTCGATCTGGGTTTTGACGGGCTTTCCGCTTGCGCCAGTTACCTGGTGTATTTCTCCTGGACGCTGCCATTTAATAGCCTGTTCATCACCATCCCGTTGATCTTTCTTTCGCTGCTTGGCTTTCTGCAGATCCTGGGATTCCGCTTCTTCGAGTGGGAGACGCAAGTCCTGTTTTGGTCGATGGGATTGGGCAACGCCGTGGCCATCATTTTGTTCACGCAGGTCTGGCCCGCTTACTACCTGATGACGCTGGTTGCGGGAGCGGCCCTTTCCTCGGGCAGCATCTATCTTTATGGACGGCTTTCCGTCAGGCAGAGCGTGCAGAGCGTCGTCGGTGCGGCCCGGCCGGAAGCCCTGCGCTCCTCGTTTCCCACAACGATGCGCTTCCGGGCCTATGCTCCGCTGCTATTGGGCATCCTGATCGTGCTTCTCACAAAACTTCCCTCCATCGCACAACTTTTAACGCGCGTGGAGTTCGGGGTAGCCGCCTGGGGATATCGGCCCTTTACCATCAATATTTTTACCTCCGCCGGATTTTTTATTTTGGTGACTTCGCTCGTCGCCTACCTTTTTCGCTGCAAGCGCGCCAATCTCGCCAAAGACTTGCTCACCGCCACGCGCCGAAGCCGCGCCCCTTTGACTACCCTGCTGGTCGGTAGCGCCACGGTTTACCTGATGGTGGACGCGGGACAAATCGCGCTGCTCGCCAGGGTGCTCTCGAGCGGGGGCAAGCTGATCTACGCTTCGCTCTACCCTGCCGTTGCTTTTCTGGGGGGCATGGCCTTCGGTCAGGGACTGCCCGGAGACTTTCTCTTGTCGCAAATGCAGGTGGGCATCGCTCCGCTGTTAGGTATCCCTCTCATGCTGCTCGTGGGAATCGTGACGGTGGTCACCATGGGCCCGCCGAACGCCCTCAAGCCTACGCAAATCTCTTATGCTGCGTCGCTCGCCAACGTGAAAGGCAAGGACGGCGAGATTTTCCGCATTTGCCTGCCGTGGCAAATTCTGCAACTCGTCGTAACCGCTATCCTCGCGGTGGTGCTCGTATTTTTCTGGAAATAGCCCGCCGTGACCAGACCAAGCCTCGACTTCCAGACCCATTTGGCTGCGCTCGAGGCGAATGGCTTGCTCGTTCGAGTGGATAAGCCGATCAACAAAGACATGGAGCTGCACCCGCTGGTTCGTTGGCAATTCCTGGGAGGCATTCCCGAAGATGAGCGCCGCGCATTTCTTTTTACCAACGTAGTCGACTCGCGCGGCCGGCACTACGACATTCCCGTCGCCGTCGGCGCGCTGGCGGCCTCCGCGCAAATCTACGCGCTCGGGATGGGGCGCGCCGTTAACGAGATTGGCGCGGCCTGGACCCACGCGATCGCCAATCCGATCCCTCCCGTCGTGATCGCTTCGCCGCGCTGCCAGGAAGTGATCCTAACCGGCGACGATCTTCGCCGGCCGGATGGCGGCTTGGCGCGGCTGCCCATTCCCATCTCCACGCCCGGGTTCGATTCGGCGCCTTATCTCACGGCCACCTTGTGCATCACGCGCGATCCGGAAACGGGCGTGCGCAATATGGGCACTTATCGCGGATCGCTGAAAAAGACCGATCGGCTCGGCGTGCGCATGTCTTCGCGAATCGGCGGGGCCGGCGGCTATCTGCATTGGCAGAAATATCGCGCGCGCGGCGAGCCGATGCCTTGCGCCATCGTCATCGGCTGCGCGCCCGTGGTGGTCTTCACGGGTCCGCAGAAGCTCGCCGCAAACGAGGATGAGATGGGCGTGGCCGGAGCGCTGGCCGGCGCGCCAATACGAACCGCGAAATGCGTGACCCTCGATCTCGAAGTGCCGGCGGATTCCGAAATCGTGATTGAAGGGATGATTGATACCGATCTGCTCGAGCCCGAAGGGCCCTTCGGCGAAAGCAATGGCTACGTCGCGCTGGAAGACTACAACATGTCCATGCAGGTGACGGCCATGACGCACAGGCGCTCTCCCGTCTTCGTCTCCATCATCAGCCAGGTCACCCCGAGCGAATCGAGCATGATCAAGAAAGTCGTTTATGAGCCGATGTTCCTGGCGCATCTGCGCGAGCATTTATCAATCAAAGGCATTCGCCGCGTGGTCATGCATGAGCCGCTGAGTAACGTCCGGCCGGTGATTTTTCTGCAATTCGCGAATGGCACGCCCCGCACCGAGGTTTGGCGGGGATTGCAGGGCGCGGCGACTCTGCGCGCCGACTGCGGGAAGATCGTGATCGCGGTCAGCGAGGATATCGATCCCGCCAATACAGACGCGATGCTGTGGTCGCTTGCCTATCGTTCCAATCCGCAGGAAGATGTGCACATCGAGCCTTACCGCTCCATCGGCCATGCGCCCAAGTCCGGCCCGCAGAACTTGGATTCCACCATGCTCATTGACGCGACGCTGAAACATCCCATGCCGCCACTGGCTTTGCCGAAGCGCGAGTTCATGGAACGGGCGCTGGAAATTTGGAAGCAATTGGACTTGCCGGCGCTGCGCGTCCAGCAGCCCTGGCACGGCTATTCGTTGGGAGACTGGAGCGAGGCTTGGGATCGCTTTGCGTGCAATGCTGTCTCCGGCGAATGGGAGAAAAACGGCCTGAACACGTTCCCGCGCCGCCGCGGCGGCCTCACTCCGGAAACTCCCGTCCGCAAGGTCGAAGGCCCGCCGAAAGCTGAAGCCTAGTCCTTCGATATATTCCGGTCGAAAGTCTATCGGTGTCATTCTGAGGAGCGGAGCGACCCAAAACCGCGGCGATATCCCGGGGGCATTCTACGGGCGTGGTATGGCGCGCGCCGGGGATCACCCTCAGCGTCGAATTCGGAATGCTTTCATGGAGGTACTGCGCCATGGCCACGGGTGTGGCGTAATCTTCTTGGCCCACGATCACCGACACGGGCATGCCAAACGCGGGCAGCGCGGCCCGCAGGTCCGCATTTCCGAGCATCTCGCAGGCCGCTTGATAAGAGGCTGCATCATTCGCCAGAAAAACTTGCGTGATCTCGTTTGCAACATCGGGATGCGCGCGGCGGAAACCATCGCTGAACCAACGGCTGAGCTGGAACTCCATCATGGAAGGAAAACCGTCTTTTGCGGGCCTGGCGCCGCGAGCTTTCCAATCGTTAGGCGCCGTCGGACCGTACCACGCTGTGGTGTCGACCAATGCCAATCCTCGAACTCGCTGGGGATATCTCGCGGCAAACGCCTGAGCCACGCAGCCGCCCATCGAGCATCCCGCGACGACTGCGGAGGACCAGCCGCAGGAATCGAGCAGCGCCGCGAGATCATCGGCAAAAAGCTCCACGC
The DNA here is from genome assembly GCA_003223315.1 of Acidobacteriota bacterium. Taxonomy (GTDB): domain Bacteria; phylum Acidobacteriota; class Terriglobia; order Acidiferrales; family UBA7541; genus Palsa-189. Next base: position 1,838 of record QHYR01000183.1, on the reverse strand, counting down.
TATACGGACCGGGCCGCCGTTCCGATTGTCCATGCCCGCGGCAATCATAAGCGAGAATTTCCGCGGCGCCGGCAAGCTGGGCGATCACTTCGCCCCACATGGCTCCGCTGAGCGCGAGCGAATGAATCAGCGCAAGCCGCGGCTTTCCGGGATTCGCATAAATGCGATAAGAGAGCTGGCATCCATCCTTCGCACGCGCGATTGAAGTCGTCTGCGCCATCAAGATGCTCCTTCGCTTGAAGCAGCGTAATTGTGGCACGGAGCGGCTCGCGTGCAATTTAGTTTTTGCCTTGAAGAGAAGCGCACAGTAATAATTGGGGCGGTCGCCTCTTGCACGAAAAGCGAGTGCATAGCGGGTCGCCCAGGCTGCGATGCTGCTGAAAATCAACGAGGAGCTGAACGTGGATGCCTCTCCGGAGGATGTCTGGAAACTCCTGCGCGACACTCCCCGGCTGGCAGCTCTTCTGCCGGGCGTCGAAAACGTCACGCCACTGAACGAGCCTGGTGTGGAGGCGTACCAGGCCAAGGCCAGCGATAAAATCGGTCCATTCAAGGTGGCCCTGAACATGGAAATTCGCGTGGCCGAGGCGCACGAGCCGTCTTTTTTGGAAGCGAGCGTCAAAGGAGGCGATTCCATCGGACTGAATCGCATTACCGGCTCTTTGCATATAATGCTGAGTCCCGCCTCGTCGGCCACGCGGATGCGATTTGAAGCGGATATCGAAATATTAGGCAAGCTGGCCACGCTGGGCGCGGTGCCCATCCGGCGCAGAGGTACAGAAAAGTTCGCCGAGTTCGCTCGAAATGTTCAGGCGCAGTTCGCGCCGGACGTGCGCGCCAATCTGCGCACTCAATCCACAAAGGACCGCCGGTGAAAATCAATTTTGAACTGAATGGAAAATCCACGTCCCTGGAGATCGAACCGCGCGAGACGCTCGCCGAGGTCCTGCGAGCGCGCTGCCGGCTGACCGGCGTGAAACTCTCCTGCGAGTCCCAGGTTTGCGGAAGTTGTACCGTGCTCGTCGACGCCCTGCCCGTCAGCGCCTGCACCTATCTGGCCTACGAAATCCGCGATAAGCGCGTGACCACCATCGAAGGATTGGCCGGCGGAGCGGGCCGTCTGCATCCGCTACAGCAAGCTTTTCTCGATCATTTTGCTTTCCAGTGCGGCTTTTGCACGCCGGGCATGATCCTCGCGGCCAAATCGCTGCTGGACGAAAATGTACATGCTTCGGACGAAGAGATCATCGCTTACATGAGCGGCAATCTCTGCCGCTGCACCGGGTATTTGGGAATACTCAAGGCCATCCGGCAGGCCTCTGCGGAATTGCAAGGACCCGCCGAAAGAAAACAGGCGAAATCGTGAGTGACGTAAACAAGAGCGACGCGAAGAACTTTGCCGTCGTCAATCATTCCGTTCCTCGCACTGATGGCGTGGCCAAGGTGACGGGAAGCGCCACCTACGCGAGCGACATTACTCTCGAACGCATGGCCTGGGCCAAGCTGCTCCGCAGCCCGTTCGCGCACGCCAAAATTCTCTCCATCGATGCTTCCGAGGCCAAGCGCCAGCCGGGAGTCGTTGACGTGCTCACGGGAAATGATCTCGGCACGCTTCATCCTTATTATGGCCACGCCGTAAAAGATCATCCTTTGCTGGCCATCGGCAAGGTTCGATTTGTCGGCGAGCCGGTCGCTGCGGTCATCAGCGAGGACGAGTTGAGCGCGCAGGAGGCGCTCGACAAAATCAAAGTCGAGTACGAAGAGCTGACGCCGGTGCTCGACGTTGCGAGTGCGCTCGCGCCCGGCGCCGTGCTCGTTCATGGCATGGACTACATCGG
>QHYR01000182.1 GCA_003223315.1 Acidobacteriota bacterium | reverse complement strand
TCCTACCGCGGATTGGGTGCGGCGCAAATCACGTTTCCCGTGGAATCCCAGATGGACGAACTGGCGCACCAGATCGGCTGCGATCCGCAGGAATTCCGGTTGCGCAATCTGGCTCATAGCGGCGAATCCATTCATCCGGGCCTGCGTCCCATCGATGCCGACGTGCTGGGCGACATCCGCATCGCCGCCGAAACGCTGCGGTCTAATGGCCCCTTGGCGCCGAAGCATGGCCGCTCCGTATGTTGTTCGGCAAGCGATGCCGGAGCGCATCCGGTCACCCTCGCGATGGTGCAGGTGCATGCCGACGGGTCTGTATCGGTGTTCAGCGGAAGCACGGAGATCGGCCAGGGAAGTCACACCGTTCTCGCACAGAT
>QHYR01000180.1 GCA_003223315.1 Acidobacteriota bacterium | reverse complement strand
ACGTGGTTCTCACCACTGGCGGCACGGGAGTCGGCCCGCGCGATACAACTCCTGAAGCAACCTCGGCCGTTTGCCAGAAAATCCTGCCGGGCCTTGGCGAACTCATGCGGGAGAAGGGGCGCGAGAAGAATCCTCGCGCCGTGCTTTCGCGCGCAGTGGCCGGAGTTTGCAAGCACGCGCTGATCGTGAATCTTCCGGGAAGCCCCCGCGGTGCAGTAGAGTCACTCGATGTTGTGGCCGACCTTCTGCCTCATGCCGTCGAAGTTCTTCGTGGCGCCTCCCACGACTAATGTGCTCAGCGTACTTGGTGGCGATTATAGTCCAGGGCGCAGCGCCGCGGGGCGCGAAAGCGCCACGCTAGAAGCGAAGTCGCTGGCACTAGGGCATTTCCTTTCTTGCATCCACGGACCGCGATCGAGAAATTTGTCCGCGGTGTGTCGCTCTCGAACTGACGGGATTTGGCCGCAGCTTGCGGATCAGCGGAGCCTGCGTACACCAAAAGTGAAATTATCAGCGATTCAATGGCGGCGGGAACCCCTGCTGGCGAGAAAACTTCATCCTGTAACTGAGCGCCCCGGGCGAGTCCTTTGCCTCCGTAACCCGCGGAGGCGAAAGCTCTGTGAAAAATGTTCCTTGCTTCCGCACTCTGCTCGCTTTGATTTGGCCCTTGGGCAATTTTGATACCACCTTCGCGGCGAAGGGCTTAGGTGAATGCCCTACTCTAGTGCAAACAGTATCAAGTGTTTGCTGTATGCGCGTTTACGATTGTCAGCGACGCCTTTTCCACAAACTTTTCAACATTTTTGTTGAAAAGACCCGAAAAGGCCACGGCAGCAAGTGGCGCTTTTCGGGCATGAGAAGGAAAACATTTCCCACTTCCCGTGTCCGATACTACCGGAGTTGACCTAAGTCACTCCTCCGCTTAGCTTTTTTTGACGCTGCGCCTGACCCAGTGTTAGAGTAAGTTCCCCACGGAACCCACGAACCTTGATCGCTGAGCAGAGCGCGACGCAGATTCACCCCGCCAGGTTTGTGTACTTGAATTTATTGTGGCGCAACCTAGGAGTTCATCCCTTGCGCTCCGCCTTCAGTTCCGCCGCTATCGGCCTGCAGGTCTTCTTGATTCTTCTTATTGTTGGGTTGACCTCGGGAATCTTAAGCGACTGGCGCGCCCGTGCCGAAGGCGTCGGCGCAGACATCATCGTCCAGCCGCCGAACTCCTCGATATTTTTCTCCTTTTCGAGCGCCGTCATCCCTCAATCGCAAGTGGCTCGAATCGAAAAAGTTGCCGGAATCGACGAAGTCGCCCCCGTGGTCGTTGTGGTGGATACGGCTACTCTCGGCGTGATTTATGGAATTGATTACGCGCGATTTAATGGATTGAGCGAGGGCTTTAAGTTCCTCGCGGGCGGCGCTTTCACTGGCCCCGATGATGCCATCGCTGACGACCTGGCGGCACAGGCGCGTAAGCTGACCGTCGGCTCCAATGTTTCGCTGCTGAACCGGAACTTCCGGGTGAGCGGCATTGTCGCGCACGGAAAAGGCGCTCGCTTTTTTGTGCCCATGGAGACGGCGCAAGAAATCGCCGGCGCCGAGAAACGCGTTTCCATGATCTACGTTCGGAGCACGGGCAATACAGAAGCCGTTCGCGCCGCGCTCGTCCGGCTTCTTCCCGGTTACCGCATTCGTTCCATGACGGAATACATGTCTTTAATGACCTCTTCGAGTCTGCCCGAACTGAGGCCCTTCCTTCGTTCCTTTATCGGCCTGGGGATCGTCATCAGTTTTCTCGTGGTTCTGCTTACCATGTACACCATGGTGCTCGAGCGGCGCCGTGAGATCGGCATCTTAAAAGCACTCGGTTCCTCGCGCCTGGAGATCTGCTGGCTGATCGTCGCGGAAGCTCTCTTGCTGGTCGCCTTGGGTGTAGCCGTAGGTCTGGTTGGCACTTACGCCACGACCACGCTGCTGCATCGCACCTCGCCCACGCTACAGATTGAGATCACTCCGGACTGGATCTTCCGTTCCATTCTGGTCGCCATTGTTGGTGCGCTCGCCGGTGCCGCCTATCCGGCACTTCGCGCCGCGCAGAGTGATCCAATCGAGTCCCTCGCCTATGAATAGTGCCCAACGCGAAAAGGCTCCCTTACCCGGGGCCTTTCGCGGAAAATGACTCCCAGCGAAACGAAAACGACGATGCGACCAGCATCGTCATCCCGAGCGATCCGCCTCGGGCGGAGAGCGAGGGATTTCTCCTGAGCTCTTGCCGGAAAGAGGGTGCTTGTCGGGACGAGCCGAAAAAAATGGGAGAGCTGAACTAGATGGATGGAAATCAGAAGTTCTATGGCGCGCGAATCGTACGACGCAGAGACATCGCCGCAGACTTGTGGTCCATTCGCGTGCAGCGGGATGCTGAATTCCACTTCCTGCCTGGCCAATACGCAACTTTAGGAGTCCTTGCGCCACACAAACATATTGAGCGGCCCTACTCGATCGTTTCCTCGCCGTACGAATCCGAACTCGAGTTTTTCTTCGAGCTGGTCCCGCGCGGCGAGTTAACGCCGGCCCTGCATAAGTTAAACGTTGGCGACGAGCTCACCATGCGCAAAGTAGCCAAAGGCCGCTTCACGCTCGATCTGCAGGTCCATCGAAATCATTTGCTGCTCTGTACCGTCACCGGAGTCGCGCCTTTCGTGAGTTACATCCGCACTCTCTCGAACGACGCCCGGCAAAATAAATTCCCGGAGGGCCACCGGCTTTTTCTCCTGGAAGGCGCCAGCCGCTCCTGGGAGTTCGGATATCTCGAAGAGCTCAAGCGCATTGCCGACGAAGTCCCGTGGTTCAAGTACGTCCCCACGGTGAGCCGGCCCTGGGAGGATCGAAACTGGACCGGAGAGGTCGGCCGCGTCGACGACCTCATCCGCAAATACACGCATCTGTGGGAACTGATGCCGGAGACAACTTCCGCGTATCTTTGCGGTCACCCGAAGATGATTGACAATAGCAGCGGAATCCTCGTGCGCCGCGGCTGGGCCAAGGAACACATCAAGGAAGAAATCTACTTCGTGCCTAAAGAGCACGCCACTGCGATTTAGCTGACGATCCGACCAGGTCCGGTTTCTGGACTCCGGTGGAGTCCACCGGACTCCTGACACCGGAGATCGTCATCCGAGCGACCGCCTTGGGCGGCGAGCGCGGGATCTCTCATCGCCTTCGCCGCTTGCTTCAGCGCGTCGCTAAGATCTACGCGCTCTGGACTTTCTCCTGCCTGGCAATTCCTTGAAATTCCAACGGCAGGTGCGCATCCACCAGGGATGCGCCACCATCGACTTCAATCAGCTGCCCGGTGATCCAACTGGCTTCCTCCGAACAAATCAGCGCGACGGCATTGCCGATATCGGATGGTCTTCCGAGCCGGCCCATCGGAGTCCAGCCGCGCTCCTGCCACTCGCGCAGTCCGGTTTGGAACACTTCGGGCAAGCTGTTCAGCACGCTGTCTTCCACCCAGCCCGGGCTGATGGAGTTCACCGTGATTCCGCGCCCCGCCAGCGCAACCGCGAAATAGCGCACCAGCGACTCCATCGCTGCTTTCGCCGCCCCCATTGCCACCCAGGGTTGCCAGCTCCCAAACCGCCCGCCCGGCGCGAACGTGATGCCTACGATCCTTCCGCCGTTGGGCATCAAGGCCGCCGCCTCGCGCGCCGCTACCAGGAACGCCTTGGCCTGCGAATCCACGGCTGTGTCCCATTGCGACAGAGTGATCTCCATCGGCGCCTGATAAAAAGTTGGCGCTTCGGTTCGCGCGTTGCTGACGAAAATGTCGAGCGAGCCGAATTCAGTGCGCACCTTCTCGAAAATCCCTCGCACCTCATCCGGCCGGCAAACATCCGCCTGTACGAGAAATCCGCTTGACCCCAGTTCGCGAATCTTCGCCAGAGTCATTTCCGCCGCCTCACGATTGCGGTAATAATGAACCGCAACGCGCGCCCCTTTTTCCGCCAGCTTGAGCGCGATACCCCTGCCGATCCCTCGCGAACTTCCCGTGATCAACGCATTTTTCCCTTGGAATGACATAGGCACCTCCGCGTATGTGGCGCGGATGTTAGTCCCCGCACTGTGGGCCAGTCAACGCCCCTGGAAGGCTGTGGAAGAGCCATTTCGTCTAGAGCGCCCGTTCGCGCAAGCTGCCGATTTCAGAGGACGTTCCGAGGCCTTTCGCGCTTCATCCCGCTTTGCCATGTGTCCCCCTCAAGAGATCAATGGGCATTTGGCCGCCTTATCGCTGGCGGCACCCTATTGAGCGATCGATTGCCCCTGTACCCGTTGTCCGGACATTATCACAAAGAGAGACTCGTTCATGTGCGCGATGGAACAGTAGCGTCAGCTTCTTTGATCTGAGGTCCGACCGTGATATATCTCGCTGGCAGAATTCACAGGACCGCCAGGCGACAATAGGAAAGCCACCATGCCCACACGCAGAGAATTCCTGAAAGATTTATCAGGCGCAACCGCGGGAATCGTTTTCGCCGGCTGCTGCTGCGCGGATTCTACTCGCGCGTTTGCGCGCAGCCCGCAGCAATCAACCACACAGCCGTCGCCCGGCTCGAAGCGCGCTCCAGTCACCATCAACGGCCAACGCGTGCCGGTCGTTGACGTGCACTCTCACGTTCGTGTGCCCGAAGCTTGGGACCTCGTCAAAGATCGGATCGCGCGCGAGGGCCACCATGGCGACGCGCAGCAGGCTAACCCCGATGGCCTGGGCAACATCCTCAACGTCAATAAGCGCTTGGCGGACCTCGACCAGATGGGAATTGATGTGCAAGCCGTTTCCATCAATCCTTGGTGGTATTGGGCAGATGAGGGCCTCGCGCGCAAGATCATCCAGGTTCAGAACGAGAAAATTGCCGCGCTTTGCGCCGCCCACCCCGATCGTTTCGTCGGCCTTGGCAGCGTCGCCTTGCAACATGCATCCCTTGCCGTCGAGCAGATCGAAGAGGGCGTCAAGAAACAAGGCATGCGTGGCTTTGCCATTGGCGGCAGCGTGAATGGCGAGGATCTCTCCGCGCCCAAATTTAATCCCATCTGGGCCAAGGCCGAGGAACTCGAAGCGCTGATCTTCATCCATCCCCAAGTCTCCGGAACACCCATAGACGAACGCCGGCTGCAGGGAAATGGCAATCTCGACAACGTCATCGGCCATCCCCTGGAGACGACCCTCGCCCTCACCCACCTGATTCAGGACGGAATTTTGGATCTTTTCCCCAGGCTCAAGATTTGCGCGGCTCATGGCGGTGGCTACCTGCCGTCGTACTCGGGCCGCAACGATGAGTGCCTGAAAGCCTTTCCCAAGGATTGCAGGCCCTTGAAGAAGCTCCCCAGCGAGTATCTCAAGCAGCTTTATTACGACTCCGTGCTCTTTACCCCTGAGGATATGCGCCATCTGATCGCCGTCGTCGGTTCCAGCCAGGTCGTCTTAGGAACAGACTATCCCGCGCTGTGGAATCGCACTCCTGTTGACCGCATCCTTGCCATTCCGGGCCTGACCGACAAGCAGCGGCTCGCTATTTTCAACGGCACCCTCGCTCGTTTGCTCAAGACCAATGCTTGAGCCGCCCGAGGTGGCGAATGGTGCCCGAGCCAAAACATCAAAACACAGCCCGCAATCGAGTTGTGCTTTGGTTTTTCTGCATTGGCACATTGGTTCCCGTTATCCTATTACTCGTGGGACTCGCACTGAGTACAACGGATCAACTGGCATCCGGAGCGACACCTAGAGATAATTCGTGGATTTTTCCGTGGTGGGTCATTTGGCTCATTTGGCCTACGTGGATTGTTTTGTTTGATGCAGAACATTGGTATCAGATCATCCCTACGATGTTGATTGCCGCCCCACTCAACGGCGTTTGGTATGGGATCATGGCCTTTGCTGTTTGGTATCTGGGCAGAGGCCTGAGATGGTTGGTGGCGGCCATGGGTCGTTGACACCGTAGCCTTCGAAGAATACATTCACTTCACTTCGAGAGCCTCCGCCCGCGTGCGGTCGCTTTCGCAAAGCGCCAACGAAGGAGTGCCTCTCATGAAAACTTTTGGCTTTCTTTGGCTTGCCGTGCTTCTCGGCCTTCCCGCCTTTGCTCAGAATCGTATGCCGGAAATCCCGGCCGATAAATTGACCGAAGCCCAGAAGAAGGCCTTGGACCAGTTCGCCTCGAAACGAGGCGGGCCGCCCGTCCGCGGACCCTTCTTGGCGCTGCTTCGCAGCCCGGACGTCATGACTCCTGCCGAAATCCTGGGCGAATACCTGCAGTTCAAGACGGTGCTGCCGCCGAAGCTCCGCGAATTCGTGATCCTCATCACGGCACGCCAGTGGACGCAGGATACGGAGTGGAACTCCCACGTAAACATCGCCGTCAAGGACGGGCTCACCCCCGAAATTGCGAAAGCCTTGGCTGCGGGCCAGCGCCCTCCCGGCATGGCCGATGACGAGGCCGCCGTCTATGACTTTTGCGACGAACTGCATCGCAATCAGAGCGTCAGCGACCCCACCTACGCCAAAGCCCTCACCAAATTTGGCGAACAGGGCGTGGTCGACATCATCAGCGTCAACGGCTACTACACTTGGTTTGCCATGATCATGAATTCAGTCCGCACGCCTCCGTTTACGCCTCTCCCGGAAATGCCAACTCTCGCTGCCTTTCCTCGCAAATAACCTGGACGGCATCGATGATTCTCCCTTCGGCTGGCCGCAACGAGTACAGAACGAGTCTCGCTAAAGAAGGAGTTTCGAAAATGCGCAATCTGAGCCTGATGGTCTTTCTGTTGGCTGCTCTCACAGTCACGCCTCGGTCGGTTCCTGCCCAGAGACCGCCGAACATCGCGCCGATGCACGTTCATCACGTGCAGCTGAATTCCGTGAACCCGAGCGCTGCCGCCGCGTACTACCCGAAAGCGTTCCCCATCTCAGCCACGAAGACGACTTTCAACGGATACGAGGCGGTCAAGACCGGGAACGTCTATTTGCTATTCACCAAGGTCAACACGCCGCCCCAGACAGAGCTGACTGGGCCGCAAACCGCGGTGTGGCACTTCGGCTGGAATACCCCGGACTCGCGCAAATACGACCAGGAGTTCCGCGCCAAGGGTCTGAAAATCGCGCAGATGTGGGACGCCGCAGACGGCAAGCTCGTGGACATGTCGAGCGACACCTTGCCCGGGCTTCCCACCCAGGAGCAGATCCTGGAAATGCGAGCCACGGGCGTGCAGCCCACGCGGCAGGGAGGCTTCGGCTATCTTCGGGGTCCGGACGGCGCGCTGATCGAGAACGCTCAGGCCGGCCAGGTGGAGCGCTTCAATCACATTCACATGTATCATGAGCATCCGTTGTGCGCGATCGCCTGGTATGTCGCTCACCTCGGTGCGACCATGCCGCAGGGCACTGGCGGTGCTCCAATTACACCTGACGCGGGAGACTGCAAACGGCCCTATGCCCCTCCCACCTGGCCGTCGTTCTTCAAGTTTCCTGGATTTGTTCGCGAGCCGTCCGGAAGCGTCATGTTCGATGACATCTCCATTTTGATTCGCCCCTGGCCGGGCGGCGGGCTCGTGAGCACCCGGGGGCGTCTCGTCGACCACTGGGCGCTCAGCGTTGCGGATCTGCCGCCTACCGTCGCCCGATTAAAAGACGAAGGGATCAAGGTTCTTGAAGAGATTCATTCTTGGGGCAGCACCCGGGCGGCCATGATCGAAGGACCCGATCGGGTCGCGATTGAGCTCGTTGAGGTGAAATGAAGTGCCGGATGCCGCAAGACTATCCGGGGCGATTAAGCCGAGCTGCTGAAGCAGATTCGCATCGAAGCGACTAAGCCAGACTGCCACGACGACAAATAGGCCCTCGCTCCAGTTCGTGACGTCGGTTCTACTGCACGTTCGAAGTAAGCTCCTGACCACTGGCAAACACAATCTTCTCGAAACGTATCACCGGCCTGCCGTCCTTGGCGCGATTGCCCACCGCCGTGATTTCGTCGCCCGCCTTCACCGTATCTCTCTTCCAGCCGGCCCTGGCGAGCATGCCTATGGTACCCAACTCGACGCTCCACTTTTCGATGGCGCCCTTCCCATTTTTCACGTCGAGATAAATGTAAGCATGGGGATTGGTCCAGTCGAACCCCGTTACGGTCCCCTTCACGGTGGTTGATTGGGTCATATCGAACGACGCTGTCGCGTGATGTGCGTAGGCCGATCCTGCAAGCGAAAGCAGCAGAAGAACGGCGGTAACGGGAATAAGCAACAGATTATTCCTCATCGGGTCTCTCCCTTCTTCTTGTCTTCTTAATTGCGCGGTCATTTTCCGTGGTACGTGTACTTGTTATTCTCTGTACAGACCAGTTCCTGGATCTCCCAGCCCGGCTTCAATTTGTAAACTTGCTGAGCGGTGAACGGTTTGGTATATGCCATGGGATCCTCGATCATGACGTCGTCAACGAGCGTGTCATGGTCGAGGCGACGGATGCGCTCCACGACGTGCAGCGCTTCGCTATGGGGGAGTCCGCCCGAGTCGATCCAGGTCTTATCGTTGAAACCGATCGTATCCACTACCAGGGTATCGCCTTCCCATTTGCCAATCGAGTCACCCGAATAGGTAGGGTACAAATCGTTGCGGTGCTGCCGATTCATATAGATCTGACGCATCACCTGGGTGCCCTCACGGATGATCACGACCCGCGTGGGCACTTGAAAAATTTCCATGGGAAGAGGCACAAACATGAACCGCGGGATTCCCTCCGGCAGGCAGCCGAGATTGGGATCGTTCGTCTCAGGGTTGGCCTCCTTGAATCTTGCCTCCCCCCAAGGNNNNCGTTGCGGTGCTGCCGATTCATATAGATCTGACGCATCACCTGGGTGCCCTCACGGATGATCACGACCCGCGTGGGCACTTGAAAAATTTCCATGGGAAGAGGCACAAACATGAACCGCGGGATTCCCTCCGGCAGGCAGCCGAGATTGGGATCGTTCGTCTCAGGGTTGGCCTCCTTGAATCTTGCCTCCCCCCAAGGCTTGAAAGGAGCGCCTCCCGTCGGAAACAGTTTGGGCTGAAACTTTGTCACTTGCCAGACACCGGAAATGTCCGGTACGTGTGTCTGCTGGGCGGCATTTTGAGCGCGCGCCGCAGGTGAGAAAGCGAGCATCGCCACTGCCGCCGCAGCTGAAAAAATCAAGTAATTCCGCACTGGAGAACCCCTTCCTCGGCTCTTCGTTTGTTTTGGCTTACATAATTGGTTTGGCTTGCGAAGAATGTACCACGGCTATCATCGCCGATCCAACCCACGATGCTTCCGCGGCGGCCCAGCCGGCTGGTTCGCCGTTACGACAGTGCCTTTCGCATCATCCGCCGCCCACAAATTCATGGCCTCATCTCTGTTTTATACGGAAAATCAAAACCGGAGGCAGCATTGTCCTCGCGCCGCTCCATTGTGCTTTGCCTGTTACTGGGAGGGCTTCTCACGGGCTGGCTCACCTGGCGGAACCGATCCTCGCCCCCGCGGCCTTCGGAAAAGTCTGCAGCGATCATCAACAAGCAGCCGGTCACTTTCGCAAGTCGCACGTTTGATCCCACCAGCCCGCCGGCCGATATGCCGCCCCTGGCGACTGGGGAAGAGGCGGAGTGCGATTCAAATTTCCTGTCTAACGCCAGTGTTGGAGGGCAGACTCGAAAAGTGGATGCCACGCACGCCCGCGTGACCATCACGCAAATCAAGATGACTCTGCAGCTCAGCGTCACCATCTGGGCGCCGGCCGGCGTAAGCCCACACGTGCTCGAACATGAAGAAGGCCATCGCCAGATCGCTGAATATTACTACCAGACCGCCGGCGAACTCGCCCAGCGCATCGCCACGAAGTACGTAGGCCGGCAAGTCGAGATCACCGGCGCCGACCTGGATGCCGAATCCAGCAAGATGCTCCAACAAGGGGCCACCGAGATCACCGACGAATACAACAAGGAATTGAACCCGGAACCAACGCAATTGCTCTACG
>QHYR01000179.1 GCA_003223315.1 Acidobacteriota bacterium | reverse complement strand
GTCGATTCCCTTGATCTTTTTCTGCATGGTCGTCAAAGGCATCATCAGCGTGTCATCCTGGTCCTGCCCGGTGGGCGATTGTCCTTTCGGGCTCAGTATGCCGATGACGCGTACCGGTAAATTCTGAATGCGAATTGTTTGCCCTAAGGGATCGGTGGAGCCAAACAGGTTTTCCACAATCGTCTGACCCAGCAGGCACACATCCGCGGCGTGGTCGAGGTCGTCCTGCGAAAAAGAAGATCCCCGCGCAATGTCCCAGCGGCGCACAAAAAGAAATTCCGGCGAAATGCCGCGCGCCTGGGCATACCAGTTCTGGTTGCCGTAGACAATCTGCACCGGTCCATCCACGTGGCCCGCGCAGTTGTACACCAGCGGAACCTGCTGTTGCATCGCTTTTATATCCCCGATAACCAGGGTCTTGGTTCCTCGCGTGCCCGTGCGCACACCATTGACGGCGCGGCCCCCGGCTTCGACCCAAATCATGTTGTCGCCGAGATTGCTGATCTGCTGTTGGATCTGTTCGGAAGCGCCTTCGCCTACGGCCACGCTCGCAATCACGGCGCCGACGCCGATAATGATTCCCAGCATGGTCAGGATGCTGCGCATTTTGTTGCGTGCCAAAGCCCGCATGGCTAACCGCAAGATGCTCATGAAATCCATGGGTCAGCCCTCCTTATCCAATGCTTCGGCCTCTTCGGAAGCAGCCGAAGATGAAGATAATGTCGGCAAAATTTCGGCGGCGCTGGCGCGCTCCCGGACAGGAACATCGCGCAGAATTTGGCCGTCGCGAAAAAACACCGTGCGGCGGGCACAGCGCGCGACGTCAGGCTCATGTGTCACGAGAAGGATCGTCAGCCCGCGCTCCTCGTTCAGCCGCTGAAACGTGTCCAGAATCTCCACACTCGTCCGCGTGTCCAGATTGCCGGTGGGCTCATCCGCCAGCAGGATAGAAGGATTGTTGATCAGCGCGCGGGCTATGGCCACGCGCTGTTGCTGTCCGCCGGAAAGCTGCGCGGGGTGGTGATCGGCGCGTTCTTCCAGGCCCAGCAGGCGAAGCGCCTCGAAAGCCCGCCGGGAGCGCTCCTCGCGCTTCACGCCCGCATAGACCAAAGGCAATTCCACATTTTCGTGAGCAGACGTGCGGGCCAGCAGATTGAATCCCTGAAAGACAAATCCGATTTTCTGGTTGCGAATGCGCGCCAGCTCGTGTTTGGAAAATTGCGAGACGTCCTGCCCATCCAGGCGATAGACACCGCGCGTGGGCCGGTCCAGGCAGCCGATCAAATTCATGAAGGTCGACTTGCCGGAACCGGAAGCGCCCATGATGGCCACGAACTCCCCGGAGCGCACCTCGAGCGAAATTCCGCGCAGAGCAGGCACGCGAATCTCCCCGAGTTGATAAATCTTGTGAAGGTTCTCAACAGCAATGGTCAGCCGCGGTTCAGGCGCGGCCCGGAGCTCTACCGGCGATTGTAGGACCTGTTCGGCCATGTGCGTGATATCGGCCTATCGCGGCGCGCCAAATCTCGGCGGAGAGGCCGGATTTGCTCCCGTGGAATTGCCGGACGTTTGCTCCCCCGTCACGAGCAGGTCGCCGGCCTTGACCTCGCCGGAAATGAGCTGCGTAAAAGTGTAATCGGTAATGCCGGTCCGCACCGCCAGCGGACGAATGCTTCCGCCCGATTCCGGCTTCCACACCACGCGCCATCCTCCCACGTGCGAGGTGGTCGCCGCCGGCGGAATGTGATTCTGCTCATACATCTGCCGAAGCACGGCGACCGGAAACGAAGGCGCGAAGCGCAGCGCCGCATTGGGAATTTTGATGGTGTCGGAGACGTCGCCGGTGGGAATCGTGGCGTAGGCCGTCTCGCCCGGGAGGAGCCTTCCGTCGGGATTGTCAAAGATGATAATCGTACTGTAGGTGACCACGTTTTGAATCGTGGTGGCGTTCAGCCGGATGGTACTCACGCGCCCGCGAAAAGTCTCGCTCGGAAAGGCATCCACCTGAAAAGTGGCCTCCGTCCCGATTTTGATGTTCCCGGTATCGGACTCGTCCGTTGCCGCCGACACCTGCATCCGCGTGAGATCTTGGGCGATGCTGAAGACGATCGGCGCCTGCAGCGATGCCGCCACGGACTGGCCCACCGTGATGTTATTGGCCACGACTGTGCCGTCAATCGGCGATAGGATCGTGCAGTAGCGGAGATTTGCCTCCGCCAACTGGAGTGCACCCTGCGACGTTTTGACTTGAGCTTTTGCCTGCTCCACCTGGGCGCGCGTCTCGGCGAGTTGGGCGATGGACTGGTTCAATTGTGCCTCGGCAGCGCGCACCTGGGCCTGCGATTGATCCAGGCCGGACTGCGCCTGATCGGCTTGATCTTTCGAGAAAACGCCTTGGTCCGCCAGGTCGAGAATGCGCCGCGTATTCGCGCGGCTATAAACGCCGGCGGCCTTCAGCCGCTCTAGGTTGGCTTCGTTGGTCTTGATGGCCGCTTCCTGTGCAGTGATCGTTGCCTCCAGATTCTTCTGGTTTGCAATCGCGTTCTCGAGGTTACCTCGCGCCTGAACCACTTGCGCCTGATACACTTCCGGATCGAGCTGTGCCAGCACCTGGCCCGACTCTACCCGGGAATTGAAATCGGCGAAAACGTATTGCACCGTCCCGGAGACGTACGACCCTACCGGAACCGTCGTGAGTGGATTAATCGTGCCCGTGGCCTCCACGACGGAGGTGATACTCCCGCGCTGAACTTCCGCGGTCTGGTAGTTCGGATCATCGGAGCGGCCACGAATGGCCCACCCGGCCGCCAGCATGGCGATCACCGCCAAGGCGGCCAGCCCTACGAGCTTCTTGTGACCACGGTAGTAGGCCTGCAAGCCCATTCCTGTCTTTAACCGAAGCCGCGAACCTATTATACAGACGAGCCGCTTGGTTTGGGCTGCTAGGCTCCCCGGCACCTGAAGAATCGCTGAATTAGAGTGTTCGCGGAATGTGAGCCTGTGGCACAGGCATTCTTGCCTGGGCACGCTCGTTTGTTTTTTTTCTAGCGCCGGCTTCCAGCCGGCTCCATGGCACAGCCATTCCAGGGGTGTATATTTGCAATCGGAGGGAATCTTATGAACAAGTTGATCCCCGCTGCCTTTTTCGGTTTGATCCTGGCGGCTTCCGCTTCCGCACAAAACCAGCCGCAGCCTTCGTTTACCGCATTCCTGAAGAATCTCTACATGGGTAACCGCAATGAAATTTCGCGTTCCGCGGCGAAATTTCCGGAGGAGTTCTACGGGATGCGCCCCGGCCCTCAAATGGAGGTCAGGACCTTTGGCCAGCTCGTCGGACATCTTGCCAACTTCAACTACCTCTGGTGCTCGCAAGCGAAAAACGAGAAAAACCCGGCTGATGGAAAGGATTTCGAGAAATTAACCTCCAAAGCCGACCTCGCCAAGGCCCTCAGCGATGCCTTTGCCTATTGTGATTCCGTGTATAACTCTCTTACCGAGGCCTCCGGCCAGGAAATCATCGAAATTACGCAGGAAAATGGAAGGAAAAGGCGGATTAACCGGCTGAGTTTGCTGGCCCTGAATTACGGACACAACGAACACCACTACGGGAATATCGTCACCTACATGCGCATGAAGAGCATTGTGCCTGCATCCTCCGAGCAATAAATTGCCGTAGCGCCTTGTTTTTTCGGGTGCCCACCCTTCGCATTCTGAAGGGTGGGTCCTTGTATTGGGTTTTGTAGCGCCGCCCCTCAGGGCGGCATCTGTCTCGCTCTCCTCGCGCCGACTGTCATCCCGAGCGTATCCGGGTCCCCCATCCCGCTCCTGCAAATCAAGCTCGGCTAATCCCGATAGGGCGACACAATGTAGCCCAGCGCGGAACCGGGGTCCTCAGCGTGCGCCGCCTTTGCGCATGCTGGGGTGGTGGAAGCGCTGGGTACAGGTTAGCCAGAGCACCAAGCCCCGCCAGCCGGGGTCCCCAACATGCGCTGCTTGTGCGCATGCTGGGGTGGGCGTCAGGGGCGACACAAACCTCACCTACAAAAACGGCCCTACTGGATGGCGTGCTCGAGGCTGGCGGCCGCCTTTTCGATCACGGCAGCCTCGTTTCCGAGCACGTTGGAAACCGTGTCGATCGCTTCTTCCGCCCTGCTCCACTGCTTCTGTTCGATCGCTTCTCGCAGCGCCGGCACCGTCTTCACTCCATAGCCGGTATAAAAGCCGGGAGCGTAAAGCTGATGCTTGAACCACGGACGGCCGGGCAAACCGTTCGGGTCGGTCAGAGCGCGTTCGCTCTGGAGCAGTTGGAGATTCACTTGCGCCAGGGAGGCTCGTCCCAGCGCGGACCCGCCCTCCTGTCCCGCTTGTGCATACACCCGCTGATAGTGATCGGCGCTCTGGTTGAAAGCATCCAGCGCGTTTTGCAAGGAAGCAAAATTCAGGTGCGGCGGCACGGCTTCGGGAGCGGGCGGCACCAGCGGCTTCCGGGGGTCGGACGTCGCGCTGAATACGCCTTCGCTGATCTTGCGGTTGCGCTCGCGGATTTCATTGCCTTGGGTTTCGGCCAGGCGTTGTAGGTCGTTTACGTAACCGCGCACGGTGGAGAATAGATCGCTGAAATTGAATGGCAGCAGGTCCGCATCCGCCAGGCGCAGCACCGAAGTTCCGGCGGTTTGCGCCAGAGCACGCCCGTATAGGAATCCCACATCACTGAAATGAGTGAACCAGTAAAAATCG
>QHYR01000178.1 GCA_003223315.1 Acidobacteriota bacterium | reverse complement strand
AACTCCACGGCCGCCCCGGCACCGCTGATCAGCAGTGTTTCGGCGACGACGGGATCAGCAGGTAGTCAGGTCGCGATTTGCGGCAGCGGGTTTGGAGCGACGCAGGGCAATAGCATCGTGACGCTGAACGGCGCGCCGGTGACTATCAACGCCTGGAGCAACACCTCCGTCACGATCACCATTCCCGCGGGAGCAACCTCCGGTCCCTTGTCGGTCCTGGTGGCTTCCAGCATGAATGCCAGCAACCCGGTCACTTTCACGGTGACCGCTCAACCGCTGCCCACGCCGTGGCTGGATCAGGACGTCGGGCAAGTGGGTATCGCTGGCAGCGCCACCTTCACTAACGGAACGTTTACGGTGAAGGGTGCCGGGTCACAGGTCTGGGGTACGGCCGACAGCTTCCATTTCGCCTATCAGGTCCTGTCGGGTAACGGCACGATCGTGGCCCGGGTGGTGAGCGTCAACCCCACTTCGGCCACTCCTGGAGTCATGATCCGGGATTCGTTGAACCCCAACGCCATGAGCGCGTTCGGCGCCTACTTTAACTCGAATGCGTATCTGAACTACCGCAGCACCACGGGAGGCAACACCAGCCAGTCCAGCGCTGCTGCCGGCAGTTTGCCCTATTGGCTGAAGCTGTCTCGCAGCGGGAGCACGGTGAGTGCCTACACCTCGGCTGACGGGGTGAACTGGGTACCCATTGGATCGCCCCAGACCATCAACATGGGTCAGAATATCGATATCGGGCTGGCGCTGTGCAGCAACAACACCTCCACACTGGCCACGGCTACCTTCGACAACGTCTCGGTGACTTCACCGTGAACTGAAGAGTTGCTAACAGCAGGGAATTCGCTTTATCGAGCGATCCTAGCCTTCAAACAGATTGGGACGCACGCAAGATCCATTTGGCCATCAGGTTATCTAGAAGCGCCTGTAACTCCAAACCACTCGAGATGTAAAACCGGGTGCACGCACCTCATCGCGGCATTGCGGGGCTCTTTCGTTCCAAGTAAAGTACTGCGAGAGGCAGGACGACCCGCACTCGCGCTGAGGGAGAGGCCCTTCTGAGCCGCATCGATCAAACTCCAAGTGGCCACGAAACGTTGGATCGGGTTATGTCCAACTTGAAAGAGGTTTCGGTTCTCTTGGTTGGAGATTTGATGCTGGATGAATATCTTTACGGCACGATTG
The DNA here is from genome assembly GCA_003223315.1 of Acidobacteriota bacterium. Lineage (GTDB taxonomy): Bacteria > Acidobacteriota > Terriglobia > Acidiferrales > UBA7541 > Palsa-189. Next base: position 3,485 of record QHYR01000178.1, on the reverse strand, counting down.
ATCGCATTTCGCCTGAGGCACCGGTCGGAATCCTAAGTTGGACTAAACGAACAGCGAGTCTCGGCGGTGCCGCCAATGTGGGCAGCAATCTCGCTCAGTTAGGCTGCGAAGTATTTCTTGCGGGTGTGGTAGGTCGGGATCACGCCGGCGAGGAGCTCTTGCACCTTGCAAAACAGTTGGGGATGCATACAGACGGTGTTGTAGTTGAGGATCGACCTACAACTCTGAAGACCCGCGTGATTGGGCACGGTCAGCAAGTCCTGCGCATCGATAGGGAGACTCGTTCAGAATTGAACGAACCCTCCGTAGGGACTTTAAAGGACTTTGTCCAAAAGTGCTTACCCTTCGTTGATGGTGTGGTGCTTTCCGATTATGCCAAGGGGGTGTTACAGGCCGAGATATGCAAATCGGTGATCCAAATGGCGTCTGCCGCAGGCCGGGCGGTAGTGGTAGATCCGAAGGGAGATGATTTTGCCAAATATCGAGGCGCTTTCCTGCTCACGCCAAACAAGGCCGAATTGGGACGAGCCACGCAGTTGCCGGTTCGGAATGAAGACGAGATTCGTGCGGCGATCGCGTGTCTCTTTTCTCAAACAGAATGCGAAGCGATTCTTGTGACGCGAAGCGAAGAAGGAATGTCGCTATACACAAGGACAGGAAGTGAAACGCACATCCAAACGGAAGCGCGCGACGTCTTCGATATCACCGGAGCAGGCGACACCGTCATCAGCATGATCGCGCGCGTTTTCTTCGCCGGCCAAGACTTGGAAACAGCGGCACGCCTGGCGAACGTCGCCGCGGGGATCAAAGTCGGCAAATTCGGAGCCGCAGCGGTCTCAGTCGAGGAGATATCCGCGGCGATTCGCCAAAGAGAAAACCAGGGCACGCGAAAGGTCGTCGAATTATCCCAAGCGAAACAGCTTGTCAGTTTGGCGCGTTCTCAAGGCCGGAAAGTTGTGTTCACGAACGGGTGTTTCGATTTGCTTCATGCCGGACATGTCCAGCTTTTGCAGAAGGCGAAGGCGCTGGGGCAGGTGCTGATCGTGGCGATCAATGATGACGCCTCGGTGCGGCAAACAAAAGGGAATGGCCGGCCACTGATCTCTGCGATGGATCGCGCCAGGATTATTGCCGCACTGGAAGCCGTCGATCACGTAATTATTTTTTCAGGCCTTACACCGCTGCACCTGATCGAAGAATTGAGGCCGGATGTTTTGGTCAAAGGCGGGAATTACAATCTGGAAGAAGTCATTGGACGAAAAGAGGTGGAAAAATACGGCGGGCGCGTCGTCTTAATTCCAACGATCGATACCCAATCGAGTTCCCAAATCATTAAGGAAATCGTCACACGCTATCAACTGGCGAATGAATCTTCCGGGTAGCTTGGGAACAGATCGAATAGCCGCTACAGAGTTTCAAATAACTCCCGTTCGAGCAAATCGCAGTACATATGACCGATGAGGCCGTGAGCTTCCTGAATGCGCTGAGTTTCTTCTGAAGGTACGGCAAGTAAGGAATCGATCTTCCCGGCGAGATCGCCTCCCGTCCTGCCCGTAAACGCCGCGGTGTAACACCCGATTTCACGCGCTGCCCTGACGGCTCTCACAACGTTGCCAGAGCGGCCACTCGTACTGATCGCGATTACGATATCTCCCGCGACTCCCAGTGCTTCCACCTGGCGCGAGAAACACTCCTCGAAGCCGAAGTCGTTGGACACGGCGGTGAGAATCGAGGAGTCGGTTGTCAGGGCAATAGCGGCGAGCGCCTTTCTTCGAATGCGGAGCTTGGCCACAAGTTCCGCAGCAATGTGCTGTGCGTCGGCCGCGCTGCCGCCATTGCCCATCAAGAGTACTTTATTCCCTGCCTTGAACGCGTGCACGGTCTTCTGCACCAAGGACCAGATGGCGTTCAGCAGTTCGGTGGAAAAACTTCGCTTCACGTTGCAGCTTTCGTCGATCTGTTGACGTAGGAGCTCCAGCGCTGCGTCCTTTGATAAAGTCATCCCTCCTCCTACCGAAGCATAGCCGTGATTTTCTTTTCCAAGCGAAAATTCTAAACCCTCCACTCAGCGGGTCAGTCTCCGGTCGCAATGAACATTTCCATATCAGAAACTAAATCGCTGCAGTGCAACGCCTTTTGCGGCGGCAGGCCGCGATCCTCCGGTCAGATAAAACCGCGGGCAGAGATGAGAGGAGCGAGGGAGTCTCTGTTAGGATACATGACTGTCATGCCGATATCGGCACGCTGCGCTGGGTTACGCATAATCATACGCCGTACGTCAATGATGGAAGGTAGACACCGCTGGTGAAAATTTACTCCGTTGGAGTTATCGGGGCTGGCTATGTCAGCTCCTAGGGTCCATCCAAGTGAATTGGAAGAAAGAGGAAGTTCTTTGCCACTTTTTGGGCGTAGCTAGGAATGGCCCTTTCAGGCGGCAACGCACTTTCGTTCCACCCTCTACAGATAAGCTACGCAAATTGAAAGACTTGCACGGGTAAGGCTAGCGAATTGCCAGGTGGTACGTCCTTTGCTCTAGTTAATACCGATTTTGTCGAACTTTTCCCATCGACAAACACAGGTCTATAGGGATCTTCAATGCAAGTGACATCGCAAATTACGCTCATGCCGGCGCCAGCCGATCGCTTCCTATTAGGACAGACCAATAGCGCGGCGATGCAGGCGCTCGAGCGCACGGTCGGGAAGCTAGCGCCGACGAACATTCCTCTGTTGTTAATCGGCGAAAACGGCACGGGAAAGGAGATCCTTGCCCAGCAAATTCACCAACGATCACTGAAGGGCACTCAGCCCCTTGTCAAGGTGATCTGTGCTTTTCTAAGCGGTGAATCTCTATCCGCTCACTTCAACGGACACAGTAATGGCGATGGACAGGCGGGCACTTTATTCCTGAAGGAGATTAGCGAACTCGACCATATAGGTCAGCGCACTCTTCTGTATTCGCTTCCACAAGAAGAGCGCACTCCCAGCGAGCAATTTAGAGGGCCGAGATTTATTTCATCGACCACCCGGAACCTGGAAGAAGAAGTGAGGGCCGGCCGATTCCGTGCTGACCTCTACTACCAAATTAGTGCTGTGAGCGTGACTCTCCCTCCTTTGCGCCGGCGAACTGAAGACATCCCGGATTTTGTGGAATTATTCCTGGCGAAATATTCGACTCTCTTAGGCCGCCCGCGTCCCCACCTCGACTCGCAAGATTTTGTTCTTCTGCAGGGATTTTCCTGGCCGGGCAATATTCGAGAACTGGAAAACGTGGTTAGGAAGATTGTGGTCCTGAATGATCCAAAAGCTGTCCTTTCGCAATACGCCGTGCACATGACTGACATCCATATCACCCAGGCCACAGCGAAGACCTCAAGCTTGAAAAGAGCGGCACGAGTGGCTTCTGATCGAACTGAACGACAATTGATCCTAGAAGCCTTAGCCAGGACTTGTTGGAATCGAAAGCGTGCAGCGCAGGAGCTGCAAAT
>QHYR01000087.1 GCA_003223315.1 Acidobacteriota bacterium | reverse complement strand
TTACGGCTTAACGCGCAGCGGGCGAGGCGGACCGAGGAGCGCGTCAACCTTAATGATTTGAGAGCGGGCCGATGTGAGCTAAGCGCGGGGTTGCGCTTGCAGGTCGTTGCAGGCAAGCGCGAGACGAGATTTGTAGCGATTTGCCGTATTCTTGGTGAGGACGCCTTTGGCAACGGCACGGTCAATGGAGGCAACGGTAGTGGAAAGCAGCTTGCCCGCGGCCGAGCCATCGCCCGCATTAATGGCGCCGCGCAGCGACTTAATCATAGAACGCACACGCGTGCGATTGGCCCGGTTAATGGCTGAGCGCTTGATCGATTGGGCGGCGCGCTTCAGTACCGATTTCTTGCGCTTCTTTACCTTCGTGGGTGTTCCCTGAGCCATCCATTGCTCCTGTTCTCGACGCGAAGCGATTACGGTAGCCGACGATCGGAGCTTTGTCAAACGCGGATCGCTGCTTTCCTGCTGCGCGCGGCGCTTGCATTGGCAGTTCTTTTCTCCGCAGTTTCCTGCGGGGAGCTCGCGGCTGCTGAAAAGGTTGAGCAGCTCTCACCGCAAGGTTACGTCAATGATTTCGCTGGGGTGATGGATGCCGAATCGCGCCAGAGGATTACGGCCTTATGCCAGGAACTGGACCAAAAAGCCGATGCGCAGCTTGCCGTCGTAACCATCCACACGCTCGAAGGCGATACGGCTCAGGATTTTGCCAACCGCCTCTTTGAGAAATGGGGCGTGGGGCCCAAAGGCAAGGACCGCGGCGTGATGGTGTTGCTCGCCGTAAATGACCGAAAATACTGGACCGAAGTCGGATATGGACTTGAACCGATTCTGCCGGATGGCAAAGTAGGCGGGTTCAGCCGCGACATGCTGCCGCTCTTGCGGCAGAACCAGTATGGCGCGGCGCTTTTACAGATTTCCTCGCAAATCGCGTCCACGATTGCCGAAGATCGCGGCGTTATCCTAACCCAAAGCGCCCCGGGCGCTGGGCCTCCAGCGGCAGAGGCTCCGGCGCCCTCGTTTTACGGAATTCCGCCGGCACTGCTGAATCTGCTGCTTCTGTTGCTTATTTTTGGGGGCTGGCGTGTTCTAGCTTTTCTTTTTGCTTTGGGAGCTCTGACCAGATATCGACGCGGGAGAGGTTATCGGGGAGGATGGTGGATGGGTCCCATGGGAGGCTGGGGCGCAGGAGGCTGGAGCGGGGGAGGCTGGGGCGGAAGCAGCGGGGGCGGAGGTTTTGGCGGTTTTGGCGGGGGAGCGTCGGGAGGGGGCGGCGCAGGAGGAAGTTGGTAGAAGGGAGGCGCGGATGGACAGAGAGAAAGATCTGAACGAGCTTGTCGAACGTCTGAGGGAAGCAGCACTTAAAAACCTGAGAGCGGTGGTTTTATATGGCTCCGCGGCCGATCACGACTTTCGGGAGTACTCCGACCTCAATGTTCTATGCCTGCTCCATCGGCTGGAGGGCGCGGATTTGGAGAGCCTGCGAACCGTGGGATTGTGGTGGTGGCGCAAGGGCCATCCGCCGCCGCTTCTTTTTACTTTAGAGGAGCTGCGGAATTCGGCAGACGTATTCGCCATCGAGCTTCTGGACATGAAAGCGCGCCATCGGATGCTGGAGGGCGCGGATTTCTTCGCCGAGCTGGAAGTGCCCATGGTTCAGCACAAATTGCAGGTCGAACGGGAGTTGCGCGTCAATGTGATTCGTTTACGGCAATCATTTCTGCGCTGGCGAGGCCGGCGCTCGGAGCTGAGGGAGCTGCTGATTGCATCCGCTTCCTCGTTTGGTACGCTCTTTCGTCATGCGCTGATCGCCCTGGGCCAGGAAGCGCCAAACTCGGTTCGTGAGGGTGCCGATCGACTGGCGAGAGTACTGGCTTTGGATGCTGCGCCATTCCATAGGGTATTGGATCTGCGCGAGGGAAACAGCACGGTGAGCGAGCTGAACCTGCAAGGGGTATTGGCGTCGTATTTGCATTTGGTTACCAGCGTGGCGGAAGAGATCGATCGTCGCCTGGCCCGTTGAGGAGACGAAAGAGTCAGATGGACTTGTTGTTTTGCGTTGATCGAATATTCTGAAAGGGACGTATGCTCATTCCCATCAATAAAAAGGGGAGTGCATGAAAAGAGTATGGACGGCAGTGGTTTTGTTGGGCGTTACGGCCTTGGCCGTTGGATTGATGTACATTGGCCGGCGCAATCAGATGGTGGTAAAGAGCCAGGCGGTCGAAGCCCAATGGCATCAAGTTGATGTCGATCTCCAGCGGCGCGCCGACTTGATTCCCAATCTGGTTGAGACGGTGAAGGGATTTGCGGCACAGGAGCAGACGGTCTTTGGGGATATAGCCAAGGCGCGTTCCGCACTGCTCAGCGCGCAGACTCCCGCAGAGCGGATTGCGGCCAACACGCAGCTCGAGGGCTCGCTTGGTCGGCTCCTCGCAATTGTAGAGAATTACCCGCAGCTTAAGTCGAACGAGAATTTCCTGCGTTTGCAGGATGAGCTGGCGGGGACCGAGAACCGCATTGCGGTGGAACGCCGGCGGTATAACCTGGCGGTGCAGGACTACAACACTTATATTGGTCTCTTCCCCAATAATGTTTTTGCCGGCTGGGCTGGGTTTAAGCCGAACAATGCGTACTTTGCCGCCACAGAAGGTGGCAGGGAAGTGCCTAAAGTAGAGTTTCCGGCACCAGCCGCAAAATGAAGTTTCGGATAATTGGGTCGAGCTGATCTTATTGGAACTACACGGCTTAAGTGGGCACTCCTTGACCCCACAGGAGCATTCAGCTAGGCTGACGTTCAGGTACCAATCGACTCGGAGGAGATATTGCCGCTACGGTTTGCTGCCGGATGGCAGCGGCCGCCAAGCTTATGAGACGTACGGTACAGATTGCCGGACAAGTGGAGAACCTATTTGGCACTCTGGACGAGAACCTGAAACTCCTCGAGTCGGCGCTTCACGTAACAACTTTCTTCCATAATGATCGGCTGACGGTTGAGGGCGAACCCGCGCACGTGGACCGCGCCGTTCACATTCTCGATCAATACAATGACCTCGTGCGCGAGGGCCGGCGACTGGATAACGGCGCCGTGAAGGCCCTCCTCCGCGTCGCGGCGGAGGATCCCAAGACTAGCCTTCGTCACATCCTCGAGCCCGGCCAGCCAGCACGGCCGCGCTTCTTTGGCAAGAAATCCATTACCCCCAAGAGCGCCAATCAACGGCGCTACATGGAAGATATCGAACATCACGACATGGTTTTTGCCATCGGACCGGGCGGGACGGGCAAGACGTACTTGGCCGTGGCCATGGCCGTATCGGCATTGTTAGCCAAGCAGGTGAACCGCATCATTCTGGCGCGACCGGCAGTCGAGGCGGGTGAGCGCCTTGGTTTTCTTCCCGGCACTCTGCAGCAAAAAATCGATCCCTACATGCGGCCGCTGTACGACGCGCTCTATGATCTTCTGGATACGGATAAACTCGAAAGATATGTCGATAAGGGAATCATCGAGGTGGCGCCGCTTGCCTTCATGCGTGGAAGGACGCTCAACGATTCGTTCGTCATTCTGGATGAAGCTCAAAACACCACCAGCGAACAGATGAAGATGTTCCTGACGCGTCTGGGTTTCAACTCCAAAGCCGTAATTACCGGGGACATTACGCAAATTGACCTGCCTTCAGGCCGCCGTTCCGGTTTGATCGAAGCCATCGACGTGGTCGGAAAGATCGAAGGCATCGCATTCGTTTATTTCAACGAGCGAGATGTGGTTCGGCATAACCTGGTGCAGCAGATCATAAAGGCTTATGACGAGTTCGGGGCTGCACCGTCGCGTTCCGCCTCGGGCGGCAACGGGCCCGGTAACCATCCCAATCCAACAAAGTCCGACGTAAACCGATAGCCTGGATCGGCAGGTATGATTTTGAATCGCCAACGCCGCGTACCACTGGCTGTGGAGCCCTTGAGCAGGTTCTCCGAACGCGTGCAGCGCGAGCTTGGGTTCCCCGAAGGAAGCGTCACCATCTGTTTCGTGAGCGATCCAGCCATAGCGCGGATGAACCGCAAATTTAGAGATAAACCGGGACCAACCGACGTGCTCTCCTTTCCTGCTCGGACCAGAAGGCGCCGGGCACGTTTTTTTCGGGGCGCGAGGGAAGCGAGCGCGGATCAGTACCTAGGGGATATTGTGATTTCACCCGAAACGGCGCGGCGATATGCGCGGCGTGGCGCTCACGGACTGGCCTCAGAACTGCGCGTACTGATCTTGCATGGAATGATTCACCTGGCCGGTTACGATCATGAAAATGACCATGGCCAAATGGTGCATTTAGAGCGGCGCCTGCGCCGTCGGCTGGGCCTGCGCTAATTATGTCCATTCTTGGTTATACGTTAGGCGTGATCGGCCTTTGCGTCATTCTGGCCGTTTTTTCCTTTCTGGACCGCATTTACCGACAGTTGGGCCGCGTCGCTACGGGCACGCTGCGCGAACACGCCGAGGTATTTGAATCCGAGATCGAGCCGCGATTCAAATTGGATCGGCGCCGCGCGAGCTCGGGATTCGCGATCCTGGCGCACCTCTCGCTCGTGGCTGTGGCCGTGGAGACGGCGCGGGGCGTGCTTGTTTTTGTTCCAGCCGCGTGGCAGGCGGCAGTTCAGTTAATCGTCTATGTCACGGTGGAAGCGCTCCTTTTTATGCATTTCGTTCCGGAAATACTGATGGCGCGCACGAGCACGCGCTGGATCAAGCCCTTGGTTCCCGTATTGCGAGGGGCGTTGATCCTCATCTGGCCGCTGCGCGCGGCTCTGGATTTGGCTGTTTCCGTGGGGCGCATCTCGGAAGAAGAATTGCCGCCGGGAACGCAGGCGCAACAAGACGGGATCGAGGCTCTCGTGGAGGCGGCTCAGGAAGGCGGCATGCTCGCGGCAGACAGAGCTCAGCTGATCGAGCAGGTGGTTGAGTTCAGCGATAAGAGAGTGCTGGAAGTGATGACGCCGCGGCCCGACGTCGTGGCGATTCCAGCAAACACCACGATCGAGCAGATGAGAAGGTTATTGGTGGAGACGAAATTCTCCCGGTTGGTGGTTTACCAACAAACACTCGATGACGTTGTGGGCATCGCGCACGTGCAGGATTTGTTGCAGATTCCGGAGAGCGAGGCCAAGCATCGCACCGTCCGGGAATTGGCCAGGCCGGCCCTGTTTGTACCGGAGACCAAGCTCGGTTCGGACTTGCTCAAGGAGATGCGGCGGCGCAATGAGCACATGGCTATTGCCATCGATGAGCACGGGCTCGTGGCCGGGGTTGTCACGGTCGAGGACCTGGTGGAAGAGATTGTCGGCGAGATGGGTAAGGAAGATGATCATGTGGCGCCGGATATCGTGCGGGAGAGCGATGGAAGCGTGGTGCTGCGGGGTAGCGTCTCGGTGGGGAGGCTGCAGGAGCTATTCGGTATCGAGTTTGGGGATGAATCGGATCAGGCGGCAACCACGGTAGCGGGGCTACTGAATCAGATCGCAGGCCACGTTCCTCGTACCGGCGAGCAGCTCAATTACGAGGGCCTGCATTTCGAAGTGGTCGAAGCGAACCAGCGCAAGGTCTTGCGCTTGCGCGTCCGGCCGCGGCTGTTGGCGGCGCCGGTCTCGTAAGTTTCTCAGCTGTTATCAGCTACTAACCAGGCGAGCCAATCCGAAGGCTGCGGCGGCTGCAATTCCGCCGGTCACTACGGTTTGAAAGGCGCCTTTCCAGGGTGAGATCCCGGTAAAGCGGCTCTTCACGAATCCGAACACCGCCAGCGCCAGGATAGTGATGCCCACAGAGAACCACAGGCCAGAGACCACGTTGGCCAGCGACATGTACGGAGCAAGAGGGATCAAACCGCCGACCACATAAGAGAGGGCGATGGTGAGGGCGCTGCGATTGGCCCGGCCCGGGTCCGGGGGCTCCAGGCCGAGTTCGAAACGCATCATAAAGTCGACCCAATTTTTCTGGTTGCTGCAAATGGCTTGCACGACTGGCGCCATCTGCGTATCGTTCAATCCATATTCTCGAAAAACCTTAGCCACTTCTTCGGTTTCGACGTCGGGGAGTTCCACTGTCTCGCGGACTTCGCGCTCCCGTTCGGCGGCGTAGTGCTCCGAATCCGTCTTCGCCGCCAGATAACCGCCAAGACCCATGGCAATGGACCCGGCGGCAATCTCTGCAAGGCCCGCAGTGACGACGAGCCGCGTGGCGTTGGCGGCGACGGCGCCCGATATGCCAGCGGCCAGGGCAAAGGGAACGGTCAGGCCATCGGCCATACCGATGACGACGTCCCGCACGCTGGCGCTCGCCGTGAAATGTGACTCCACATGTGGAATTGTGGGCATGGATTTTCCTGCCTCCTGGTATTGAAACGGTTGAGTTTATCACGGGGCTCAGATTGTGCAGAGCGCGGGGCCGTCGGCTGACGATGTAATATGGTGTTCGGCGTTATTTTATGAAGAGATCATTTCGTTCCGGTTTTGTTGCCGTACTCGGGCGGCCAAACGCGGGGAAGTCCACATTCGTAAACCGGCTGGTGGGGCAAAAGGTGGCCATTGTGACGTCGCGGCCTCAGACCACGCGAAATCGCGTTCTCGGAATCATAAACCGATCGCACGCGCAGGTGGTGTTGATCGACACGCCGGGGATACATCGCGCCAGCACGGTCCTCGGACGGCAGATGATGGCAGAGGTGACTCAGGCACTGGAGGGCATTGACCTGGTGGCCGTGATGACCGATGCCAGCAGCGGATTGACAGCGGGAGATCGCCTGACTTTCGAGCACGCCAGGCAATTCCGCGGGCCTGTGTTTCTTTTGTTGAACAAGATCGATCGCATTGCCAAGCCTGCGTTGCTACCGCTGATGGAGACGTGCTCCAAGGAACTTTCATTTACGGAAATGATTCCTGTCTCCGCGCTCACCGGCGACGGCGTCGAGCTTGCGCTCGAACGATTCATCGCCCATCTGCCCGAAGGCGAGCCGTATTTCCCGAAAGATCAAATCACCGACCAGCCGGAGCGCTTTCTGGCCGGCGAAATCATCCGTGAAAAAGTGATGACCAACACCAAGCAGGAAGTTCCCCACGCCGTGGCCGTGCGGGTGGAAGCCTTCGAGGAAGGCGAGAAATTGATCCGCATTCGCGCCACCATCTCCGTCGAGCGCGAAGGGCAAAAAGGAATCCTCATCGGCCGCGGAGGCGAAAGACTGAAGGCCATCGGCACGGCGGCGCGCCAGGAACTCGAAGAGATTCTCAGTGTGAAAATCTTTTTGGAACTTCGGGTTAAGGTCGAACGGGATTGGCGCCAGGATGAGCGCATCGTGCAGCAATTGGATTGGCGACGCCAGCTCGAGCGCCTGGGAGCGGGCGAATAAAACTACTCCTCAGCCGAAATCCCCAGTGACTTCATTTTGCGATAGAGATGGCTGCGCTCCAGGCCCAGAGCCACGGCGGTTCGCGTCATATTCCATTGATTCTCGCTGAGCTTGCGCAAGATGAATTCCCGCTCGTAGGCGCTGCGCGCCTCGTGCAAAGTCGCATTGGGCCGCGAGGAGATGGCGGGGAGTCCGCGAAAGAGCTCCGGAGGCAGATGCAGCGGCTCGATGCGCGAATGAGGGCAGGTTATCATGAGCCGCTCGATCAAATTGCGAAGTTCGCGGACGTTTCCGGGCCAAGTGTATCGGGCGAGCACGGCCAAGGCGGCGTCGCTGATCTCCTTGGGTTTGCGGCCATAGGCAGCAGCGAATTCAGCGAGAAAATGGCGCGTCAAAATGGGTATGTCCTCAATGCGCTCGCGCAAAGCCGGAACCGTGAAGGGTATTACGTTCAAGCGATAAAAAAGGTCTTCCCGAAACAGGCCCCGGGCAATTTGATCCTCGAGCTTCTTATTCGTTGCGGCGATCACGCGCACGTTTACGGCTGTTGGGTGATTGGATCCCACACGCTCGAACCGCTGCTCCTCGAGGACTCGAAGTACCTTGGCCTGAGTACGCAAACTCATATCGCCGACTTCGTCCAGGAAGAGAGTGCCGTTATCCGCCTTCTGAAATTTGCCGACTTTGTCTTCACTGGCGCCGGTGAAGCTGCCCTTTACGTGACCGAATAGTTCAGACTCAATCAACTCCTCCGGGATCGCCGCACAATTGACCTCTACGAAGAGCTCCCGGCTGCGAAGGCTGGCGGCATGCAGCGCATGGGCCACGAGTTCTTTGCCGGTGCCGCTTTCCCCGTAGATAAGGACACGTCCATTCGTGGGGGCGGCGAGCGCGATCTGCTGGCGCAGGGCCTTCATCGGAACACTATCGCCGAGGACCTGATAGCGCTGGCCCAGTTCCTCGCGAAGGCGCCGATTTTCCAGCTCCAGGCGCAGGAATTCGAGCGCCCTTTTCACCGACTGCATTGTTTTCTCAAGCGAGAGCGGCTTTTCGACGAAATCGAAAGCGCCCAGTTTCGTGTCCCGAACCGCTGTCTCGATATTGCCGTGTCCCGAGATCATGACCACCATCGGAAAATGCCCGTCGCGGCGCATGCGCTCGAGTGTTTCGATGCCGTCCATTTGCGGCAACCAGATATCGAGCAGCACCAGATCAATATGCTCCTTGGCAAGGTGCGCCAGGCACTCCTCGCCCGAACTGACCGACTCGACTGCAAAACCTTCTTCGGTCAGGATGGAGGAAAGAGAATCGCGTATTCCCGCTTCGTCGTCGACGATAAGAATGGACTGCGGCATAAAATGCTTAAGGGCTGGCGGGCCGGAGAAAGGGTTTGTCGATCATCCTCCACGAGCGAGACGTGCCTGCTGCTGGGATCTGCGGCAAGATGCTCCCGTTGTGTGGGGTCTGGTCGGGTCATCGACTACGGCAAACATTGGGGCTCCAGTCCATTTTAGCTTTCCGCAGCAATAGACAAGGGAGCAATATCCGCTGCGGGCAATTCGATCACAAATCGCGCTCCCGCGGGAACATTGTCTTCAGCGCGGATTATCCCATGATGCTCCGCGATCACGCGGCTGGCGATCGCCAATCCTAAGCCAGTACCGCGATCCTTGGTCGAGAAATGAGGCAGGAAGAGCTTGTCCTTATCTTCCGGTGAGATTCCAAAACCACTGTCCGCGACGATAATCTCGACGGAATCATGTCCGGCGTGGAAGCGCGTAGTCAAAACCAAATTTCGCTCAGCCGAACCTTCCATCGCCTCGGCCGCATTATCGATGAGGTTCACGATCACCCGCCGCAACATTTCTGAATCTGCCCTGACCGGCGGCACCCCGTCTGGCAGATTCGTGCGAATCTGCACATCGTCAAGCCGGCCCTTGAAGACGTCGAGTGCGCCGAGCACAATGGCATTGGGGTCTGTAGGTACGAGCCGCGCGACGGGAAAGCGCGCAAACCTGGAAAATTCGTTGACCAGCGCCTCCAGCGTCCCGACCTCCCGACCGATAAGAGCGGCGCATTCACTGACCAGGCGCACCAGCTCCGGCGCGCCGCAATCGCCATTATGCCGGCTGATAAAGCGCGAGAGGCGCTCAGCGGAGAGTTGAATAGGTGTCAGCGGGTTCTTAATTTCGTGCGCAATGCGCTGGGCCACCTCCTGCCAGGCCGCAGCCTTTTGCGCTCGCAGCAGTTCGGTTAAGTCGTCCACGACGACCAGATATCCAGCGCTGCTAGGCCGCGCGCCGAGGGGGCTCACGGTGACGGCCGCATGCACCACTCGTCCTTTCGGCCGGAACTCCATTTCCCTCGACGCCGTGCCCATCCTCAGCGAACGCCGGATCAATTGCTGCACATCGCGCGCCGCGTCCTTGCCGGCTAGTGCGATCAGGTCGCAAGCTTCGCGCGAGCTCTCGCCAAAGATCTCACGTGCGGCGCGATTCATGCGCGTGATGCGGGCGTCCGGATCGAGAGCCAGAACCCCAGTAGGAATATTCTCGAGAACGGTCTCGATGAGCGTGTGGCGGCTGTCGAGTTCCTGGACGGCCTGCTGCAGATTCTGAGTGAATTCGTCGATCCGTTTGTGACTATCGGCGAGTTGCGCGGTCATTTTATTGAAGGAACGGACCAGGGTTCCCAATTCGTCCTGAGCCTTGACCTGGACCTGCGTATCCAGGTGTCCGGCAGCGATTTCACCGGTAGCTTGGGCCAAAGCTTGAATGGGGATCGTAACTTGCTTCGACAAGTACAGCGCCGACCACGTGGCGGCAAAAAGCAGCAGAACCGTGAAAAGCGAGAGAGTCAGGAGGATTTGCCGTTTGAACGTGCGTATCCGCTGATTTTCAACGGAATAGGCCGCGGTTTGGACTTCGATGTTGTTATAGCGAGCCAGAAAATCGGAAGGCAAGCGCCGTGCGAGGTACAGGAAACCTGGGCCAAGCGGGGCGCGGGCGGCGATAAAGGAGCCGGAGCGCGATACCCAGAACTCACCTCCATTCGGGAGCGCCCTTTGGAATTTAAGCGTAAGGTCAAGCACTACCGGAAGAGTCAAGGGATCGGCCAGGCGCACCGGCGCTCCGGAGGAATCAACAGCCCAGATCCGCTCCGCACCCTGGTTCGCAGCAAATCGGGCCGCGGGCTCCAGGGCCGAGGCAAGGCTGTCGGAAGTTGCGGCGGGAACTGAGGCTGCCGCGCGGTCTGCCAGAGTTTGGAGCCGCGAATATTCCAAACGGCTGAATTCGCTAAGCAGGGCAAGCGCCTGGGAGTTGGCATCCTCCAATTCCTGCGGAAACCAGCGGTTCAGCGTGCGGTTCATCAGCGCGTAGCTGATGAAGAACAGGAATCCCAGCGGTAACAGCGATACGGCCATGGCGCCAAGAACCATCTTGGTTTTGAAGCGGGACCCGAGTTGTTCGGCTCGGCGCTCGACCCATAGACGTACGAGCGCGCGGCCCAGAATGAGCCCAAAAACCAGGAGCGCCGCGACAATAAAGGTGTTCAGGGCATACAGGATGATGAGCTCATTCCACGCGTGCGGCTCAAGTGGAACTCGGAGGGAACCAAGGGTGACAACAGCGGCAAGAAGAAGGGTGAGGAGGATGCCACCAAGCGCCAAAAATAGCCGCGAATTGCGGGGGGAATCGCTCACCGTAAAGATCCTACTTCCACCGGACTTGCAAGAGTTTTAGCCCGCGGGACGACCAGCTTGAAAAAGCGCCCACCGAGCACACTGTGCAAGATATCTGCCGCTAAGGATGCAAGTCAAGCGACGGTTGTGTCCAAATTGCCACACTGACCGTTGGCTGAGTTTCGGGTATTAGCAGTTTCAATACGATTCGTAAAACGCACCTGCGAGCTTCGGTTTCTTCTGCTACCTTCCAATCTGAGGCGTACTCCGCCCCAGGGGCTCTTTGAATGTCTTCCCGGCTCGGCGAAATCCTGGTCAAAGAAAACCTGATTACTGCCGATCAGCTCAAGCAAGCTATGGCTCATCAGCGGCAGAACGGGGGCCGGCTGGGAACCGCGCTCATGAAATTGGGGTTTATCAGCGATGACGAAATCACCGAGGTCCTCTCCCGCCAATATGGGGTTCCCTCAATCAACTTGAAATACTATGAAGTTGATCCGGCCGTCATAAAGCTGATTCCCCAGGATACGGCGGTGCGATACCAGATCGTACCGCTCTCGCGTGTCGGCTCAACGCTCACCATCGCGATGATCGATCCCACCAACGTCTTCGCGATGGACGACATCAAGTTCATGACCGGCTTCAACGTCGAGCCGGTGGTCGCCTCGGAAACCTCTGTCAACGAGGCCATCGCGAAATTCTATGGTGAGGTGGCCAGCGGCGAAGAACTCTCCAAGGTCATGAAGGACCTCGGCGCCGAAGATAGCGGCGACGTGGAGCTCGCGGCAGAGGAACAGGAAATGGACTTGGCGGCGCTGGAGAGAGCCGCCGAGGAAGCGCCCATCATCAAGCTGGTCAATCTGGTTCTCACCGACGCGGTAAAGCGGGGTGCCAGCGATATTCACTTTGAACCGTACGACCGCGAATTGCGCGTGCGCTTCCGCGTCGACGGCCTTTTGCAGAGCGTGATGACACCTCCGTTGAAATTGAAAGACGCCATCGCCAGTCGCATCAAGATCATGGCCAAGCTGGACATCAGCGAGAAGCGGCTTCCTCAAGACGGCCGCATCATGATCAAGTACCGCAAAGACGGCAGGATCAAGGAACTCGACTTCCGCGTTTCCACTGTCCCTACGCTTTTCGGCGAAAAAATCGTCATGCGCTTGCTGGATAAGGAAAATCTCCGCCTGGACATGACGAAACTGGGGTTTGAGCAGGAATCCCTGGCTAAGTTCGAGAAAGCGATCTTGCGGCCCTATGGCATGGTACTTGTCACGGGCCCAACAGGATCGGGCAAAACCAATACGCTTTATTCTTCGGTGGCCCGCCTGAACACGCCGGACACGAATATCATGACAGCGGAAGATCCGGTCGAGTTTCAGTTGGGTGGCATCAACCAGGTGCAGATGAAGGACCAGATCGGGCTGAATTTTGCTTCCGCCCTCCGCGCCTTCTTGCGCCAGGACCCCAACATCATTCTGGTCGGCGAAATCCGAGACTTCGAAACGGCTGAAATCGCGGTCAAAGCGGCCCTAACTGGCCATTTGGTTTTATCGACTCTCCATACCAACGACGCCCCCTCCACCATCAGCCGGCTAATGAATATGGGTATCGAGCCTTTTCTGGTGGCCACATCTGTAAATCTGATCTGCGCCCAAAGATTGGTGCGGCGAATTTGTCAGAATTGCAAGGAGCCCTTGGAAATTCCTGAACAGACGCTGCTCGATGCCGGCTACAGCCCGGAGGAAGCCAAAAAGACCACCGTTTACGAAGGCAAGGGTTGCGGCACCTGTAATAAGAATGGCTACAAGGGCCGCGTCGGGCTCTACGAAGTGATGGAAGTCAACGATGAATTGCGGGAACTGATTCTCGTGGGCGCTTCCGCTTTGGAGCTGAAGAAGAAGGCTCTTGACCTCGGCATGATCACGCTGCGGCGCAGCGGTTTAATCAAAGCTGCCGCGGGTCTGAGCACTCTGGAAGAAGTTCTGCGCGAAACCGTGCTCTGAGGAGAATGGTGTCATGCAAGGCATCACGCTAAGCGAGCTCTTCAAGAAAATGATCGAGATGGGGGGCAGCGATCTGCATATATCCACGAATAGTCCGCCGCGGGTCCGTGTCCACGGGAAATTACGGCCGCTGGATATGCCTCCTCTGACCGCTGCGGATACCAAGGCGCTGGCCTATAGCGTATTGACTGACGCCCAGAAACATCGCTTTGAAGAAAATCTGGAGCTGGACTTTTCCTTCGGCTTGAAGAATCTGGCCCGCTTCCGCGGCAATCTTTTTAATCAGCGCGGCGCGGTCGGTGCGGTATTTCGCACGATTCCTTGGGAAATCAAGGGTTTCGACACGCTCGGATTGCCTGCCGTGGTGAAGGGGTTGTGTGATAAGCCGCGCGGCCTGGTGCTGGTAACCGGTCCCACCGGCTCCGGCAAGTCGACGACCTTGGCGGCGATGCTGGACAAGATCAATAACGAGCGCGAAGAGCACATGATCACGATTGAGGATCCCATCGAATTTCTGCACGGCCATAAGAAATGCCTGGTCAACCAGCGCGAGGTGCATGCCGATACGCATTCCTTCGCCAATTCGCTGCGCGCGGCATTGCGCGAAGATCCAGACATAGTGCTCATCGGAGAAATGCGCGACCTGGAAACCATTGAGTCGGCGTTGCGCATTGCCGAGACCGGGCATTTGACCTTCGCAACCCTGCACACCAACTCCGCCATCTCCACCATCACTCGAATCGTAGACGTCTTTCCGGCTCACCAGCAGCCGCAGATTCAGGCTCAATTATCTCTGGTTCTCGAAGGTGTGCTCTGCCAGGCGCTGCTGCCGCGGGCGGATGGGCGGGGCCGGATTATGGTCATGGAGATACTGATTCCCAATTCTGCGATTCGCAACCTGATTCGCGAAGACAAGATCCACCAGATCTACTCAGCGATGCAAACCGGTACGGGGCAGACGGGAATGCAGACTTTCAATCAGGGTCTTGCGAATGCCTACGCGACCAAGTTAATCACTCTGGAAACAGCGCTTTCTCGTTCGTCCAACCCCGACGAATTGCAAGATATGATCAACCGAGGTGTGACCGGTCCGGCGGGCGCTGGCGCGCGTGCGCCTGTACCGGCACGACGCTGATGTTTCAGTTGGGGCCCTGAACCGAGCTCTGGATCTAAGGATCAGGTGAGGAGGCAAGAGGATGCCGGTTTATGTCTATCGCGGCACGAATCGGGCGGGCGGCGCCGTTACCGGGGAACAATCCGCCAACAATAAAGCCGAGCTGATCAACCTGCTCAGGCGGCAGCAAATTAAAGTCAGTAAGCTCTCCGAGAAGGGCAAGGAATTCAACTTACCCACCTTCAAGGCCGGCGTCACTCCCAAGGATTTAGCGGTATTCACACGCCAATTCTCGGTGATGATCGATGCCGGGTTGCCGCTCGTGCAATGCCTGGAAATTCTAGCCGGACAACAAGAGAACAAGACGTTTGAGACCGTATTGACGAACACGCGGTCCTCGGTGGAGGGCGGCGCCACTCTTTCCGCGGCGATGGGGCAACACGAAAAGGTTTTCGACGCTCTTTACGTCAACCTGGTGGAAGCCGGAGAAGCAGGCGGCATCCTGGATACGATTCTCCAGCGGCTCGCGAGCTACATTGAAAAGAACGTAAAGCTGAAGAGGGCGGTGAAATCGGCCCTGGTCTATCCCGTGGCCGTCCTGCTTGTCGCCGGAGGAGTTATCACTCTTCTGCTATGGAAGGTCGTGCCGATTTTTGCCACGTTGTTTCTGGGACTGGGCGTGGACCTGCCGCTACCCACGCGGATTGTGATCGCGCTGAGCAATTTCGTGGGGAGCATCTTTGGGTTGCTGATTGTGGTCTTTTTCGTGGGCATGGCCATTGCAGTAAAGCTCTGGCACGGAACGGAGAAAGGCCGCTACATTCTGGACGGTTTGCTCCTGAAGCTACCCATGGTCGGCATTCTCTTGCGCAAGATTGCCGTGGCGCGCTTCACGCGCACGCTGGGCACTCTGATTTCCTCGGGCGTGCCCATCCTCGAGGGTTTGGATATCACCGCCCGAACGGCAGGGAATGCCGTGATCGAAAAGGCTCTCGGTCACGTTCGTAAGTCTTTGGAAGAGGGTAAGAACCTTGCGGATCCTCTCAAGGAGACCAACGTATTCCCGGGCATGGTCACGCAGATGATCGGCGTAGGCGAGCAGACGGGCGCAATGGATGCCATGCTGCAAAAGATCGCCGACTTCTACGAAGAAGAGGTGGACGCAGCGGTGAAGGATCTGCTCGCTGCGCTGGAGCCGGCCATGATCGTTTTTCTCGGTGTCGTGGTGGGCGGCATCGTTATTTCCATGTACTTGCCGCTCTTCTCCTTGATTGGCAAGCTGGCCGGCGCACATTAACGCGATTTCAAATTCCAAAAACGAAGCAGCCTGGCCCGCGCGAAAACGAGCCAGAGCCGGCGTGCCACGAGCTGAGCATCGAGCGATTTGCAAGGAGAGCTTTGCACTCCAACCTCCGGTGCTGCGATGCAGCTAAATCAGAATTTAGGCGACTGGCTCCGCTGGCTTAACCGCGTTCGCTTTCTTGTCATCACGCTGCTACTGGGAATCGTTATTGTTCTCGAGCAGTATACCCTGGTCGCTGTACCACTCCGTTACTTCGTTCCTCTGGTAATTCTCTGGTATACGCTGGCCCTTTTTTACGTGATCCTTTCGCACTGGGTGCCCATCGCCCGCTGGCATGCCCCCCTTGAGATTGTCTGCGATTTGCTGTTGGTCACCGGACTGGTCTATGTCACCGGGGGTCACGAAAGCTATTTTATTTCGCTCTATTTGCTGCTCATTATCGTCGCCAGCATTCTTTTTTCCCGCCGCGCCGCGTTTCTGGTGGCCGGATTTAGCTTCATTCTTCTGGCAGGCATGGTCGAGCTGGTCTTCTATGATGTCTTGCCTCGGACGGCGCTTACGATGCCCGGCGGCAAAACGCTGCAGACCTGGATTTTTAGCAACCTGTTTGCATTTTTTGCCGTCGGGTACCTGTCGAGCTTGCTGACCGCAAACCTCCGGCGCCAAAGCGCGGAACTGGAGATGAAACGAGGCGAGTTAGAGGACCTTCAGGTTTTTAACCAGGACATCATTCATTCCATGCGCGGTGGTTTGATCACCACCGACTTGGAGGGGCGGCTGAGGCTGCTCAATCGGACCGGAGAAGAGATTCTGGGGATGAAATTCGACCAGGTGCGCGGGCATAAATTGATGGAAGTTGCTCCAGGCATTTGGCAAATGACGGACGGGTGCGAAGATAACGCCTTGCCTCAGCGGCACGAGGTTGACTTCCGTACCCCTGCGGGCCAGCAACGCTACCTGGGTCTCTCGGTATCGGTTCTTAGGACTGCGGAACGTGCGGGGGCAGGTTACGTCATCAATTTCCAGGACCTCACCGAGTTGAAACGGCTCGAGCAGGAGGTCGCCACAAAGGAACGCATGGCCGCCCTGGGACGGCTTTCCGCCGCAATTGCTCACGAGATACGCCAGCCGCTGACGGCCATGGCCGGAGCGGTGAAAGAATTGGGGCGCATGGTTCCTTTGCAGGAGGATGAAAAACACCTGGTGGACATTGTGAGCCGCGAGTCGGAGCGGCTCAATCGCATCATCAGCGAGTTTCTGAATTACTCCCGCGAAAAGAGCTATGAATTCGCCGATGCGGACCTTTCGGAATTGCTGGACGAAACGCTGACCCTGCTCGAAAGGCATCCGCAGTGGCAAGGCAAATACCGCATTGAACGTATCTTTGCGGCCCGGCCGGTGCGAGTTCGAGCGGATTCGAATCGCATCAAGCAGGTGTTTTGGAATCTCTGCGACAACGCACTCCGCGCCATGCCCGCGGGCGGGACCTTAACGGTAAAGCTGGAAACGGCTCCCTTCTGGGTGCGCATTCGCTTTCGCGACACCGGCATGGGCATCGATCCCGCTCAGCGCGTGAAGATATTCGAGCCGTTGCAATCGGGCTTCGCGGGAGGAACCGGGTTAGGTCTGGCGATTGTTTACCAGATCGTGCACGCGCACAGCGGGCGCATAACGGTCACATCAGAAAAAGACCGCGGAGCCGAATTCACCGTCGAACTGCCGCGGGTGGCTTAGAATGGCCAACATCCTCATCGTCGACGACGAGCGCTCCATCTGCGAACTCCTGGAGATCACTTTCCGAAAGGATGGCCACCGCGTGGAGATCGCCACGAGCGGCGAATTGGGGCGCCGCAGTCTGGAATCCAAGTTATTCGACATCGTTATTTCTGACATCCGCATGCCCGATATGAGCGGCGTCGATCTTCTCGCCTATGCCAAGGAAGTGGCTCCCTCCACGGTCTTCCTCTTGATTACGGGCGTGCCGACGGTGGAGACGGCGATCGCGGCGGTTAATGCAGGCGCCGATCGCTATGTGATCAAGGACCACGAATTGGTGGACCAGTTGCGTCGCGCCGTTGCCCAGGTGGAGGAAAACCTCAGACTCAAAAATGAGGCCGGCTATTTGCGCCGGGAACTGCGGCGGTTCACTGGGCACGACAATATCATTGGCCGAAGCCCCAATATGCGCGCCATTTTTGATCTGATTTCCACCGTGGCCCCGCAGTCCAGTCGCATCCTGATTACAGGCGAAAGCGGGACAGGCAAAGAACTGGTGGCCCGAGCGGTTCACGAAAATAGCAGCCGCGCCCAGGCGCCCTTTATTACCGTGAACTGCGGCGCTTTCCCGGAAACGCTGCTGGAATCGGAGTTATTCGGGTACTTAAAGGGAGCTTTTACAGGTGCGAACGAAAATCGCCAGGGGCTGTTTCAGGCGGCGCACGACGGGACGCTTTTTCTCGATGAGATCGGGAACATGAGCCCGACGATGCAGGTGAAACTGTATCGTGTTTTGCAGGAGGGCAAGGTTCGGCCTCTGGGCAGCACCGAGGAGATCGATATTGACGTGCGCGTAATTGCCGCTACCAACCACGATTTGGAAAAGGCCATAGCCGCGGGCGAATTTCGCGAGGATCTTTTCTATCGCCTGAGTGTCATCCCGATTCACTTGCCGCCGTTGCGCGAGCGCCGCGACGATATTCCTTTGCTGGCGCGCACCTTTTTAGAACGCTTTCGCAAGAGCATGGAGAAGCCAATCGAGGGCATCGAGCCTGCTGCGATGGCGCAGATGGAAGCGTATGATTGGCCGGGCAACGTTCGTGAACTGGAAAATACCATGGAGAGATCGGTGGCTTTGGAGACCGGACGATTGATCTCTCTGGCCGTGCTGCCTGAAAAGATTCGCTACGGCGCCTCGGGTGCAACCGCCGCGCAACTTCCCAAGAACGGGCGCCCCGTACTTCCCGAAGGCGGCCTCGACCTGGAACATTACATTCAGGATATGGAGAGGGCCTACCTTCTCGCCGCACTGGAAGCTTCGGGCGGCGTCGGAACACGTGCCGCGGAATTGCTCAAAATGTCCTACCGTTCTTACCGCCACTACGCCAAAAAATACAACATCACGTAAGGCCGATCACCGATTTCGATTGGGGAGCTTACTGCGCCCCGCTACTCCGTGGTGTGGGTCGCGGGGATGCGGGCTTCGAGGTCGGCAAAGCGCTTGAGCAAATAAGTCACTGGATACGCAAGCGCATAGACGGCGAGAACGAGCATAATCGGATCCATTGGGTGACGGTAACGGAGCGATGTGTGGGTGATGTAGAAGATGAGCGGGAAAAAGAGCATGACCGAAGCAAGGGGCACTGCGGTTTCATTCCGTTGCAGGTAAGCTAGGACCAGGCCCGCCAGAGACAGCAGCGGGAATGCGCAGTTGCCAAGAATGCCCAGCTTCGTCTGCAAGGAAATGCGGTTCCAGATATCTGAGGGGAAAACCCACATCGCTATCCAATGATCCAAGAAGCGGTGAAAAGTAAATCGCATGGTATCGCCCGGGTGGGTACGAATGAAAAACAGCGCCTCGTGCTGCTTCTCTTGCATATAGGGAATTTCGGTCATGCGAGCATATTTCGCGGCTTCCAACGCGTCATCATTGGGATGAAGGTTACGCGACCATAACTCAGGAACTAGAGGATTATTGCCCAGCCAAAGTTCGAGCCCAAAAGTAGAACGGAACGGGAGGAACGTGTGGAAGACGACATAATTGCGGACCGTCCAAGGTGCGATTCCGGCAGCGAAGATCAGTGAACAGGCAAGGACGAGCCTGCCTGTGGTGGCAAGCCTCCGCCGCAGGGGCCACCAAGCCCAAAGGGCCAGAGGGGGGAGAATCGAAATGACGGTTGGGTTGACCATCGCCCCGGCAGCCCAAAGCGCGCCATAGCCGATCCAGGAACTCAGGCGTTCGGAGCCGCGCAGTTGGAGCGTGGCCGCGACAATCAGGGCCAGCAGGAGTGCCGACAGCGCCGTGTCCCAGACCCAAACCGTGGAAAAGAATAGCGACATAGGAAAAAGTACCCAAATCCATGCGGCGGCGGCGCCGATGCGTTTACCGAATGCTTTTGACCCAATGGCATAGATCGGCCAGCAGGTGAACGCGGAAAAGACATTGTCGACAAAACAAATCACTATGTTGGACGTGTAGCTGTATACGCCGAAAACTTTGAAAATCCCTGCCAGAAGGTATGGGTAAATCGGGGTGAACCAAGCCGTCGGCCCCGTCCGGAGCACTTTCAACGGAGAACTAAATCCACGCCCTTGGGCAATTGACGCCGCCACGGCCCCAGCCTCGTAGCCGCCTGCGAGAGTACCGAATGGGAGATTGTCGCGGGCCACTAACTGCACGAAAAAATGAAAATAGTAGTAGAGAACCGCCATTCGGGCGAGGAAGGCAACGATAACGATAAAGCCAACCGAGCAGAAGATCTGGCTCAATTTCCCTTGTAGCCCAACTTTATCCCGCATGAATGACCTTTTCCACGCGTCGTTGACGCTCATGCCAACCAATTAGGCTGAGCAGTGCTCAGGACTGGGGAGCCCATTTCTTGCGACCGGCGTAAATTCAAATGCGTAAGTTTAGCGTGTGAACTCAGAGGCGCTGGTTACCGAATCTGCTATCCAGAATTTAGCAAAACTGCGTTTCCTAAGCCGTGAGAGTGGGTAAACAATTGCGAAGACGCACAAGATGCCCATGATGGGATCCATCGGGTAGCGATAACGCCCGTTCGTGTGCGTCACGTAAAAAATCACAGGGAACATCAGCATAACAAACGCAAACGGCAGCGCAGCTTCACTTCGTGCGCGATGAGCAAAGAGCGCACCGGCAAATGACAACACTGAGAACAGACAATTCCAGACCAAAGTCGCCTTCAAGAAAGGTGGCAGGTAATTCCACAAATCAGCGGGCGCATCCCACACTCCCAGCCAGTTGTCGGCAAAGCGCCGAAAGAAGAAGCGCATGATGTCTCGCGGATGTGTGCGCATGAACGCCAAGGCCTCGCTCTGTTTTTCCTCCATATAGGGAATTTCCGTCATTCGCACGTACTTGGCGGCTTCCTGTGGATCTTCGGTAGGGTGCATGAAGCCGGCCCAGGTGTCGGGGACTCCCGGGTTATTGCTTAACCAGAGCTCCAGCCCAAAATTAGACCGGAAAGGAATGAATTTGTGAAAGACAACATAATTGCGAATGCTCCACGGCGCAATTCCGGCCATGAAGATGACGGAGGCCATCAGCGCCAGCTTTATGGCTTGGGTGAAGTTTTCTCGCAAAGGCCAGATGGCCCAGAGTGCCAGAAAAGGAAGCACGGAAAGCACGGACGGATTGACCATCGCGCTGAAAGCCCAAAGTGCGCCGTAGCCGATCCACCATGATAGCCGGCTCCGCCCCCGTATCTGCAGAGTCGCGGCAAACAGGAGAGCCATGCACAATCCGGCCAGTGCCGTGTCCCAGGTCCAAATAACAGAGTAGAAAATTCCGTCCGGCAGAAGTGCCCAGAACCATGCCGATAATATTCCGGCGGTTCTGCCGAATGCTCTCCTTCCGATGGCGTAGACCGGCCAGCAGGTGAACGCCGAGAAAGCCATGTCGATGCTGCGAATGATGAGACTTGATTTGTAAGTGAAAATTCCGAAGAGCTTGAAAATGCCGGCCAGGAGATAGGGGTAAATCGGGGGAAGCCAGGCGGTTGGCCCCGACCTAATGCCCGGCAGCGGCAGTGGCGAACTGAATCCACGCCCCGAGGCAATGGCCGCCGCTATGGCGCCCGTTTCGCCTCCGTAAGGAAGATTGGCCGGCAACGTAGCGCCTTGAATTCCAAGATCGTAGTAGCAATACGCCATCCGGGCGATAAAAGCGACCACGACGGCGAAGCCAGCTGAGAGAAAAATGCCCTTCAGTTTTTCGCCCAAAGCAAATCTATCCTTTGAAGGATTTGCGCGTGCCGTTCCTGCCGTTCCGACCGAATCCTGAGTCTAAAGAGAACGTTATCGAAGAACAATAGGGTACGCGGGAGCCTGAAGTGACGCGGTGCTCATTCGGTTATGGAATCTCCCGATGCACGCTGTGGGTCGCAGCCGCGGCCCGCGGCGCACGTGCTTACCACGTTGACAGTTCGACCTTTTGCGGCTCCAGCCGATGACACTTTTTGGCATTTTCACATCCCCATTGGCAGAACGGATGGCGTCCTCAGCGGATCCCAGATGCCCTGGCGCCTCCTAACCGACTCGTTCCTAAAGGCTTAGGGGTTTTGTGTCCGATCCATAAATCCTTCCCACCCCACATGGTATGGGACTTGCACCTGTCGTATTGCGGCTGTGGGAGTCCTAAATGACTCAAGGAAACATCATGCGGACCAAACAGAAGGGTTTCTCGTTAATTGAGCTCTTGATCGTCGTGGCGATTATTCTGATTATCGCCGCCATCGCCATCCCCAACCTCTTGCGGTCGAAGATCGCGGCCAACCAGGCTTCGGCGGTGGGCTCGCTGCGTACCTTGAATACGGCGTGCATCGCCTATTCCACGAGCTATAATCAATTTCCAGGGGCACTCAGCAATCTGGGGCCGGTCGGTTCTGGCGGCACAGCCAGCTCCACGTCGGCGGACCTGATTGACTCTGTGCTCGCGGCTGGGACCAAGAGCGGCTACACGTTTGCGTATACGGCCGGCTCGTTAAACCAGTCTTACTCGATTACGGCTACCCCCATTACCGCGGCCACGACCGGACAGAACATGTACTTCACCGATCAATCGGGCGTGATCCGCGTGGACACCTCCGGTTCGGGTGCAAGCTCCGCCAGCACTCCAATTGGATGACGAATCCGAGCGGGGGGAGGGAGCGCAAGCTCCCTCCCTCGGTTTGTTTAGCTTCTACCTTCGCAACTACAAAACGGCATTGCAGTGAGGGTTCAAATGCAAGCCTCGAAAAACAAAACGGCAAGCAGCAGGCGCGGCAAGAGATCGGCTGGGTTCACTTTAATCGAGCTGTTGATCGTCGTTGCGGTCATCATGGTTATCGCGGGCATCGCCATTCCGAATTTCATCCGCTCGAAGATGCGTGCCAATGAAGCAGGCGCTGTCGCCAACCTGCGAACCATCACCACAGCCAGCGTCGTTTACAATACGACCTACGGTGTTGGTTTTGCGCCATCTCTAGCAGCTCTTGGCGGCGATCCCGCCGCCCCGAGCGCCACTCAG
The DNA here is from genome assembly GCA_003223315.1 of Acidobacteriota bacterium. Taxonomy (GTDB): domain Bacteria; phylum Acidobacteriota; class Terriglobia; order Acidiferrales; family UBA7541; genus Palsa-189. Next base: position 1,699 of record QHYR01000087.1, on the reverse strand, counting down.
GCCGGCTTGATCGACTCCGTTTTGAGCACCGGAGTAAAGAGCGGGTATATTTTCACCTACAAGGTTTTGGCCACCGACGCCGCCGGCAATACCCAGGCATACTCCGTAAACGCCGACCCCATTACCCCGGGTACTACCGGTGACCGGCATTTCTACACAGATCAGACCAATGTGATCCGCGTGAACCTAACCGCGGCCGCAGGGTTGTCCGACTCTCCAATCCAATAAGAGTGTTGTGCTAAGGCCCTCGCGGAAGGGGGCTTTTCAAGAGCAGTCTGCTAGACTGGCAGGGTGAAGCAGACAGTAATTTTCTTCCTCGCTGGCGCATTGCTGATCATCGGTCCCCTCAACCCTGCCCAAGCCAATATTAGTCCGCGTGCTGCTGCTGCCGCTCGCGCCCTCGAGGCGCGCTATCACGACGCCAAAACGCTTCAAGCCATTTTTCTCGAACGGTACAGCGATAGCCGGCAGGGCTTACAAGCCGAATCCGGTAAGGTTTACTTCAGCCGGCCAGGTCGAATGCGTTGGGAATATGAGGCGCCTGAACAGAAGCTCTTCATTTCCGATGGCAAGACGGTGTGGTTTTACGTTCCCTCCGATCATACCGTGACTCGCGCTCCTATGAAGCAAAGCACGGATTGGCGTACACCACTTGCGCTGCTGACGGGCAAGGCGAAGCTTTCGCAGCTCTGCCAAAGCCTTGATCTGAGCGCAGAAAATCCCGGATCGCAGGGCGACGTCGTATTGCGCTGCCTTCCTCGGGGCGAGAAGCCGAAGGCAAACGGCTCCACGGAAGAGAATGGCGACGGTTCTATAGCCCCCGTTGACGAGCAATTCGACCAGGTGCTTCTGGAAGTCAACCCCGAGAGCGGGGAACTGGCGGACGTTCGCGTCCTGCAACCGGGGGGAATAGAACTGGAATACCGCTTCGGAAATTGGCAAGAAAACCTTCCCTTGGCAGAATCGCTGTTCCGATTTCAAGCGCCTCCCGGAGTTGCCATCGTGGAACAGCCAAAATAGAGGGATTTCCCGCCTGCTGCTTTGTCGCTCAGCTATTGAGAACAAAGAACATCGTCGGCGACGGCGGCGTTCCGGTCCGCACGGGTATGAGGTAGACTGGTAGACCATGGCAGAGTTTGTATGCAAAGTGGCGGATCCGGCTGGGCGTGTCTTTTCCCATGTGGAAGCCGCGCAGTCGGTCGCTGAGGCCCGCCAGAAGCTCTCTGACCGGGGCTTGTACGTTTATTCCGTGCAGCCGCGGGGTGGTTTGCTTGGCCGAACGGTTGGCCGCCGCGAGGGCCGCCTTCTCAAGAGTTCCGATTTTCTGATCTTCAACCAGCAATTTAACACGTTGATCAAAGCAGGCCTTCCGATTCTGAAGGCTCTGGACCTGCTTGCGGAGCGTGCCGCCTCGCCCAGTTTGCAGCCGTTGCTTAGGGATGTCCGCGATAAAGTACGCGAAGGGGCCGCGCTCTCTGAAGCCCTTGACCAACAGGGACTTTTTCCCAAGGTGTACGTCACTTCCATTTTGGCCGGCGAAAAGAGCGGAAGTCTTTCAGGAGTATTGGACTACTACATTGCCTATCAGAAACTGTCTACCAGCGCCAAAAAGAAGCTCATTGCCACGTTGATCTATCCAACGATCTTGGTCACGGTTGCCACGATCATAGTGACCTACCTGGTCACTTACGTTGTGCCC
>QHYR01000176.1 GCA_003223315.1 Acidobacteriota bacterium | reverse complement strand
GATGGCGGGCAAATCGAGATGCGAGTCGATCAGCGTATCGCCGTGGCCGGGAAAATGTTTTGCGGTGGAAAGCGCGCCGTTCTCTTCCACGCCGCGCACATAAGCCTCGACGAATGCAGACACGCGCCCTGGATCCTCGCCAAAGGAGCGGACGTTGATAATGGGGTTGTCCGGGTTGCTGTTGACATCCGCGACGGGCGCGAAAATCCAGTGCACGCCCACGGCCCGCGCTTCGGCCGCAGTAATGCGTCCGACGGTGTAGGCGTCCTCGGGGCGGCCAGTGGCCGCGA
>QHYR01000177.1 GCA_003223315.1 Acidobacteriota bacterium | reverse complement strand
GTGGCGGCCACATAGCCGTGCTCGGTGGAAATGTTGGCGCCCATCTGCTCGAGCGCCTTCAGGTGCAAATCCACCGGCCGAGCGCCGATGGCGCAGCCGCCCGGAAGAGAGACGCGGGCGTAACCCAAGCGGCCGACGAGGGGTCCCAGCGTCAGAATCGATGCGCGCATGGTGCGCACGAGCTCGTAGGGCGCTTCGGCATCGGAAATTTTCTCCGCTTGAATGGTGAGGCCGGTGGGAGGCAGGTCCGGAGTTTCCACCCGGACGTTCATGTGCGCCAGCAGACGCCCCATGGTGATGATGTCGCGCACGCGAGGAATATTCCGCAGATGCACGGGCTCAGGCGTCAGCAGCGCAGCAGCCATCGCCGGCAGGGCGGAATTCTTCGCCCCGCTGATGCGTACAGTGCCTTGAAGGCGACCTCCGCCTTCGATCCGGAAACGGTCCATTAACTCTTCTTCCGCGAACTCATCCTAGGCTGAGCGGCTTGCTTGCCCGACCGGCCGGCCGAATGCACGGCGAGCGCTTGCCACAAATTTCCTCCAGTCCGTTTCAGCCGGCGCCGTGCTTGGGAGGCGGACAAGCCCATTTTCAGCATCACCAGCGCCACGCGCAGACTGCCGGATCGCGCGAGCGCTCGCTTGGCCTTCGGCGCGTCCGCACCGGTGGCCTCTTCGAGGATTCGCAGGCCTCGGCTGCGCAGTTTCTCATTGGTCATGCTGAGGTCCACCATCCAGTTATTGTAAACGCGCCCGAGGCGGATCATGGCGGCAGTGCTGAGCATGTTGAGAATAAGTTTCTGTGCCGTGCCTGCCTTCATGCGCGTCGAGCCGGCGATGACCTCGGGACCAGTCTGCGGAGCAATGGTAATGCCGGCCAAGCGACGCGCCGGCGAATTCCGGCTGGAGGTCACCAGCACCGTCTTTGCCTTGCGTTTGCGCGCGAACCGCAGGGCGCCCAGTACATAACGCGTGCTGCCGCTGGCGCTCACGCCAATTACGGTGTCCCGGGCGCCAATCTTTCGCGCGGCAAGATCTCTGGCGCCTTGGGAGGCCGAGTCCTCCACGCCTTCGGCGGCGCGAGTGAGGGCGCGGCGTCCCCCTGCGACGAGAGCCTGCACCAGGCGAGCGGGGACGCCAAAGGTGGGAGGGCATTCGGCTGCATCCAGCGCGGCCAGGCGGCCGCTCGTGCCGGCACCTACATAAATCAACCGCCCGCCTGCTTCGATGGATTTGGCAACGACGTTTACGGCGCGTGCGATCGAGGCGAGCTCTCGTCCCACTGCTTTGGGGACGAGCCGATCTTCGCGATTGATGATCTCGAGGAGCTCGCGCGTTCCCAGTTGATCGAGCCTGCGCGAGCGCGGATTGCGCCGCTCGGTGGCCGCCCGGTAAGAGGAGTTTTTCAAGGCTCGCAATTCGATTTGCCGGTTGGCGCAAGATCCGAAAGTGAGGTGAAGGCGCTACACGCTGACGTGAGGGGCTCTTTCGGCAGCCTCATCGGTTCGGTCCCGGCAGCAAGCCCAGGCACTCCACGATGGCGTTGTGAATTGCCGGCTGGACGTGGCGGATCTCGTCGTCATCGGGATCGGCATGCGTCCGATTCGCATTGGTCAGCAGCACGACGAAGAGCTCCTTTTGTTTGTCGATCCATAGGGAGGCTCCGGTGAACCCGGTGTGGCCGATGCTCTGCTTGGAAAAGTACCGGCCGCTCGAAGAGGGTTCTGTGGGTACATTCCAGCCTAACGTGCGCGTGTTTTCCGCGAGCGGCGCCGGGGAAGTGAATTCCGTGACCGTTTGGCGCCGGAGTATTCGCTGATGCGCGTAGATGCCGCCGTTCAGCAGCATCTGGCAAAAGATAGCCAGGTCGGGGCCCGTGGAGAACATCCCGGCGTGGCCGGCGACTCCGTTCATCACCGAGGCGTTTTCGTCATGGACCTCGCCATGCAGCACACGCTTGCGCGCGCCAGAGACTCTTTCGGTGGGGGCAATACGCGCGCGCAGCGATTTCGGCGGACGAAACATCGTGTTGGTCATGCCGAGCGGCGCAAAAATGCGCTCCTGCGCTAATTGATCGAGCGGCCGGCCGGTCAGCCGCTCGATCATTGCGCCCAGCAGGATGAAGCCGATATCCGAATAGACCGATTTGGCGCCGGGTTCATGCGCAAGGGGCTCCGCCAGGACGCGGGCGAGAATTTCGCTGCGGCTTTTGAGCTTCACAAAATAATCTTGGTGCGGCGGCAATCCCGAAGAGTGAGCGAGCAGATGCGCCACGGTCACGCGTTCGCGCCGGTCGCGATCCGGTCCGCAGGCCCATGCGGGGAGATAACGGTTGATGGGAGCGCTGACGTCCAGTTGCCCCGCTTCGCTAAGAAGCGCGGCAAGCGTAGCTGTAACCACGGGTTTTGTGAGCGAAGCCGCATCGTAAATCGTCCGCTCGTTGACTTTCGCTGAATCCAGAGCATAAGTCTGGCGTCCGAAGGCGTGAACGAATAGCTCACCCTGGTATCCCACCGCAAGCACGCCTCCCGGGGCTGCGCGATCCGAAATGGCTGCCTCGAGCAGTGTGCAGGCAGGCGCGAGTTTCACACGCATCTGATGGCCCGCGGGCAGGAGCTTCATCGGATTTGCCGCAAGATCGATGCCCGCGCCCAGGCATACCGCGCGGGGCACGTTCACGGGAATGCGGCCCGAGGTGGGCGCCTGGCCGAAAATCGCCCGAGCGGCGGCGCGTTGTGCTACGTCGGCGTTGCTGAAGATGCCGAGCCACGTCTTTGCCTCGGGAAAATGCTTGATCACATAAGGGCTTCCGAAGCAGGCCACGATTACTGGCTGCCTAAGGGCCAGCACGCGATGTACCGCCGCGGCCTGCTCTTCCGGCAGGGCCACGCTGCCTTTGCGGTCGGCCACGCGCACAAAAAGCGCCAGAACTACGGCGTCGCAGGCGGCGAGTTTAGAGAATTCGAGGCTGCTGATGGGCGCGAACCGAGTATCAAATTGCAGAGTTTCGAGCGCATCCACACGCCAGCGGATTTCGTTTTCCAAAAATCGTCCCGGGTGAACATCCGGATCACCGGCGATACTCAGGAGCAATAATTTCAGGGGCCGCGCGGCATCCAGAGGCAAGAGGCGTTGCGCGTGACGCAGGAGGGTAATGCCCCGGCCGGCGATTTCATCCGCCGAGCGGCCGAATTCCGCCCGCGCCAGCGACGCCGGCAGGGAATCGAGGTCCACAAATTTATCTCGATGCAGGCCGACGCGCGCTTTCGCCCGGAGCACGCGAGCTACAGCTTGATGGATTCGCTCGGGCGGCAGGCGGCCGGATTTCGCCGCTTCTTTGAGTGACAACAGGGCTGCTTCGGGTACGGGCGGCTGCAAAAGCAAATCTGTCCCGGCGAGAATTGCCTGCACGGCGGCTTCGCCGGGCGCATAGTGCCGCGCAACGCTCCCCATATCGAGCGCGTCGGTGACCACCAGTCCGTCAAAACCCAGTTCACGCCGCAGCAGGCCGCTAATGATTTTCTGCGAGAGCGTCGCCGATCTCCCAGGATCAGGTTCGAGCGCCGGCACGGCAAGGTGGC
>QHYR01000175.1 GCA_003223315.1 Acidobacteriota bacterium | reverse complement strand
AGCGCGGGTTCAATCGGCTCTATCAGGCCGGGCGGGTTCACGAATTCTCCTCACCAGAATCGCTCCTCGATCTGGATTTCTCGCAGCCCATCTACGTACTGGTGGATCGCCTCGCTGTAGCTCCGGAAATCCGCTCGCGCTTGGCCGATTCTGTCGAAATCTGTTACCGCGAAGGCAAGGGAGAAGCCATCCTCGAATTTCCTCCTTCAGAAACGAACCCCGAAACCGAGCGCATCATCTTCAGCGATCGCTTCGAGTGCAAGAAGTGCGGCCTCGCCTATCAGGAGCCTGAGCCGCGCCTTTTTTCGTTCAACAATCCTTACGGCGCCTGCCCGCGCTGCCAGGGATTCGGCAATACCGTCGATTTTGATCTCGATTTGGTCATTCCCGATCGCGGCAAGTCCATCAACGAGGGCGCCATTCAGCCCTGGACCAAACCGCGTTATCGCTCGCTTTGGCAGGAACTGAAGCGATTCGCGCGCGCGCGAGGAATTCCCCTGGATGTTCCCTTCCGCCAACTCACTGCCGAACAGAAAGAGCTCATCGTCGAGGGCGATCGCGACGCGGGATTTCCCGGAGTAAAGGGCTTTTTTTCTTGGCTGGAAAGGAAGAAGTACAAGCTGCACGTTCGCGTGTTCCTCAGCCGCTATCGAGGTTATGCCACCTGCCCCGACTGCGGAGGCACGCGGCTTCGCGCCGAAGCTCGCGCCGTGCGCATCCATGGGAAATCCATTACCGAGGTATGCTCGCTGACGGTTGCCGAGGCGCGCCAGTTTTTCGACTCCCTCGAGCTGGCGCCCGAAGCGGCCGCCATCGCCGAGAGAATCCTGCTGGAGATTCAGCAGCGGCTGCGGTTTCTAGAGCAGGTGGGACTCGAATATCTGACGCTCGATCGCCTCACCTCCACGCTTTCCGGCGGCGAAGCGCAGCGCATCCAACTCGCAACCTCCTTGGGCTCCCAGTTGGTCGGTGCGCTTTATGTGCTCGATGAGCCCTCCATCGGCCTTCATCCCCGCGACACGCACCGCTTGATCGAAATTCTGAAAAGCCTCCGCGACTTAGGAAACACCATTGTCGTCGTCGAGCACGATGCGGAAACCATCGCCGCTTCCGATTATGTGCTGGACCTCGGGCCGGGCGCCGGCGAATTGGGCGGCAAGCTCCTTTTCTGCGGCCCGCTCCAGGGTCTCCTCGATGCGCCGGACTCCCTCACCGCTCGCTATCTCAATGGCGAACTGCGCATTCCCGTGCCTTCCCTGCGGCATAAACCTTCTCGTCGTTTTCTGCGCATCTTTGGCGCCCGCGCGCATAACCTTCGTAACATCGACGTCATGTTTCCGCTCGGCACGATGGTCGCTGTGACCGGCGTCTCCGGTTCCGGCAAATCCACGTTGATTTATGACGTGGTCTATAAAGCCTTGGAAGCCAAGCGCGCCGGCGTCAATTTCAAGGAACTCTGCGACCGTATCGAGGGTGACACGCTGCTCGAACAAATTGTACTGGTCGACCAATCGCCTATCGGCCGCACCCCCCGCTCCAATCCCGCTACCTACTTGAAGGCCTTCGACTCCATACGCGATGCTTTCGCCGCCACCCCGGACGCCAGGCGGCGCGGCTTCACACCCGGGCACTTTTCCTTCAATATTCCCGGCGGCCGCTGCGAAGCCTGCCAGGGAGACGGCACGGTCACGGTGGAAATGCAGTTTCTCGCCGATGTCGAACTCATCTGCGAGGAATGCCGCGGCACTCGCTTCAAAAGCTCCGTTCTGGAAGTCCGCTATCGCGACAAAAACATTCACGAAGTCCTCGGCCTCACCGTCCGCGAGGGCTTGCAATTCTTCGTCGGCGTGCCGCGCGTGATTTCCAAACTCAAAGTCCTTGAGGAGGTAGGTCTCGGATATCTGCGCCTGGGACAATCCGCCACCACCCTGTCGGGAGGCGAAGCGCAGCGGCTGAAGCTCGCCGCGCACCTGATTCACACCGCCAGTCCCGGCGTTCTTTATATTTTCGATGAGCCTACTACGGGATTGCATTTCGATGATATTCAGAAGCTCCTGACCTCCTTTCGCAAGCTTCTGGAGGGCGGCGCCTCGCTCATCGTCATCGAACACAATCTGGACGTGATCAAATCGGCCGATTGGGTCATCGATTTGGGCCCCGAGGGCGGCGCTCAGGGCGGCTCGATCGTGGCTACCGGAACTCCCGAGCAGGTCGCGCGCAATCCTCACTCCTACACCGGCAAATATCTGGCGCGCGTCCTCAAGAATTCTAACGGGCGCGGCGACTCATACATCTCCGTAAAAAACGGTTCTGCCGCCAATGCCTTGCGCCCGGAATAAAGCAGGCGCCAATTTAGTTCGCTTGTCATTCTGAGCGTAGCGAAGAATCTCTCATATAATGGTCACTGACTAAGAGCGAAGCGATAAAAAGGAACGAAGCGTTTTTGCGCCATCCGAAAATTCGCACAGGCCATGAGCGAAATTCGCCGAAATCTCGCCGTGCTCGCCCTGATCGCCCTTTTCGCGCCACATGCCGACCTGCGCTCACAAACCTCGGCCCCGGCAAATTCGCCATCTTCGCCGTCTTCGCCAGCAAAGCCACAGCAAGCTCCTGCTTTGGGCGCAGATTCCCTTGCGCCACTGCTCGCGCAAGCCCAGGATGCGCTGGATCGTCAAGACTTCGCCGCCGCCATTCCTCTGCTGCAGAAAATTGCCGCGGCCAAACCTGCTGACGCGCTGCCTCATTTCGAACTTGGATTCGCCTATTCCGGGCTGAAGAAAAACCCGGAAGCCATCGCGGAATATCGCCGCGCCATTTCCCTCGACCCGAATCTCGCTCCGGCGCATTTGAACCTGGGACTCGCGCTGCTGGATTCCGAGGCCGCCGCGGCAGAGGCATCCTTTCGGCGCGCCGCGCAATTGCTGCCCGGCCAGGCTCGCCCGCTCTATCTCTTGGCTGAGGCCCTCGAACGCAGCGGCAAGCGTCCCGAGGCCATCGAGCAATATCGCGCCGCGCTGGCCCTCGCACCTAAGGACGACGCCATTCTTTTTGCGCTCGCTCGCGCGCTTTTGGCCGGCGGACAAACCTCGGCGGCCGAATCTGACTTTCGCCAATTGCTCGCTCTCAAGCCCGATTCTGCGCCCGCCCAACTCGGCCTGGCCGAATCTTTGCTCAGCCAGCAAAAGACCGCCGAGGCCGTGGATGCCTTCCGCGAATATCTCCTCAAGGTGCCCGATGATCGCCACGCCCGCTTCGAGCGCGCCGTGGCCTTGCAGGACCTGAACCGCTTCGACGAGTCCCTCCACGAATTGGATTTGCTCGACGAGGGCGCGCCGCCCGGCGCCGAATCTCTCAAGCTTCGCGGCAGCATCTATCTGCAGCAGAAGAAATGGACCGATGCCGCGGCATCGTTCCAGAAAGCGCTGGCGGCATCTCCCGCCGATGCTCAACTGCATCTCTGGATGGGCCAAACAAAAATGGAATTGCATGATTACACCGCGGCGGAAAATGAACTGCGCCGTTCCCTCGAATTGGCGCCGGCCAATTCCGATGCCCTGCGCCAGCTCGTCGGCGTCTACTACTTGTCCGGCCGGTACCAAGCCACGCTCTCCACTCTGGATCTCCTTGCGCAGCGCGAAACACCAGCTCCGCTGGACTGGTTTTTTCGCGCCCTGTCGTGCGATAAACTAGGACGGAAACCCGAAGCGGCCGCCGCTTATCAAAAGTTTCTCGAATTGGATCGAGGCGAACGCGCCGATCAGGAATTCCAGGCACAGGCGCGGCTGAAACTTCTGCTGCGCGAATTGGGCAGGACTTCGAGGAAATAATTGCCAGCGAAAGGCACCTTCTTTGCCGCGAACGTGTCCCCATCGCGAAAAGGCTACCTTCCTGCGGCGGAAGTCTACCAACAGGATGAGCTTCCGCCGTGCAACAAAGGCGCGCTTTTCGCGAGACACAAAGACCAGCTTCGCGGCGCAACAGAGTTGGGCTTTCGCGCTAACAAAGGGGCTCGGCGTCCCAATTATGGCTGTAGATTTTGCCATCCTTTTCTGATCGTGACGAGCGTGGCCCTCTGCGCCTGCTTCAGTCTCACCGCCGCTGCGCAGGAGTCGCGCGCGAAGTATGAGGCGCAATTTCAATTGGAGCGCGATCCCGTGGTCAGAGCCAAGATACTCTCCAAGTTGGGCCGCTTCGAAATCGACCAGGCTCGCGCGGATTTGAAATCGGATAAGGACGAGCAGTCCCTTGCCGACCTGGAGCATTACCGCGATCAGGTGGAGAGCGCGGTCCTGGCGCTCTCGGCAACCGGCGTGAATGCGGAGCAGCATCCCGCTGGCTTCAAAGAGCTGCAAATCAGCCTTCGCCAAACGCTGCGGCATATCGATGAACTGATCCTTCAGCTTCCGCTGGATAAGAGACCCTGGTTCCAGGCGGTGCGATCGGATTTGGCCAGGTCCCAAAATTCACTTATCGAGGCTCTCTTTCCGACCTTAGGCGAGAAACGATCGAAGAAAGGAGATCCGTGATGAAGATCGCCATGCGGTCTCTGCCGCTCGTGCTTGCATCCTTTCTGTGCCTTGCCGGAACGACTGTGGTCTCCGCTCCGGCATTCGCTCAAAAGAAGGACTACCTGAGCGACTCCGAAGCGGATAAGATTCGTGACGCGGAAACCACTTCGGAGCGGATCAAGCTTTTCATCTCTTTCGCCGCCGATCGCATCAAGAAGCTGCAGTATGAATTCGCCCATCCCGGCGAATTACATCGCAACGAGCGCATCAACGCTTTGATCAATGCTTATGCCGGCTGTATTGATGACGGTTCCGATTTGATTCAACTCGGCGTCGAAAAGCAGCAGGACATCCGCGATGCCATCAAGGAAATGC
>QHYR01000174.1 GCA_003223315.1 Acidobacteriota bacterium | reverse complement strand
GGCGGCGCGAAGGGCGGCGTTATTTGCGATGCGAAGCGAATGTCGCGCAGCGAATTGGAGCGGCTGACGCGGCGGTTCACCTATGAAATTTCTCCCATCTTGGGCCCCGAACGCGATATTCCGGCTCCGGACGTAGCCACCGACGCGCAAACCATGGCGTGGATGATGGATACTTATTCGACGCTGACTGGCAAAGCCGCGCTGGGCTCGGTCACGGGCAAACCCATTTCGCTGGGCGGTTCGGAGGGCCGCGCTGACGCTACCGCGCGGGGCCTGCTTTTTGCTATCGAGGAAGCCTGCAAGCTGAAAAAGGTATCCTTGCGGGGGGCCAGCGTGGCGGTGCAGGGTTTTGGCAATGTGGGTTCCGCAGTGGCCCGCATCCTCTTTGAGAAAAAAGCAAAAATTGTGGCCCTCAGCGACACGCGGGGCGGGGTTTTTAATGCGCGCGGGATTGATCCTCTGAAAGCTTACCGGTATAAGGAACGCGCCGGAACCGTCGTCGGCATGCCCGGCGCCTCGCGCATTTCAAACGAGGACCTTTTGGCGCTCAAATGTGACATTCTCATTCCCGCGGCGTTGGAAAATGCCATAACTTTGCACAATGCCGACCAGATCAAGGCTAAAATCCTGGCCGAAGGGGCCAACGGACCTACCACACCGCATGCCGACGAGGTTTTGAACCGCAAAGGGATCTTCGTCATCCCAGACATCCTGGCCAACGCCGGCGGAGTCGCCGTCAGCTATTTTGAATGGGCCCAAAATCTGCAGGGCGCGCACTGGCAGGATACGGAGGTGAACCAGAAACTGGATCTCGTCATGCGCCGCGCCTTCAACGACGTGTACATGACTATGCGCAAGCACCGCACCCACTCGCGGGCCGCCGCTTACGTGCTGGCGGTCAGCCGTGTTACCGAGGCGATGCTGGTGCGCGGCCTCTTCCCCTGAAATTTTCGGCTCGATTGCATGTATCCTACCCTTCTGCCACGCATCTTAATAAGAGACGCGGACGGCTCTCGAGTTGGAAAGATTTTTTCATCCCACGAAAAAAACTTGCACGCGCGCGTCGAGGCGCGTAAATTCTGCTGTGCTGGTTCGCTCCGGGAGTCGGAGTGGCCGGCATTTGTGCCTGGCGCGGAGGGCACGGCGAGTTGAATAATCATCATCACGTTTCTTTCCCGATCGTTTTGACAATTGCGGGATTCGATCCTTCCTGTGGTGCGGGAATCGCTGCCGATTTGAAGACTCTGTCCGCCAACAATTGTTATGGCGTCGCGGCGATCACCGCGCTGACGGTCCAGTCCACTCAAGGCGTCAAAGCTGTCCACGTGACGCCGGCGGCGACGGTGCGGGCGCAACTCGATACGCTCGCGGAGGATTTGCAGATCGCGGCGGTAAAAATTGGCATGCTGGGCAATCGCGCCAACGCCGTCGCCGTGGCTGAATTTCTGGACAAAGCAAATTTTGCGAACGTCGTGCTGGATCCCGTGGTACAGCCGACGGCTGGCGGACCGGACTTACTCGATGCCAGCGGGGTGAAGTACCTCGCCGACGAATTGATGAAGCGTGCTTCGGTAATCACGCCAAATGTTCCAGAAGCGGCGTTGCTTTCCGGAATGGAGATCAAGGATATCGGAGGTATGGAGGCTGCGGCGCGTAAACTGGTGGAGCGTGGGGCTCGCGCCGTAGTGGTCAAGGGCGGCCATATGGACAAAGCCGTCGATCTCCTTTTCGATGGCTCCGAAGCGCTGACGCTGGGCGGCGACCACGTCCGCACAGAACACACCCACGGATCCGGTTGCACCTTCGCCTCAGCGATTGCTGCGCAGCTCGCTTTGGGACGCGGCTTGCGCGAAGCGGTGATGCTTGCGAAAGCCTATGTAGTGAAAGCCATCGAAAATGGATTTGCCATCGGAAAAGGGCCCGGCCCCCTCGATCATTTCTACCGAGCTCATCACGAACCGCCGCTGCGCGGGGTCCACGAAGTGCCGCAGCACGGCATGCATCCGGCAGCCGAGCCCGCCACGCGCTGAGCTTCTTCCTCGCGGGGCTTCAGCAAACTCTTCAGGGCACGTATCCCCGTTCATGGGTTCCGGCGATAAACAATGCGTCCGGCGACGATGGTGATCATGGGAGCGCCGCGGAATTTGCGGTCTTCGAAAGGAGTATTACTTGACTTACTTGCGGATTGCTTCACGTGAAACGTCCAGGGGTGGTCGGTGGAAAAGATCGTGAGGTCGGCTGGCTCGCCGGCCGCAATCGATCGCTTTCGTCCGAGAACGCGTGCCGGACCGGTGGTAAAGAGTTCCACCATGCGCATGAGTGACAGTTTTCCGGCATGGACCAGTTCCAAAGCCAGAGCTAATGCGGTTTCGAATCCGGTGATGCCGAAGGGGGCGCGATCAAACTCGACCTCCTTGATGGCCGCCTCATGCGGCGCGTGGTCGGTGGCAATAGCGTCTATTGCTCCATCGGCGAGCCCCTCGATCAATGCCAAGCGGTCCTCCGCCGAGGCAAGCGGAGGATTCATCTTGAAACGGGCATCGTAGACGACGTCCTCGTCGCACAGCGTGAAATGGTGCGGAGTGACCTCACAGCTCACACGCAACCCGCGCTTTTTAGCGGCGCGGACCAAATCAAGCGAGGCGCGCGAAGACAGGTGCGCGACGTGAAAGCGGCAGTCCGTCAATTCCATCACCTGAATATCGCGCCCCACGGCAATGGATTCGGTAGCCGCGGGCATGCCGCGAAGACCCAGGCGCACCGATTGCCGTCCCTCACGCATAACCGCGCCGGCAAACAGCGAAGAGTCCTCACAATGATCGATTACCGGGAGATCAAGCGCGCGGCAATAGTCCATCACCTGGCGCAGCAGTCTGGCTGTGGCGATCGGATGCCCATCGTCGCTGACCGCGACAATGCCCGCCTTTTGCATGGCGCCAATTTCCGCCAGAGATTCGCCGCGGCTTCCTAAAGACGCGGCGCCGACGGGCCACACGTGCGTGCTGGCCACGGCGGCCGAGCGCTCCATAATGGCGTGGGTGACCGAGGCGTTGTCATTGACCGGCCGCGTGTTTGGCATCGGGCATACGGCCGTGAAGCCTCCGCGTGCGGCTGCGCGCGTTCCCGTTTCGATGGTTTCAGAGCTTTCGCCGCCGGGCTCGCGCAGATGACAATGCAGGTCGATAAAACCGGGCGCAACGACCAGGCCAGCGGCATCCAGCGTCTCGCCATTTGGCGATGCAGAGGAATCTCCCGGAGCTTCCGGCGGCGCGAGGCGCGCGATGCGTTCCCCATCAATCCAGATGTTGCGCTGCGCATCGGTTCCACTGCCGGGATCGATGACTCGCCCATTCTTAATGAGCAGCATGGGCAGATCCTTTGGCTTCGTCGGTTTCCGACCCCGTTGCAAGCATGACGAACAGCAGGGCCATGCGCACGGCGAGGCCGTTGGTGACCTGTTCCAGAACGCAAGACTGCGGGCCATCGGCTACGGCCGGATCAATTTCCAGCCCGCGAATCATCGGCCCGGGATGAAGGACAAGCGCATCCGGCCGGGCGATCTTGAGGCGTTCAGGCGTAAGCTGATAGAGCAAGATGTATTCGTCGAGCGGCAGGGCGGGTTCATGCAAGCGTTCCTGCTGGACCCGCAGAACGATGACCGCATCGGCCCCTTCGAGGGCATCTTCGATTCTCGATAAGCGCCGCACTTGCTTGCTCAGGCATTCAAATTCCCGCGGCAACCACATCGGCGGGCCACAAAGGGTGAAACGGCAGCCGAATTTACCGAGCAGGTGGAGATTAGAACGGGCCACACGGCTGTGCAGGATGTCGCCGATAATGGTGATCTTCAGATTCTCTATGCCGCCGCGGCGATCGCGGATGGTGAGGGCATCGAGCAGCGCCTGAGTAGGATGTTCGTGCGTGCCGTCGCCGGCATTGATCACCGGAATATCCAAATGCCGGGCGACGAAATCCGCTGCCCCCGAGGAACTGTGGCGCATGACAATGCAATCCGGCTTCATGGCGTCGAGTGTGCGCGCCGTATCCAGCAGAGATTCGCCCTTTTTCAAGCTGGAAGACTCGGCCTGCAGGTTCATCGTGTCGGCGCCGAGTCTCGAGGCTGCGGTTGCGAAGCTAATGCGCGTCCGCGTGGAAGCCTCGAAGAAG
>QHYR01000173.1 GCA_003223315.1 Acidobacteriota bacterium | reverse complement strand
CTGTTCTTGGCTTTCATCTCCACGCTGTTGCCCATTGCGCTGTATCTTCCCTTTCTCTATCTCCATCTCTGGTTGCTGGCGGCGATCCTGTTCCTGACGCAGGGAGGGCAAGCGATTGCCGCGCTCATCATGGTGCTGGTCCCTGCGGAGAGTGTCCCGCCGCAGTTCTCCGCTACGGCCATCGCCCTTTCCACTTTGGTGGGGGAGATCATCGGTGCCACGATTGCGCCGGCGGCCGGCGGAGCCATGGCAGAGCAGTTCGGTCTGGGTATGCCGTTATGGATGGCTGCGGCTAGTACCGTTGTGCTCTTTCTCGTAGCTCTGTTCATCAGGGAGCCCGGAAATTTGCAAGCGCGGCGTGCGCCCGAACCGACTGCGGTGCCGGCAGACTGAACGCCAAACGAAGCCTCCGTCCCGCTCCCCGGGAGGACTGCTCCTTGACACAAGATTGAATCCCCCAATTTGCTGACTTTTTTTGGCGTAAACTTCCTTTGCGGTCGGGCACGCCGGGTGGGTCAATCAAATCGCCACCTAACCAATTTTTTCCCGAGGCGAAAATGAAATTCGTCCAAATTCTGATTGGCCTATTGCTGGTGAGCGGAGCAAGCGCAGCCGGATACAAGCGCATCGGTCGGCCCGGTCAAGAACCTTCCGGCACAAATCGCGGGGCCGCGCTCGAATCTGGGGAAACGCTTCCCAAGGACGTCTCACCGGATTCACGAAACCGTCTTCCGCTGATCCGCCGCGAAGACCTGGATGATCGGGGCAAGAAAGCCTACGCCGCCGCCGTTGGTGGCTCCAACTCCGGGTCCGGCGTTCCGCAAGGAGCGGCTGAGATACGGCTTCACGGTACAGGAGTAGATGTGCGCTGGGCCTCCCCTGTCGGGCGCCGGATTACGGAATTAGCAATTCTGACCACCGCCCGTGAGATGGACCAGCCATATGAGTGGTCGCTTCATGAAATGGAAGCCGTCTCCGTCGGGGCGGATCCGGCGGTCCTCAACGTCGTCCGGAATCGGAAACCTACTGCCGGACTCGGGGAGAAGGAGACTGTCATCATCGAGATCGGTCGTGAAATCTTCGGCAAGCACAAACTGAGCGCGGCGACCTACGCTTCTCAGTATGCTGGGACCGCCACGAGGCTAACCGCGTTCAACCAGCATATGCCCCCGCAGATGAAGCAATTCTTGCCGCTGCCGTTCTCTCTTCCCGATGACATTCACCCAGACTCCCGAAGTCGCCTTCCGCTGGTTCGAAGCCAGAACCAGAATCCGCAGACAACCCCCGCTTTGTTCAGCCGCTCGCTGGAGCCCGAAGGCACCGGACCAGGACAGATCGCGCGCCACGGAGCGGGGCTCAAGTCCTTGGAAGCCAGCGCCGGGCGGCGTCTGATGGATTTGGCGATCTTGCTGACGGCCCGCGAGTACGACCAGCAGTATGACTGGACGGTCAACGAGCTCGTTGCGCAGCAGGACGGCCTCGAGCCCGCGATTATTGAAATCGTGCGCGAACGCCAGCCGCCGGCGGCGCTGGGCGAGAAAGAAGCCGCGATTGTTGAATTCGGCCGCGAACTTTTGGGCCAACACATCGTGGCCGCCAAGACTTACGCTCATGCCCTGGACGTTTTCGGAGAGAGAGACCTCGCGGACTTCGTCGCATTCATGGGGCAGCGTTCCAGGGACGATATTTTGCTGATCGGTTTCGATCAGCATCTGCCCGCAGGCCAAAAACCGCTCCTGCCCAACCGCTGAAACCGGTTGCAGTCGTCCCAGACCGCGGCGATCACGGGGTAGCTTCCAATCTCGTGATCTTGCGGCAGGATCTCGACGCCCACGCCGCGCGCGGGCTTATGTTTCGTGGTACTTTTTGGGGTTCAGGGGACGGGGCGAAGCGCAACTCTAGACCCGAGGAGGACCGTGGAAATGCGAAATCCCTTCACGGGCGCAATTGCTGGCTTGGCGGCAGTTCTGACTTTTTCCTCGATTGCCATGACCCAGCCTCAGCAACGACCTCACCAAGGCTCCGTGTGGAAATATGACGGCCGCGACAGAAGCGTTGGCTCGGGCGGACCCGCTCCTGTGCACGATCTGAGTGGGTCTTGGGCAGGCCCGCGCTCGGGGGCAGGGGCGCCAGATTCCAAACCAGGAGATGTGCCTTCCATGACGCCCCTGGGGCAAAAGCTGTTCAGTGGCAATAAGAGCCTGCAGAAGTACGACCCCGCAGGGACAAATGATCCGGTGGCGAGGACCTGCGATCCGTTAGGGTTTCCGCGCGCCGACAAGTACTCCATCATGGAAATGGCGTTCGCTACGATGCCGGGCCGCATTGTCGTGCTGTACCCGTTCCAGCAGCAATGGCGGGAAATCTGGATGGATGGGCGAGAACTTCCCAAGAACGTGGGGGCGATAGAAAAGGGTGCACCCGATCCCCGCTATTACGGTTATTCGGTGGGCCACTGGGAGAACGACAATACGCTCATCGTGGAGACCACGGGACTCGATGAGAATACTTGGCTCACCGAGACTGGATATCCGCATAGCAGCGATGCACACGTGCAGGAGCGCTTCACGCGTACCGACCATAACGACTTGGAGCTGACTCTCACGGTTGACGATCCCAAGCTTTACACTAAGCCTTTTTCGCTCGGCACGGAGTATTTCAGGTGGGTTCCCAATCAGCTTCTCGAGGAAAGGCTCTGCATACCGTCCCAGGTCATCGAATACTTGAAGGCGGTTGGCGATCCCGCCGGTAAGCCCTGACTAGTAGAAACCCCTCCGCGATCGGAGTACCTCGATCCGCTATTGTGTGCAGGAGATCCTTGATTTCAGTTCTTTCCCGCTAACTCTTTAGCGCGCCTTTCAAGCGCGCGGCGGTGAAGGGCACTGACCGCAGCCGCACGCCCGTAGCGTCAAAGATGGCGTTGGCCAGCGATGCAGCGACGGGCGCGGTCGCCGCCTCGCCGGCGCCGAAGGGCGGCAGCGTGGGCCGGTCGATCAGCGCCACTTCGATGAGCGGCACTTCCGGGAAGGTGAGAATCGGATAGCTCGCCCAATTGACGCTGGTGACCCGTGACCGGTCGAACTTCACCTCTTCGTGCAGGGCCCGGCTAAGCGTTTGCGCGATGGAGCCCTCGATCTGATTGCGCAACCCGTCAGGATTGATGATCAGGCCGCAGTCGTGCGCGCAGGTAACGCGCCGCACGGTGACTTTCCCGGTCTCCGGCTCGACCGCCACTTCCATCGCCGTCGCCACGTAGTTCTCCGCTTGCTTGTAGCGCATGTACGCGAAGCCGCGCCCAACGAGCAAGCCGCCTTGCTCCGGCCGCGGCATGGGGGACGGCCGCGTCTGCCAGCCGATCATCTGCGCCGCGCGCTTGATCACGTCGATGGCGCGCGGATCGCTGAGGCCGCGCAGGCGGTATTCAACCGCGTCGATGCCCATCTCGGCCGCCATCTCGTCGGCGAAGCCTTCCACGGCGAAGACATTGGCGATCTTGCCCGGCGCGCGGAGATTCGACGGGCGCAGCGGCGTTTGCTTGAGCCAATGCGCCACCACCCGCACGTTTTCTGCGGCGTACGGCGGATCGCCATTCTGCGAGATCGCGCCGGAACCCTGGCCATGCGCTTGAGGAATGCCTGCGGCGTCGGCAGCGAGCAGCGGACGGGCCCCGGGAACCGTTGTCGGAATCCACATCTGCGTATCCCAGGCCACAATGCGTCCCTGGGCGTCGAGCCCGCCTCGCAACTCGAGCACCTGCGGCGGACCCTTGGGATCCCAGCCATGCTCATCCTCGCGCATCCACTGCACGCGCACGGGCTGCTTCACTTCGCGAGAGAGTAGAAACGCGTCGGCGGCCGCGTCGTCGTTGCCATTCCCGCCGTAGGAGCCCGAGCCGTCGAGGAAGATCACGCGCAGCTTTTCTTGCGGCATGCCAAAGACCTTCGCAAGTTGCGCGCGCTGGCCATAACTTTGCTGAGACGCGGTCCACACGGTGGCGCCATCCTCGCGCACGTCGGCGACGGCGCAGGACGGGCCGAGCGACGCGTGACTCTGGCACGGCCAAGTGTAGGTAGCGGAGAGTTGCTTGGCCGCCGATGAAAACGCAGTCGCCGGGTCCCCACCCTTGCTGGCGCCCTTGGTGACAATCGTTTCGTCGTGATCGACAGCGCTCTCCCGGACGTAGCGTTCGAGGCCATCGCTGCCGGGCAGGCCCTCCCACTCGGTCCAGGTAGCTTTCAACTCACGGGCTGCGCGTACCACAGCCCATTCGTCGGGCGCGACCACGCCCAAAAAACTCTCCATGCGCACGACGCGCACATCGGGAATGCCACGGATCGAAGACTCATCGACGGAGACGAGTTTCGCGCCGATGGCCGGCGGACGGATCACGCGGCCGTGCAGCATGTTCGGCACAGTATGGTCCTGCACGTACTCGCGCTTTCCCGTGCACTTGGCCGGAACGTCAGGCCGCAGCAGCGGCTTGCCGACGAGGGTGTAGGTCGCCGGATCTTTCAGTGGCGCCTTCGCGTCAACCTGAAGGTTGAGCCGCCTGCCGCCAATCAGTTTGCCGATGCTGATACCCGCGCCGCCTGCGGCGGGGCGCACCACGCCGCCCGCGATGGTGAGTTCGTTGGCGGGACGCTTCAGCTGCGTAGCTGCGAGATTGAGGATGGCCTGCCGCGCTGTTGCCGCCGCCTGCCGCACGTCCACCGCGCCGCGGGGGATTCCCGTGCTGCCGCCCGTCCCGCCATGATCGGGCACTAGCGCCGTATCGCCTTCGACGATGGAGACGCTCTCGACCGGCACGCCGAGCTCTTCGGCAGTCATCTGGCTCATGGCGATTCGCAAGCCCGTCCCGATATCCACCTTGCTGGTGTAAATCGTGACGGAGCCATCGGCATGGAAGGCAAGGAAGCTGTCGACTTGATGCGGATCAAGCGGCTTGCCCAGATTGGAGGCCACATCGGAGGGAAGACCGGAAGTTGAAGGAGCCTGCGCGAGAACAAACTTGGGCAGGGACGAGCAAAGGCTGAAGCCAACCACCACCGCGCCGCCTGTCAGGAGAAAATCGCGCCGTGAGACCCCACTACTTTGAGATAAGTTGGCCATGGTCGCCTCCTTACGCCTTCGCCGCGCGGATCACGGCGGCGAGAATGCGGGTGTGCGTGCCGCAGCGGCATAGGTTGCCGCTGAGCGCCTGCTTGGCTTGTTCGGGAGTGGGATGGGGCGTCTGATGCAGCAACGCGGTCGTTGCCATGATCATGCCGTTGGTGCAGTAGCCGCACTGCGCAGCCTGTTCGGCGATGAAGGCTGCCTGGACCCGGCTGGGCTTCTCCGGCGTCCCGAGCCCTTCGAGCGTCGTGACCGCGTGGCCTGCGACCTGCTGCACCGGTGTCACGCAGGCGCGCACCGGCTTGCCGTCAAGCAGCACCGTACAGGCGCCGCATTGGGCCAGCCCGCAGCCGAATTTGGCTGCGTGCAGACCAAGCGTATTTCGCAAGATGTAGAGGAGCGGCTGACCGGGGTCCCAGGAATCCACCGATACCGCGCGTCCATTGACTCGAAACTCATACTTGGGCATAAGCAGCCTCCTTCTGATGAAGACCGTGGCGACGGCGGCAGGCTTTAATCGAAATTTTCACTTTGGCGTTCCCAACTCCCTAGATGGTAACTCAGTGCGGGATACTTCGTCTCGAGGATGTAAAGACGCCGGTGGCCAGAAGAGGGCCTAGCCGACTGGCAACCTATGCCGCGTCAAAATTAATGTCAAGGCATGTCACAACTAAACCGGCGCCCGTAAGTCTCTTCCACAGAAAAAATCTTGCATGGCGGCGGAATTTTAAGGTATTGACCATAACTGAGCTATTGGAC
>QHYR01000172.1 GCA_003223315.1 Acidobacteriota bacterium | reverse complement strand
CTCGTTGCACGTCTCGAGCGGCGAACACATCGCCATCCTCGGCCCTAATGGGTGCGGGAAATCTACTCTGATCAAGACCATGACCTGCGAGTGTTATCCCATCGCCCGCGAGGGAATGCGCGCCCGCATCTTTGGCCGCGAGCGCTGGGACGTCTTCGAGCTGCGCAAGCGGCTCGGCGTGGTCGCCGCCGAACTGCTCAGCGAACGAACCCTGCACACACGGGGCCGCGATGCCGTGATCTCCGGCTTTTTCGCCAGCTCCACCATCTGGCCCGAGATGCACGTCAGCCAAGCCATGCGCCAGCGAGCCGCCGCCGTGCTCGATCAGCTCGAAGCGGGCCACCTCGCCGAAAAACCGGTCGGAGAAATGTCCGCGGGCGAAATGCGCCGCGTCCTCATCGGGCGCGCGCTCGTGCACAATCCGGAAATGCTGCTCATCGATGAACCCAGCAATGCCCTCGATCTCGCCGCGCAAAGCGAGTTGCGCCAGACCTTGCGCCGCCTGGCGCAGCACGGGGTGGGCATCGTACTCATCACGCATCACCTGGCGGACATCCTTCCGGAAATCGACCGCGTGGTGATGATGCGCGCGGGGCGAATTTTTGCCGATGGCCCCAAAACGGAGTTGCTCACCGAAGAGCGGCTGCAAAAACTCTTCGGCGTGCCCGTAACCATGGCCCGCCGTGACGGCTTTTACCACGTCTGGTAACGCCGCTGCGCCATTGCTTGACGTCGCTCCCCGTCGTCAACAAAGCTTGTCATCCCGAGCGAGCGGGGATTCCAGTGCGCGCTTATGCGCGGACTGGGATGCGAGCGAGGGATCTGCTTTTGCCTGTTGCCTTACTTTTGCAGTTGCGTGGAACAGTGCCAGCCAATTCCCTACTCCCCCTGCACGTTTTAGGTGATAATGCGCGGCGGCCATGGCGGTGGCCTTGACGCCGCCGTTGGCGGTTCCTGAGGTGACGCTTGGCGACGAAACTTTGGAGCTCTACGGCGCCTCCTGAAGAATTCCAGCCGTACATCCACTCGGAGAAAGGCGTTCCCGAATTCACCTTGCGCGCCATCCTGGCGGGCATCGTCGCCGGCCTTTTTTTCGGCGCGGTCACCGTCTACGTGGGCTTGCGTGCCGGCCTCACCGTTTCCGCCTCCATCCCCATCGCCGTGCTCTCCATCAGCATCCTGCGCGCCTTCGGCAAAGTCACCATCCTCGAAAACAATATCGTGCAAACCACGGGCTCGGCCGGTGAATCGATTGCCGGCGGCGTGATTTTCACGCTGCCCGCCCTGATTTTCCTGGGCTTTCCGCTGGAATACTGGGGTGTATTTTTCCTCGCTCTGGTTGGCGGATGGCTGGGCGTTCTCTTCATGATTCCGCTCCGCCGCCAGCTCATCGTCAAAGAACACGGCAATCTTCTCTATCCGGAGGGCACGGCCTGCGCCGACGTGCTCGTAGCGGGTGATCGCGGCGGCTCCTTCGCCGGCCGCGTTTTTTGGGGATTGGGCCTCGGCGGCTTGTACTCGGTGCTGATGAATACGATCGGAGTCTGGCGCGATACGCCCACCTATAACCCCAAGTGGCTCCCCGGCGCCTCCTTCCGTGCGAACATCACGCCGGAGTACCTCGGCGTCGGCTACATCATCGGCCCGCGCATCGCCGGCATTCTTTTTTCCGGCGGCGTTTTTTCCTGGCTGGTGCTGATGCCGGCCATTCGCTTTTTCGGCTCGCTTTCTCCCAATCAAGCGCTCTATCCAAGCACCATCCCCATCCCGCAGATGACCTCCGACCAGCTTTGGTCAAGCTATATCCGACCGATGGGCGCGGGTGCCGTGGCCGCCGCGGGAGTGATCACTCTGGCGAAAACGCTGCCCACCATCTGGGCGGCGCTCAGCACCGGATTAAAGGAAATGAAAGCCGGCCGCGAAGGCCGCGCGCGCGTGGCCAGCCGCATCGAACACGATTTGCCCATGAAATTCGTTGTTCTTGGCGCTGCGGCGGTCGCGGCGATGATCTGGGTCCTTCTTACTTTCCGTCCCATTCCCGGCGCGCAGACCGGCCTCTTCGCCAATTTCCTCGCCGCCATTTTCGTGATGGTCTTTGGCTTTTTGTTCACCACGGTCTCTTCGCGCATCACCGGGCTCATCGGCACCTCCTCGAATCCGATCAGCGGCATGGCCATCGCAACGCTGATGGCCACCTGCGCCATATTCCTGCTGGCGGGCTGGACCGGCGGAACATATTCCGCGCTGGCCCTCACGATTGGCGGCGTAGTCTGCGTTGCCGCCGCAAATGCGGGCGGCACTTCGCAGGATTTGAAGACGGGCTTTCTGGTTGGCGCGACCCCGTCGAGACAGCAAATCGCGCTGATCATCGGCGCCATGGCTTCGGTCTTTGTCATCGGCGGCACCCTAAAACTGATGAACCTCGGTTTAGCCGAATACAAACGGGTGCAGATCGACGTGGATATGGCGCGCCTGCCTTCGGGCGTGCAGGTGGAAAACCCAAATTACGTCTATCAGGGCAAAACCTACACGCTCATCAACGCGCTCGGCTCGGGCGTCGTGCCCGACGGCAAATATCTCTATGATCCTCAGAGCCGCCGCGTGGAGATTCAGTGGGTGCAAGGGATCGGCAGCGACAAAGCCGCCGCGCCTCAGGCCCGTCTCATGGCCACGGTGATCAATGGCATCCTCAACCGCCAGCTTCCCTGGCGCCTCGTGCTGCTGGGAGTGTTTCTGGTCTTCACTGTGGAACTGCTCGGCATTCGCTCGTTGCCCTTTGCCACCGGCGCATATCTCTCTATCGCCACGACGATGGCCATCTTTGCCGGTGGAGTGGTGCGCTGGCTCGTGGAACGCAGCCGCGGCGCCGCTGCTGGACATGAAGTCGGTCCCGGCCCCCTTTACGCCAGCGGCTTAATTGCCGGCGGCGGTGTCTTTGGCTTGCTCGGCATCGTCGTCGCTCTGCTCGAGGACCAGGAGTTCCGCTATCACATCTTTCGCTCCGGCCTGTTCCAGTTTGGTCCCAAGATCATGGGCAGCTTGGCCGATAGCCATCTCTTCGCCGTTTTCATGTTCGTGCTGCTCGCCGCCTCGCAGTTCTATTTCGCGCGCAAGAAAATGGAGTAGCCGTTTTGCGCCTCCTGGAGTTCCTGTATTGAAAAGCGAATACCCGCGCGTGCACAATCGATGAAAGCGCAATCGATCGTGCCATAAAGAAAGGGTTAATATGGACCGGGAGCGAAAACGGGCGGCCGAGGTCATATCAGGGTACATTGGGCTTGGACACCTCAGGGAACGCATAGAACGCCTGTTGCTGAGCTCAGACGTGCAATATGCTGTTCGCTTCGATAGCGGCAACACGGAGGGCGAGTTTGCCTATTCCTGGGCCGCCATCTGGTCGGAGAACTAAGAGCGCCTTATCTCCGCATTTTCCTTCACATTCCGAGTTTGCCTGCAAAAGTGGAGTGACCGCGTTGCCGCGCGCATCGCTGGCCATAACGTCATACGCAAGGGAGCAGTGATCGACCCTCGAGCGATGACCCGAGAATCCCAGGCGTGCGCCGCTTCAACGAATTAGTCGCCGCTGAGCGGCGCGTGAGTGCCACGGCAATCCAGACCGTTGGTGCGCAGGGGTACGACAGCTTCACGCTCGCCTTGGTCACCGAGTAGCTTTGTGAAAACACATCGAGATCGCTACCGGCAAGCGCCTCCAGTGCTTCCCGCTACAGGATTAAGCCCAAATCTCTTCAGTTGCCACTGAGCTGCGAGGAGCTCGTTCCCGTCATTCTGAAATGTGCCCGCCGATTTTGCTGCCAGCAATCCTCATTGCTTTGCGTGCAAAAGGGGCGCTCTTTTCCGTAGCTGACGGTTTGAATGCGTTCAGAGGCCACACCCTGCCCCGTTAGGAAATCCTTGGCGGCGTCAGAACGCCGGTCCCCCAAAGCCACGTTGTATTCGGTAGAGCCGCGCTCGTCGCAATGGCCCTCGATCACAATGGCGACCTGGGGATAGGAACGAAGGAATTCAGCCGTCTTGGAGAGCGCGGAGCGAGCGTCGTCGCGAATATTAGCTTTATCGTAATCAAAGAATGCATCGCGCACTTCTTTCGTGAACAGCTCTTCCAGCGTGGGCTGTGGGGTCGCCGCGGCAACCGGCGGCGGCACCGAGACGGTCACGCGCGCGCTTGCGGTGGCAGAACCGCCAGGTCCAATTGCCGTCGCAGTGTAGGTGGTAGATTGGTTCGGTGTAACGCTCGTCGCGCCTTCCGCGGCGACGCTGCCAACCTCCGGCGCCACCCTCACCGATGTCGCATTCGTAGCGGACCAGCGCAAGGTGACCGACTGGCCCCGCGAGATATCGTTGCGTGACGCTTGCAGAGTCACTGTCGGTTGTGCGGGCGGCGGAGTAACCGCCGGCGCGGGCGGCGTCTGGGTCGCTACTTGATGGCGGCATCCCGCGCTTACGACTAGAAAACCAAGCAGGCCGTACAGCATTGCGTTGCCAAAGCGAATTCTCATTCCGTCCCCCTCCTCTGGGTTTGAGAGAAGCTCCCCGGGTATTCGGGTAAGTATATCGTAGTACGATACTACTGCGATCACGGTGTCCGAGGCAAGGGCAAACAATACGGGTGTTCCGGTATATAAACCGGAGGCACTATTTGTGCAGCTTAGGCGAGCGAACCGAGGGCCGACGTTAGCAGTGCCCGATCATTTCTCATCGGGCAAGGCGAAGACGAAAAGCGTGGAGGCTTCCTGTCCGATGTGGT
>QHYR01000083.1 GCA_003223315.1 Acidobacteriota bacterium | reverse complement strand
GGACCGAGTGCGGCAAATACTGGTGAATCTGGTGGGGAACGCAATCAAGTTCACCCATCAAGGAAGCATATTGGTGGATGTCGGCAGGGAGACGAACAGCCCAGAAGCGGACCCCTTTCGGCTCCACTTTCTGGTGCGCGATACGGGAATTGGCATTCCCCTCGAGAAACATCAGGTTATCTTTGAAGCCTTTTCGCAAGTCGACGGCTCGACGACGCGGCAGTATGGGGGCACGGGGTTAGGGCTGACCATCACCAAGCGCCTCATAGAGATGATGGGTGGAAAAGTGTGGGTGGAAAGCCAACTCGGCGAGGGCAGCACCTTTCATTTTAACTTGAAGCTCGCCCCGCCTCAAAAGACCGGGTCCGAACGGAATTTGCGGCGCACAGAACTGGAGAGCTTGCACGTTCTGATCGTGGATGATAACGAGACCAACCGCATGATCCTGGACGAAATGCTTAAGAACTGGCGCATGGTGCCCACTTTGGCGGATGGCGGAGAGGCCGCATTAATGGCTATGCGCTGGGCCCGCGATCAAGGAAACAGTTTCCCCCTCGTTCTCCTGGATGGGCATATGCCCGGCATGGATGGATTCGAAGTCGCCCGACGAATCAAAGCGGATCCCTCGCTGGCAGGCGTCACAATCATGATGCTGACTTCCGACCGCCAGGCGGGCGACGCAGCGCGGTGCCGCGAACTCGGGATTAAAGTCTATTTGGTGAAACCCATTGGGCAATCCGATTTGCTCGATGGAATCCTCAATGCCCTGGGAACACAAATTTTGGAGTCGGCTTCGACGGTCGTGCCCGATAAGGGTATCAAGGCCATGCGTCCCATGCGGCTGCTTCTGGCTGAAGACAATGCAGTCAACGCTCAACTTGCACGAATACTCTTGCGTAAATGGGGGCACGAGGTTCTGCTAGCTACGAATGGCCGTGAAGCCCTCGATTTGCTCGAAGCCGCAGGCTTTAAGGGGTTTGATGCTGTATTGATGGACGTGCAGATGCCCGAGATGGACGGCATGGAGGCCACGGCGGCCATCCGTGCACGGGAAAGAACTCTGGGAACTCACCTGCCCATCATTGGCGTGACTGCGCATGCCATGAAAGGTGATCGCGAGCGCTGCCTCGAGGGAGGTATGGACGGATATGTAAGCAAGCCGATTCGTCCGGAGACTCTTTCCTCCGAATTGGCGCGGCTCGTTCCCGGCTCTGCCCGCCAAGAAACGGAAGAGTCTGCGGCTCCCAATAGGGTTTCCACAAAAACTGATGCAGCCTCTGCGGGTGCATTGGATCGCAGCGCTTTACTGGACCGCGTCGAGGGTGACTTGGACTTGCTCGGCGACATCATCGAGCTTTTCAAGGAGGATTCCGTTCGCCAGATCGTCGCTATTCGGGATGCCCTCGACAAGAAACAAGCGGATGCTCTGCGGCGTGCCGCTCATACCTTGAAAGGCACTTGCGGCAATCTGGGCGTCTCGGAGGCGGCCGCCAGTGCTCAGGAGTTGGAAAAACTCGCGGCCGCCGGAGATTTCTCCCGTGCGCACGAGAGTTTGCGAACACTGGAAGAGCAAATCCAGAGGGCGGGCAGGCTTCTCGACGACCTCAAACAGGAGTGCCTCCGATGAGGATTTTGGTCGCGGATGACGATCCCGTTTCCTGCCGTCTGCTGGATCGCCTGCTGCATAAATGGGGCTACGAAGTGATCGCTGCCCGTAGTGGGACCGAGGCTTGGGAGGTGCTGCAGGCGGATCATGCGCCCCGCATAGCTTTGCTCGATTGGATGATGCCTGGACTCGAGGGCCTAGAGATTTGCCGCCGCGTACGGGCGCGATCTTCGCAACCGTATGTCTACATCGTGCTCCTTACCGCAAATGACAAGGTGGGGAATTTGGTGGAGGGGCTGGAATCAGGCGCAGACGATTACTTAACCAAGCCCTTCCATCCCCAAGAATTGAGGGCCCGCTTGCGTGTCGGTTTGCGCATGCTGGACCTGGAAAGCGGACTGGTAGAGGCGCGAGAGAATCTGCGCTTCAAAGCCAGCCATGACGCGCTTACATCGATTTGGAATCGCGGCGCGATCATCGAGCTGCTCGAACGCGAACTGAGCCGCTCGCGACGAGATGGGAGCTCCGTGGGCATCCTGCTGGCGGATATCGATCATTTCAAGAGGGTCAACGACACCTGGGGACACCTGGTGGGTGATGAAGTGCTTCGCGCGGTGACGGGCCGCCTGAAGAGGGAAGTACGCTCCTACGATGCGGTGGGGCGGTATGGAGGAGAGGAGTTTTTGATTCTGCTGCCTGGTTGCGACAACGCAAAACTCACGGCAAAGGCTGAACAACTTGTAAAAATAGTGGAGCGCAGTTCGATTGAGACCTCCGCGGGCCCTGTGCCGGTCACGATCAGCATCGGTGGTATCGCCAGTGGCGATTGTCCGCACGCCGAAGTGAACAGCCTTCTTCGCGCGGCGGATACGGCGCTATATCGGGCAAAAATTTCGGGGCGAAATCGCTCGGAGATCGCCCAGGCATCTGATTTGGACGTTGTCAGCGCAGGCATCGGCGCTACGGCGCTGGCGCCCGAAACGGTGGAATCTCCTACTTCAAGTAAGTAGCCAGCCAGTCCTGAAAAGTTTTGTACCAGAGCCGGCTATTTTGCGGCTTGCTGATCCAGTGGCCTTCATCGGGGAAGATGAGCAGCTTCGAGGGCACGTTTTGGCGCTGCAATTCCGTGAAGAACTGCAAGGATTGCGTATAGGGTACGCGATAATCCATTTCTCCGGCGATGACTAAAGTTGGAGTCTTGAACTTACCGAGCGCAGCGGCGTAGGTGCTGGGGGACCACTTGCGATAGCTCTCCGGGTTTGACCATGGCGTCCCCGCTATATCGTGCTCCATGAACCAGAGCTCCTCGGTTCCGCCGTACATGCTCGCATTATCGTAAGGGCCTGCATGGCTGATGAGCGCCTTGAAGCGCCCGGTGTGCGTGGCGAACCAGTCCATCATGTAGCCGCCGTATGAACCTCCTGCGGCTGCGGTGCGGCTGCCGTCGATAAATGCGTAATGAGCGAGCGCGTAGTCCGTGCCCTTCATCAGATCGTCATAAACCTTACCGCCCCAATCGTCCCTGATGTCGTCGACGAACTTTTGCCCATAGCCCGTCGAGCCGCGAGGATTGATCATCACAGCGACATAACCTGGGGAAGCGAAGAGCTCTTCATTCCAGCGGTAGCCCCAGTCGTCGGTCCACGCTCCCTGCGGGCCGCCGTGCACAAGCAGAAGCAAGGGATACTTCTTCGAGGCATCAAAACCAGGCGGGCGGATGAGCAATCCCTCGACACGTGCGCCATCCGCTCCCTCGAGCCAGAACGGCTCGGGTGGATTCATCTCCACTTTAGAGAGCAGGCTGGCATTGTGATGGGTGAGCTGGCGGGCGTGCGCTCCGTCAGCGCTGGCGGCGAAGACTTCGGCAGGCATGGTCAGACTCGAGCGGGCGAAAGCGAGCGTCTTCCCATCGGCGCTCACACTGATTTCGGAATTGTAGCTGGCCGGTGCGATCGGATGGGGCGCGCCGGGGACATCGATCGCATAGACAGGCTGTTCGGCCTGATCTTCGGCGACAAAGTAGATTCGGCGGCCATCGGGCGACCAGAGCGGTTCCTGCACACTACGATCGAAATTTTCCGTGAGATTGGAGACCTTCTGTGTCGCGCGATCGTAAAGCATCAGGCGCCAGCGATCGCTTTCATAACCGGCCACAAATTGCGCGTGATACGCGATGGAATGTCCATCGGGCGAATAGACAGGATGGCCGTCGAAGCCAGGATTGGTAGTGATTCGCCGGGGCTCGCCGCCGGTAAGCGATACGGTGAAAAGATCGCCGTTGGTGCTGGTGGCCTCAGGCCGGTCTGTAACGGCCGTGAAGCAAATCTCCTTGGAATCGGGAGAAAAGGCGATATCCGCCGCGTCACCTCTCTCGTCGGGCGGCACGTCATAATCCGCGCCAGAAGTAAGATCGCGTGGCGCTCCTCCCGAAGAGGCGATCACGAATACATGACTGCGCTTGCCATCACTCCAATGATTCCAGTGACGAAACAGAAGATGGTCATAGCTGCGCGCCTTTACTGGATCCTTCTCTCGCCCTTCATCGCGCCGACGATTGCAGGCATCGTCGTGACAATCCGGATATACCGCTGAGGTGAATGCGATCCACTGGCCATCCGGCGACCATTGTTCATTTCCCGCTCCCGTGGAGAGCGCCGTGAGGGGATCTCCTTCGCCGCCGCTCAACGAGAGCAGGTAAATCTGTTCGGTGCCCGTGCGGCTGGATACAAATGCCAGCCGCTTGCTATCCGGCGACCAGCGGGGTCGCGAATCCGAGCCGCCACGGGTTAATTGCCGCGGCTCAAAGGTCCCACTCGTGCTCACGATCCAGATATTTCGCGTGAGACGGTTGGCCGCAAGGTCCGGTTTCGCGACGGTATAGGCGACCCAGAGGCCGTCGGGCGAAATCATCGGCTCGCTGATTCGTTCCACCGAGATGAGGTCGTCGAAAGTAAGGGGGTGCTTTTGCTGGGTTCGAGCGGGAGCGGTGGCCAGGATCAGCAGAGCAGAACAAAAACAGATTCTCAGCAGATGTCTCATTTTGACCTCACTGCACGTTACGCTGCTCATCCAGACGGCGGCTATCTTCTGTTTTCAAGGGCATTACCACGGGCGTTTCCCCGCGAGGTGAGCGGCCTTAGCGTATCGCTCAATAAATCCGGCTGCCCGGTATTTCTCGCCAGATGTGGATAGCGCT
>QHYR01000082.1 GCA_003223315.1 Acidobacteriota bacterium | reverse complement strand
TCACTTGGGTAATTATGCGCCGCTTGGGAGTAACATAGGGCGCCGCCGCGGTGGCCGGCGGCAAGACTCTCAAATCCGCAAGCTTCTCGACTCCACCCTACGACGAGGAGGTCACGCGATGGACCGGCTCCAAGCCTTCGAGATCCTGTTCCTGATCGGACGCATCATCGTGGGCGGCTATTTCCTGATGGCCGCGTTCAACCACTTCACCAAAACGGGTATGATGGCGGGGTACGCGCAAAGCAAACGAACGCCCGCGCCAAAGCTGGCCGTTCTGGGCACCGGTGTCCTGCTGCTGCTCGGCGGCGCAAGCTTTCTGCTGGGCTATCATCCCACGATCGGCACTGGTCTTCTGATTCTCTTCCTGCTGGGCGTCAGCTTCCGGATCCACGCGTTTTGGCTGGTTTCGGATCCCATGGGGCGCATGAACGAGCAGGCCCATTTCGGCAAGAACATTGTCATGATCGGCTTTTTGCTCATGACGTTGATGATCTCCCGGCCGTGGTACATGAGCTTGCGGTAGCGCCGGCGTCCCCGGCGCGCGCGTCTCGAGCGGGAGCACTCGCGCGGTAAAGAAAGCCGCGCGTGTTGGTGCAAGTTGCGGCTGTTGTCGGGCGCCAAAAGCGCGTTTCCTCGCGCGAAAGCGCCATCATAAAAAGACGACCGGGTGCCACCCTGCTTGCCCTGCTCGCCCTGAGCCTCGAAGGGAGCTTCGAAGGGCGCATTCTGAAGGGCGGGTCCTAAGCGCCAGGCAAATTTCTCGCTTCTCATGTCCAGGACCGACAAATTTTTCCGCGACAAAGTCGTGCTCATCACCGGCGCCTCCTCGGGCATCGGCGAGGAGTTCGCCTGGCAATTGAGCCAGGCGGGCGCGAAGCTGACGCTGGCGTCGCGCCGCGCCGAGCTGCTGGAAGCTTTGATGCAGAAGATCGCCGCGGCACAGAGAGCGAAGCCTCTGGCGGTGGCCTGCGACGTCACACGCGACGGCGACCTCGAGCGCGCCGTGGCCGAAAGCGTGCGCCACTGGGGAAAGCTCGACGCGGCCATCGCCAATGCCGGCTTTGGCGTGGTCGGGCCGCTGAAAAAGCTTTCGCTGGAAGATTACCGCCGTCAGTTCGAGACCAACGTATTTGGCGTTCTGCGCACGATCTATGCGGCGCTCCCGGAAATCGAGAAGACCAAGGGCCGCATCGTGATCATGGGCAGCATTTCGGGTTGGGGAGCCGCTCCGGGAACTTCGCCCTATGCCATGAGCAAGTTTGCGCTGCGCGCGCTGGCCAATTCCGTCACCCCGGAGCTGCGCAGTTGCGGCGTGAAAGTGACGCTGATCAGCCCCGGGTTCGTGGCCAGCAATATCCGCCGCATTGATAATCGAGGAAGATTTCACCCTGGAGCCAAGGATCCCGTTCCGGCATGGCTGGTCATGAGCACGGAAAAGGCGGTGCGGCAGATGTTGCGTGCCGTGGCGCGAGGCCAGCGCGAGGTCATCATCACCAAGCACGGCAAAATTCTGGTCGCGCTCGAACGATTCGCGCCGTGGATCGTCCGCGCGGCCGGCCGGCGCATCGCCGCCTCAAAAGCTGGGTCGTAAGAACCGGAGGCGGCTGCCTGGCACCGTCCCGGGGCCGCACGCGTGGCCGAAAGAACCCTTCATTCCTTGCGGTGGAACCAGCCCAGGCCGGCGCGCACCTGGATGATATTGAGGCCTGGGTTACCATCGGCGAGCCCGGCGTTAGAGATGTGCAGCCAGCGCACTTCCAGGCTCCAATGGGCTTTGCCGTGGCCCACGTTAGCGCCGATCGCCGGCCCGGATGTAAAATTGATGCGCGAAACGCCCGCCGGCACTCTGCTGCTGGTGAAGAGGAGGCCGCCGCCGAAGTCGAAATAAGGCGCCACGCGGCCGCTGGTGTCGAAATTCCATTTGAGGGCAAAGGGATTGAGGCCCACGCCGTAGGCGACACCCTGGGGTTGAAAAATGAGGTACAACGGGATGGCATCCACAGCGTACTCGAAACGCCCGCGAAGAACACCGGGACCACGCGCATTGGTCAGGATCCAGCCGTAACGCAGGCCGGCATTCCACACGGCCGTGGCCCCAGCTCCATTGAACGCGGAGTGCCCTGCGCCAGTCCATACCTGAATCTCGTTGCCGCCCTTCTTCGGCCCTTGCTCGGCGGCGGATTGCCCCCGCGCTGCCGCGCCGGCAAACGCCAGCGCGAACACCACCACGGCCACTGGTCTTCTCACTCTTCCCCCGGTGAATGCAAATCTGATGCGGCAGGTGGCCCGAACGTGACGAAGAAAATAGCACCATTCCTGCTTGCCGCCTAGCAATCGTCTTAGAATGGAGAGAGCGAACGCGGAGGCAACGCGGATGGGTCGCGTCAGCGAAAAAATCACCACGTTTCTGCCCTGGTCGGAGATCGAACCGGAGGCGCAGAAGCAGATCCTCAACACCGCCGAGCTCCCTTTCGTCTTCAAATGGGTCGCGGTGATGCCCGATTGCCATTACGGCAAGGGCGCCACGGTCGGCACGGTGATCGCGACTAAGGGCGCCGTGGTTCCCGCGGCAGTGGGCGTGGACATCGGCTGCGGCATGATCGCGCTTCAGACGCCGCTCGCGCGCGATGACCTGAAGGAATTGCACCGTCTCCGCGAAGGCATCGAGCGGCGCATTCCTATGTCCGCCGGCCGCAACAACTCCAAAATCGCCGGCACCGCCGAGCCGCGCATCGCCGAGCTCAAAAAGCTCGAATCCGCCACCGGCGCGCGTTACAGCGGCTTCGACAAGGAATGGGAGCTCGCCCTGGGCACGCTCGGCGGCGGCAATCATTTCGCCGAAGTCTGCCTGGACGAAAACGACAAAGTCTGGCTGACGCTGCACTCCGGCTCGCGCGGCGTGGGCAATCGCATCGGCAATCACTACATCCGCCGCGCGCAGGAGCTTTGCAAAAAGCGCCATATCGCGCTGCCCGATCGCGATCTAGCGTATTTAGTCGAGGGCACCGAGGAGTTCGACAATTATCTGCGCGACCTCAAATGGGCGCAGAAGTTCGCGCATCTGAATCGCGACGAGATGATGGACCGCATGCTGCGCGAGCTGAGCTACCACGTCTATGGCGAAGCAGGCCCCCAACGCCAGATGGAACGCGAACTCGAAGTGGAGCGCATCAATTGCCATCATAATTTCACGCAAGTCGAGCATCACTTCGGCCACGACGTGTGGGTCACGCGCAAAGGCGCCATCGAAGCCCGCGAAGGGATGCGCGGCATGATTCCTGGTTCCATGGGCACGCGCAGCTATATCGTTACGGGCCTCGGCAATGCGCAGTCGTTTCAGTCTGCCCCGCACGGCGCCGGCCGCCGCATGTCGCGCACCAAAGCCCGCGCCGCCTACGCCATGAAGGACCTCGAAGCCGCCATGGCCGGGATCGAGTTCCGCAGCTCCAAAGTGCTGCTCGACGAAATCCCCGCCGCCTACAAAGATATCGATCAGGTCATGGAGCACGCCCGCGATCTGGTGCGCATCGACCACACCCTGCGCCAAATCGTGAACTGCAAAGGCGACTGAAGGGGTTTGGGCGGCCTTTCCTGATGGTATAATATATGT
Organism: Acidobacteriota bacterium; assembly: GCA_003223315.1. Classification (GTDB taxonomy): domain Bacteria; phylum Acidobacteriota; class Terriglobia; order Acidiferrales; family UBA7541; genus Palsa-189. Next base: position 999 of record QHYR01000082.1, on the reverse strand, counting down.
TACTATCTGACCGAAGGTCTATTTCGCCAAGGACGGCGAACTCATTGTTATTCTTCTCGGCGGTGGAACGAAGCAACGTCAGCAGAACGACGTCGGGGTCGCGCTCGACCGATGGGAAGACTACAAGCGCCGGAAAAGGCAGCAGAAAGGAAAATGAGCATGGCGTTGACGAGGGATTTTAGAGAAACGGTTCAGGCGCGAGTGAGACGCGATCCCGCCTTTCGAGAGGGTCTTCTCAGCGAAGCGATCGAAAGCCTTCTTTCCGGAGAGGTGGACCTCGGTAAAGAACTGCTACGTGATTACATCAACGCCACAATCGGTTTTCCCAAGCTGGCCGGGCATATCAAAATCCACGTCAAAACCCTTCACCAGATGTTTGGCCCCCGTGGAAATCCCACCGCCAGCAATTTGTTTGCAATCGTCGCCTACTTGCAGCGCGCGGAGGGCGTGCGCTTCCAAGTTCGCTCCGCGCACCAAGGCGGACATACCAAAGAACGGCAATCTTCCCTGCGACGGAAGCGCTCCGCATCCGCCGCCTAGGGCATTCAAACCGGTGACCTAGAACCAAAGGAACCAGGGCCGTGGTACGCGCGTTCTATCGACTCCGCGCACCGGCCTTCGCTAACCTGCACTCACTGGCGACGCACTGATTCTCCTTCGTCCCTCTTCGCCGGACGGAAGTCTCGCTGAACCAAGCAGCCCTGTTGCCCACAACGAGTAGCACAAGAGTGCTGCGCGCCAAAGGAGCCGCCGATGCCTGAGTTGGATGTGCAGGTTCTCGCAGAACAGACCGGTACCAAATCCGAGCGCAAAGCGGCCCGCACTTATGCGCCCGCCGCCCGTCCCGAACGCCGCCGCGAGCGGCGCCATAAAACCCCGCGGCAGGTCTGGATACAAGCCACGGACGCGAACGGCAAGTTGATCGAGGAAATTCAGGTCATGCGGGATTACAGCCGCGGAGGCTTTTATTTCGTCTCCAGCCTGCACTGCTATTGCGTG
>QHYR01000290.1 GCA_003223315.1 Acidobacteriota bacterium | reverse complement strand
AGCGGCCGGAATAGTCTACTCGTTTACCGAGCAGGTTCTGGCGGAAGCGGCCCTGCTTGCCTTTCAGCGTATCGGAGAGCGACTTAAGGGGCCGGTTGTTCGTTCCCCGCAGGACGCGGCCGCGGCGGCCATTGTCAAACAGCGCGTCGACGGCTTCCTGAAGCATGCGCTTTTCGTTCCGCACGATGACGTCGGGAGCGTGCAGCTCCATGAGTTTCTTCAGCCGGTTATTGCGATTGATCACGCGCCGGTAGAGATCATTGAGATCGGAGGTGGCAAATCGTCCGCCATCGAGGGGCACCAAAGGCCGCAGCTCGGGCGGAAGCACGGGGATTACATCCAGGATCATCCATTCGGGCTTATTCCCGCTCTTGCGGAAGGAATCCACGACACGCAACCGCTTGGCATACTTGATGCGCTTCTGCAGGCTGGGATCGTTCTTCATCTTCTCGCGCAGTTCGTCGCTGAGCTTATCGACATCGACGTGGCGAAGGAGCTCTTTAATGGCTTCGGCGCCCATAGCGGCGCGGAATTGTCCGGCATATTCGGTTTGCAGCTCGCGGAATTTTTCTTCCGGCAAGAGCTCGCGCTCCTTGATGCCGGGTACCTCGCCGGGATCGACAACGACGAAAGCCTCGAAATAAAGAATGCGCTCGAGATCGCGCATGGAGATATCCAGCAAGTAGCCAATGCGCGACGGCAGGCCCTTGAAAAACCACACGTGCGAGCAAGGCGAAGCCAGTTCGATGTGACCAAGGCGCTCGCGCCGCACCTTACTGAGGGTAACTTCGACGCCGCACTTATCGCAGATCACTCCGCGATGCTTCATGCGCTTGTATTTGCCGCACAAGCACTCCCAATCCGTGACCGGACCGAAAATCTTGGCGCAAAACAGGCCATCGCGCTCCGGTTTGAAGGTGCGGTAATTGATGGTCTCCGGCTTGGTCACTTCGCCGTGGGACCAGGAACGGATCTTTTCCGGGCTGGCCAAGCTGATGCGAATGGAATCGAAATCCGCGATCAGGCTGGCACGGTCATAGGGGCTGCTACGATACAAGGTTTCCTTCCTCCCTGCCGCGGCTCGCGCCGCGGCGCTCCCGGTCACCCGGGAGGTGGAACTGGTTGGCGCAAAAAACGGCTAATCGGCCGCGGCTTCCGCTTGCGGCTTCTGCCGCTTCATCAACTCGACATCCAGGCACAGCGATTGCAATTCGCGCACGAGGACGTTGAACGATTCAGGCACACCCGGCTCGATGCCGGGTTCGCCTTTGACGATGGCTTCGTAAATTTTCGCGCGGCCGTAAACATCGTCGGATTTGGCCGTGAGCAGTTCTTGCAGAATGTGCGCGGCGCCGTATGCTTCGAGCGCCCACACCTCCATTTCACCGAAACGCTGGCCGCCGAACTGGGCCTTGCCGCCCAGCGGCTGTTGGGTGATCAGCGAATAAGGCCCGATGGAGCGAGCGTGGATCTTGTCGTCGACCAGATGCGAGAGCTTCAGCATGTAGATGTAACCGACGGTGATCTCTTGAGCAAAAGACTCCCCGGTCATTCCGTCGAAGAGTGGAAGCTTGCCAGACTCGGGTAGCCCGGCAACCTCCAGCAAGTGGCGGATTTCGGATTCGCGGGCGCCGTCAAAAACAGGCGTAGCCATGGAGATGCCATCCCGGAAACTGTCGGCGAGTTCCAGCAAGTGCTCGTCTTCCATCGCGGAGACCGAGCGCCAGATGGCCGTATCGCCGAAGACCTCGCGGAACCAGCGGCGGGCCGCTTCGGCTTTCGTGGCTTGGTTAAAAATGCGGCCGATGCTGCGGCCCAGTTCTTTGGCGGCCCAGCCGAGGTGCGTCTCGAGAATCTGCCCGACGTTCATACGGGAAGGAACGCCGAGCGGATTGAGCACGATCTCAACGGGAGTGCCGTCGGGCAGATAGGGCATATCTTCCTCGGGCACGATGCGCGCGATCACGCCTTTATTGCCATGACGCCCGGCCATTTTGTCGCCTACGGAGAGCTTGCGCTTCATGGCGATATACACTTTGACCAGCTTGATCACGCCGGGCGGGAGTTCATCGCCCTTCTTGAGCTTTTCCTTGCGCTCGTCGGTAATTTTGCGCAGCACATCGATCTGCCGCGAGGTCATCTCCTCGATCTCGTCGATCTTCTCGATGAGCAGCGGGTCCTTGTCGGTGAGGCGGAGGCGCTTCAGGTTACGTGTCGAAATTTTCTCGATGATTTCGCGCGTGAGCGCGGTGCCTTTGGTGAGCAGACGCTTGTTGGTTTTTTCGTCGTGCAGGTCGGCGACGAGTTTCTGTTCATTCAGCAGACTGGTCAGGCGCTTGAGCCGTTCGTCGGTGAGGATGCGGATCTCATCGGCCAGGTTTCGCTCCAGACGAAAAACCTGCAGGGCCTCGATGGCCTTGTGGCGTTCGTCCTTTTCGGCGCCCTTGCGGCAGAAGATCTTGACGTCGACGACGGTGCCTTCGATGCCGGGAGGGCAGTAGAGCGAAGCATCGCGAACGTCGCCGGCCTTTTCTCCGAAGATGGCGCGGAGCAGCTTTTCTTCCGGCGTAAGCGTCGTTTCACCCTTGGGAGTGACTTTGCCGACCAGAATGTCGCCAGGACGAACTGTGGCGCCGATGCGAATCACGCCACTCTCGTCGAGGTTGCGAAGGAATGTTTCGCTGATATTGGGAATATCGCGGGTGATCTCCTCGGGGCCGAGCTTGGTATCGCGGGCCTCGATTTCGAACTCCTCGATGTGAATGGAAGTGTAATAGTCTTCCTTGACCAGCTTCTCACTGACCAGGATGGCGTCTTCAAAGTTGTAGCCGCGCCACGGCAAGAAAGCCACCAGCACATTGCGGCCCAGCGCCAGCTCGCCGCGATCGGTGCAGGGACCATCCGCCAGCACCTCTCCCTGGCGGACGCGATCTCCCACTCGCACCAAAGGCTTCTGATTGATGCAGGTATTTTGGTTTGAACGCTTGAATTTGATCAGCGAATAGATGTCCGCACCAACCTCGCGGCTGAGCACGCCGGAGTGGTCGGATTCCACGCGGACGATAATGCGCTCGGAGTCCACCTGATCGACAATACCATCGCGGCGGCAGATCACTACCGCTCCGGAATCGCGAGCGGTGACGCGTTCCATGCCCGTACCGACGAGCGGCGCTTCGCCACGGATGAGCGGCACGGCCTGACGTTGCATGTTGGAACCCATCAAGGCGCGATTGGCGTCGTCGTTTTCGAGGAATGGAATCAGGCTGGCGGCAACGGAGACGAGCTGCTTGGGCGAAACGTCGATGTAATCGACTTCTTCGCGCTGCTTGAGGACGAAGTTGCCGGCCTGACGGCAATTGACCAGTTCCGTGGTGATACGGCCGCGCTCATCGAGAGGCACGTTGGCCTGGGCCACGACGTAGCGGTCTTCCTCCCAGGCCGACAGATAGAAGCAGTAGGGCTCTGCGGTGACGCGGCGCCGCTTGAGTTCTTCGTTTACGGCGTCCACTTTGTCGCGCTCGATAATTTCACCGGCTTTGAATTCGCTGTCTCCGGCGTTGACTACTTGCACGTAATCCACGACCCGGCCGCCCCGCACCTTGCGGTAAGGCGATTCGATAAATCCGAATTCGTTGATGCGCGCATAGCAGGAAAGCGAGCTGATCAAACCAATGTTCGGGCCTTCCGGCGTCTCGATGGGGCAGATACGGCCGTAGTGAGTTGGATGGACGTCGCGGACTTCGAATCCGGCGCGCTCGCGCGAAAGCCCGCCCGGGCCCAACGCGGACAAGCGGCGCTTGTGAGTGATTTCACTGAGCGGATTGGTCTGGTCCATGAACTGCGAAAGTTGTGAACTGCCGAAGAATTCGCGAATCGCGGCCATGACCGGCTTCGCGTTCACCAGGTCATGAGGCATGGCCGTGGACATTTCCTGATAAACGGACATCTTCTCTTTAATGGCGCGCTCCATGCGCACGAGCCCGATGCGAAACTGGTTTTCCAGGAGCTCGCCAACGGCACGCACGCGGCGATTACCCAGATGATCGATATCGTCGACGGTGCCGATATTCTTGCGCAGCTTGAGCAGATAACGGATGGCGGCCACAAAATCCGTGGAATCGAGGGTGCGCGTCTCGAGCGGCGTCTCCAAGCCAAGCTTGATATTGAATTTGAGACGGCCGACTTTGCTGAAATCGTATTTGCGCGGATCAAAGAACATCCCGTTGAAAAGCGCGGTAGCGGTCTCCAGCGTGGGCGGATCGCCGGGACGCAGCTTGCGATAGATCTCGATAAGCGCCTCGCGCGAAGAGCGGATGGAGTCCTTGTCCAGCGTGCGCGTGATGACCACGCCGGTATCATCGCGATCCGGAAAGAAGATATCCACACCGGTGATGCCGGCTTCCGGCAAGGCAGCCCAGATCTCCGGCGTCAGCGGCCTATTGGCCTCGAGCAGCACCTCGCCCGTCTGGCGATTGACCAGATCAGCGACCGTGAAGGCACCTTCCAGGTCGGCGAGTGAAACACGCACCTGAGCGATCTTGGCCTTTACCAACTCCTTGTAGACCGGCTCGGTAAGCCTGCGGTGTGCCGCGATCAATACTTCTTCCGAACGGGGGGCTTTGATCTCGTGCGAAAGCTTGCGATCGATCAAGCCTTCCGAGAGGTTCCAGTAATATTCGCTGTCGCGCAGGGTAATG
>QHYR01000289.1 GCA_003223315.1 Acidobacteriota bacterium | reverse complement strand
AAAGGGTCCCGTTCGCATCCACTATGAGGAGGCCGGTTCCGGCTTCCCGTTGTTGCTCATCGCCGGCGGGGGATTGAACTCGACGATCGCCGGCCTGAAGAACCCCTTCGACTGCTTCGCGGAATTCAAGGGCGAGTACCGCTGCATCGCGGCGGACCTGCGCAACGCCAATGCCGGTCAGTCCTCTGGTCCGCTGGAGATCGACCGGCCGTGGGATTCCCACACAGACGACCAACTGGGTGTGATGGATCATCTGGGCATCAACAAGTTCATGGTGATGGGCTTCTGCATCGGCGGCCCATTCATCTGGAACCTCTTGAAGCGGGCGCCTGATCGTGTGGTCGCGGCCGTGCTGGCGCAGCCCGTGGGGTTCCGGCCGGAGATGCCCACCCTTCTCTACGATGGCAGCATGATGGGCTGGGGCCCGGAATTGGTCAAGCGCCGGCCCGACATCACGATGGAGATGGTGGAGAAATATCTGACCAAGATGTACCGCACCAACGCCGACTTCGTCTTCACGGTGACGCGCGATTTCGTGCGCCATTGCCAGACGCCCGTACTGATCCTGCCGGACGATGTCCCGGCGCATCCGTACGCCGTGGCCATGGAGGCCGCGATGCTCGCGCCAAACGCCGAAGTGAGCATGTTCCCGTGGAAGGAGCCCAAGGAGCGGATTCCCCTGGCGGTGCGCCAGATACATTCCTTCCTCCGGGCACATCGCCCTGCTTCTGCTTAGACGGCGGTGTCCATACGACTGGCGGCAGGCGCCAGTTCTGCCACGCTGCTGTCGGGCGCTAGAGGTTATCATTCGGCAGCAGCTTCACCTGTGTTTGAGCGAGCTCGGCTTGGCGATCTGCTTCACATATCACTGCGAACCGCTGATTTGCACACACGAAGGAGCGTGAGATGCGTATTTCAGGTTTGGTGAGATTCTCGTTGGCCGTGCTGATGGCCGTCTGGATTGCACAAGCCAGCAGCATTCGGGCACAGGAGCGGGGAGGCACCGATCAGACCGATAAAGTTCAGCCCGTCAACAGGGGTCCGAATCCGTATCGCGTCATGCAGAATTGGGCGCGAGACCCGGAGGGAAGGCCGTGGGGCGGCTCCAATGGCGTGGCGATCGATGTGGACGGCAAGTCCGTGTGGGCGACTGACAGATGCTCGCCAGGGCCCGTGCCGGGGTGCCTCGGTACGAAAGCGAACCCGGTCCACAAATACGATGAGTCCGGGAAAGAGATCAGAAGCTTTGGCGGGGGCATGTTTGTGTGGCCGCATGGCATCCATATCGACCGGGAGGGAAATGTGTGGGTGACCGACGCACGAGCCCCGAGCCCGGACGAACTCAAGAAGTTTCCCGGAGAACAGGACAAGGGAAGCGTGGTCGTGAAGTTCAGCCCTGAAGGCAAGGTCCTGATGACGCTGGGGAAACCCGGCGTAAGGGGGAATCCTCCCGAGGCCCTAACTGAACCGACTTACGTCCTCACCGATCCGAGCAATGGCGAAGTTTACGTGGCCGAGAGCCACACTGATGTGCGAGATCCGAATCTGGTTGGGCGCATCTCGGTCTTCGACGGGCACGGCAAGTTCCTCAGAACGATCGGCAAAACCGGAACCGGGCCGGGCGAGTTCCGGACGCCGCACGCGCTGGTGTTCGATTCCCAGGGCCGGCTGATCGTTGCCGATCGCCATAACCATCGGATCCAAATGCTGACTAAGGAGGGGAAGTTTCTCCGTGAGTACGACAACTTCGGGCGCGTCAGCGGGCTGGCCATTGACAAGAACGATTTCATTTACACGTCGGACTCAGAGTCGACCGAAAAGGTTCACCCGGGCTGGCTCAGAGGGATCCGCATCGGGAGTCTCAAAGACGGCAAAGTATCGACGTTCATTCCTGCCCACAAGGCGGACACTCCCGACGGCGCGATGGGGGAAGGCATCGCCATCGACGCCGCCGGCAATCTGTACACTGCGGAAGCACAACTGAGGGGCGTTACGAAATACGTCAAATAGCAGGAAATCCAGGACGCTAATTGTTGGCACACTAAGCTTCGCAGCCTCGCCGGTGACATTGGCTTAAAATTAGGTTTTTTATTTTGTGCTGTAGCCTTGGCTCACGTGCCCAAGATCGCGATTGACAGTACAATAGGCCCAATATATGAGCCGTGCCATAGGGACCAGTGCGGAGAAAATAGGCCGGCGACCGAGTTTAGAGTTGCGCAAGACGGGACTCAGCTCGATTGCGGCGCTGGCCATTACGATTGCATTTTCATCGGCCCTGCTTTCCTTTGCACAGGGCACGAAGCCGCCGCTTGCCGTCCGCAGCCAGAATGGCACCGCCGCGACCGATCTATCCGGAGTCTGGCTGGAGAGACAGAACCTGATCACCTTCAGCTCCCAAGAGCCGCCCTTCCAACCGTGGGCCGAGGCCAAGTACAAGGCAGCGAAGCCGGGATACGGACCGCATGCGACTCCGGATTCGCAGGATCCGATTTTGCAGTGTTATCCCCCGGGCGTGCCGCGGATCATGCTGATCCCTTTTCCGATGCAGATCGTGCAGCTTCCCGGCCAGGTGATGATGGTCTTCGAATACGATCACTTCGTGCGCTTCATCGACCTGGAGCGGCGGCAACATCCAAAAGACCTGAGCCCCTCATGGATGGGAGATTCGATCGGCCACTGGGAGGGGGATACTCTGGTCGTGGATACGGTCGGCCTGAACGACAAGACCTGGCTCGATCAGGTGGGACATCCGCATTCGGATGCTCTCCGCGTAATTGAGCGCATCCGGCGGCCGGATCACGATACTTTGGTGGACGATATAACCATGGATGATCCGAAAGCCTATGTGAAGCCCTGGAACGGGCAGCAGGTCTTTACGCTCAAACGCGGCTGGCACCTTCTGGAATACATCTGCGAAGACAATATGGCGGATCCGCCGAAATAGGTTTTTGGGGAGAGTGGCTTAGGCACGGCGATGAAGTGGTCCAAGAGATCGGGGATGGAGCTAGGGGCGATTCTGGGGATGGTCGCGGTGGTCTGCACTTTGGCCGTTCTGCAGTATCGCTGGACAGGCGAAATCAGCCGGTCCGAGCAGCAGCGCTTGAAGGCGAACCTGACGACCAGCGTTCGCGGATTTGAACAGGAATTCTCCTACGATTTTGAGCGGCTGTGTGAAGCATTCGAGGTTGATCCGGAAGTTCCGCTGTCGAGTCTGGAAAACCGCATCCTTCGCCAGCAAAGCGATTGGCAACGAAATGCGTCGCGCCCCGCTCTGCTCGCCGGAGTGGATATCTGGAAGCTGGAAGAGGGCCATGCCAGCTTCGAATCATTCGGCACAAGGGGCGAGACAAAGGGCGACGCAAGTGGGAAGGGTTATGTCGAGTCCTCCTTGCCGGTGCGGCTGGGCTCCTTGCATCAGTACCTGGAGAGACAGGCGCAACTGCTAAACGCTCGCGTCATAGGGGATCGCGAGGCGATCTATTATCCCTGGACATTTCAGGGAGACGCGCCTGCTCTCATTCGCCCCATTTTCCATGTGGAGAACGCACGGGATATGTACGTGCAACTCCAGGGATTTTTGATTCTGGAGTTCAACAGGGAGTTTCTGGAACAGCAGTACGTGCCCGAACTCGTGGTGAGGCATTTCGGAGAGCCTGGGCTGACCAGCTTCGGAGTGACGGTTCGCACGGTCAAGACGCCTTACCGCGCGATTTATGGCTCGAATGCCAATTCTGCCGCCTCCAGGTCCGCGCCCGACGCCGCAGTGAATCTCTTTGAGTCGGTGGCCGAAGAGGCCCGGCGCCGAGGTCACGCTCCGTTGCAGGCCAGTGGAAGTGAGCCATGGCAACTCGTGGTACAAGATGCGGCAGGATCAGTGGACGTGGGCGTGGCGCAATGGCGGCGCAGGAACCTGGGCATCAGTTTTGGGTTACTCGCGATTTTGGCGGGGACCATGGTGCTGCTGTTCTCCGTGGCGCGCAGGGCCGAACGGCTAGCGAAACTGCAGATGGAATTCGTAGCGGGCGTTTCGCATGAGCTGTGCACGCCTTTGGCCGTAATCAACTCCGCGGCTGAGAACATCGTCGATGGGGTGGTGGAAGGCCCGGCGCAGGTGCAAGAGTACGGGACCATGATTCGAGAGCAGGGCCGGCGGCTGGAGCGGCTGGTGGACGAGGTCCTGCTATTTGCGGCGGGAGGCTTTGGAAGATCGGGATATGATCTCCGGCCAACTGAAGTTGTTACCATCCTGGAGCAGAGCCTGGCGGGGTCGGAGGAGATTCTGCGCGATGCGGGATTCACGTTTGAAAAAGAGATCAGCACGCAACTGCCATGCGTGATCGCGGATCCCGAAGCGCTGAGCAAGTGCGTCGAAAATTTAATCAGCAATGCGATGAAATACTCGGGCGAGAATCGCTGGGTATTCCTCCGGGCGCTCCGCGCGCCGAACGGAGGATCGCCGGAGGTGCAGATCGCCGTGGAGGACAAGGGCATCGGAATTTCACCCGCAGACCTTGCGCATATTTTCGACCCCTTCTATCGCGCCGAAGGCGTGCGCGACGGCCAAGTTCGGGGAGTGGGCCTGGGGCTTTATCTGGTAAAGCGGATGATGGAAGCCATGGGGGGCTCGGTAAGTGTATCGAGCAAGCCATCCAAGGGATCGGTTTTCACCCTGCATTTCCCGGTATTCGACTCCACAGAGGCACACAACATGAGTGCCAAAGCCGAGGCAGCCAAAGCTTAGGACCAGCAGACGTCGAATCATTCCGAATGAATGCAAAAATACTCATCGTGGAAGACGAAACAGGATTAGCCACCACTCTGAAGGATCGTTTACGGAAGGAAGGGTATGCCGTCGGCGTGGCTCAGGATGGCAATTCGGGTATGGATATGGCCATGCGTGAACCATTTGACCTCTTGATCCTCGATCTCATGCTTCCGGGGCAGAATGGGTTAGCCATTTGCCAGAAGCTGCGGCAGCTGGGATCAAACACGCCGATCCTGATGCTCACGGCGCGCCGGCAGACTATGGACAAAGTGATTGGCCTGCGAACCGGCGCCGATGATTACTTGACGAAACCCTT
>QHYR01000288.1 GCA_003223315.1 Acidobacteriota bacterium | reverse complement strand
TGTTGGGAACACCGATTCGGTCGTGCGATTGCCTTATCGCAATGGAGATTTAAAGGCGCGAGGCCCCGCCGAGGTCGTGGTAAAGAGCCTCCCGAGCGGCGGCGGGCATTGGACGCGCGACATTGTCTTCACGCGCGACGCCAGGAAAATGCTCGTTTCCGTCGGCTCTCGCTCCAATGTGGATGATGCCGATAATAACCCCGGCGAGGTGAATCGCGCCGACGTGCTGGAGTTCAATCCCGATGGCACCGGTCAGCGCATCTTCGCCTCGGGCATCCGCAATTGCGTCGGCGAAGCGATCCAACCGGAAACGGGCGACCTCTGGTGTTCCACCAACGAACGCGACCTCCTTGGCAATAACCTGCCTCCTGATTACATCACACACGTTCAGGACGGCGGTTTTTACGGCTGGCCCTGGTATTACACTGGCGGCCATCAGGACCCGCGTCACAAAGGCAAGCATCCGGAGCTGAAAGACAAGGTGATCGTCCCCGACGTGCTCCTGCAACCGCACAATGCCTCCCTCGAAATCGCTTTTTACGAAGGCAATCAGTTCCCGCCAGAATACAAGGGCCAGATTTTCGCCGCCGAACACGGCTCCTGGAACCGCGAGACGCGCACGGGCTACGAAGTCATTCGCGTGCAGGTCGAGCGCGGGAAGGCCACCGGCGCCTACGAGGATTTTGTCACCGGCTTTGCCACGCCCGATGGCCAAGTGTGGGCCCGGCCGGTCGGCGTAACCGTCGCGAGCGACGGCGCGCTGCTCGTCAGCGATGACGGATCGAATTCGGTCTGGCGCGTCAGCTACTCCGGCCATCCCGGCAGCAACTAGACGCTGCTTGAAATTGTTGTCATTCCGAACCAAATGCAGCGAAGTGAGGAATCTGCTTGTGTACCAAAACACCCAGTCAGCTGTAGACGAGCGGCTTAGGTCTCGCCGCTTTCTGCAGACCGCCGTCGTCACTGCGGTACTCGCGCTCGCCGTCGTTACCGCCGCGCCCGCGCAGGCGCCAGCACCGGCGCCGGCTCTCGGCAAAGCCGACGCCACTCGCTACCTCGACACCATCAAAACGCTCGCCGCGCCCGACATGGAAGGCCGCGGCGCGGGCACCAAAGGCATCGACCGTGCCGCGCATCTGCTCGAACAGCGCTACCAAAGCCTCGGCCTCGATCCCGCGGGAGCGCAGGGCTATTTTCAGCCCTTCACCGTGACTACCGGCGCAAAGCTCGTCTCAGGCAACGATCTGCAGGAGGACGTCGCCGGCAAAAAGAAAATTCTGAAGCTCAACGACGATTTTGTCCCCTTCAGCTTTTCCTCCTCAGGCGAGGTGGAAGCTCCGGCCGTCTTCGCCGGCTACGGCGTTTCCGCCGGCGAATTTGGCTACGACGACTACGCCGGCCTCGACGTGCAGGGCAAGATTGTCGTGCTGTTGCGCTACGAACCCGCCGGTTTCGCCGCCAGGGGCGGCCATCAAGGTTTGACGCAGCACGCCGCGTTGATCACCAAGGCGATCAACGCGCGCAACCACGGCGCGAAGGCCGTGGTTGTGGTCAATGGCAAACTCGGCGCTGGCGAAGAGGACCGGCTGACGCGCTTCGGCAGCGTCAGCGGGCCGGAAAACGCCGGCATACTGCTGGTGCAGGTCAAAAATAAAGTCGCGCAAGACTGGTTTGCTGCCGCGGGCAAATCGCTCGCGGCCGTCCAGAATCAGATCGATGCCGGCACCAAGCCCGCATCGTTCGCCTTTCCCGGCGCGCTGCACTTAAGTGTGGCCGTCCATATCGACACGATCCACGCTACCGTCAATAACGTGCTCGCTTATCTGCCCGGCAAGACGGACGAATACATCATCGTGGGCGCGCATTACGATCATTTGGGCTACGGTAATGCCGATTCGCTCGCGCCTTCGCAGATCGGCCAGATTCATCCCGGCGCGGACGACAACGCCTCCGGTACGTCCGGCGTGCTCGAACTCGCGCGCCTGTTCGCGCCGCTCAAGGGCCAGCTACCGCGCGGAATCCTCTTCATGTCCTTCGCGGGCGAAGAGCTCGGCCTGCTCGGCTCGGCCGACTGGGTGCAGCAGCCCACACGCCCGCTCGACAAAGCCATCGCCATGATCAATATGGATATGATCGGCCGCATTAAAGGCGAAAAAGTTTATATCGGCGGCGTCGGCACCGGCTCGACCTTTCAGTCCATCCTCACCGCCGGCCAAAGAAATTCGCCTTTTCACTTCGACTATTCCGCCGGCGGCTACGCGGCCAGCGACCACACTTCTTTCGTGGCCCGCAAAATTCCCGTGCTCTTCTTTTTCTCGGGATTGCATTCCGATTATCACAAGCCCTCCGACACCTGGGACAAAATCAACGCCCCAGACGCAGCGCGCTTGCTGGACTTCATCGCCGGCGTGATGACGCAACTCAATACCGCCGCCGAGCGCCCCAAATTCATCACCGTCGCCGCTGAGGATCCCCACAGCGGCGTCACCGGCACGGGCGGCGGTGGCGGCTATGGCCCCTGGTTCGGCTCGATTCCTGACTTCGGCCAATCGGAAAACGGCGTGCGCTTCAGCGATATCCAGCCCGGCTCGCCCGCTGCAAAAGCCGGCCTGAAAGCCGGCGACGTGCTCGTCGATTTCGCCGGCAAACCCATCCGCAATCTCTACGACTTCACCGATGCCCTGCGCCGCAGCAAGGTCGGCGACGTCGTCGCGGTCACTGTGCTCCGCGACGCCAAGCCCCTGAAAGCCTCCGTGGTGCTCGCCCAGCGCCGCTGAGAGCGCCTACGCTGACTCGTATCGCCGAGCCCTGCGTAGCAGTTGTCATTCCGAGCGCGCTGCAGCTCGTGCAGTCCGCGCGCCGCTCCTTGCCTCAGTGCGCGAGGAATCCCTCTGCGCCTTTTCCGGCTGTCATTCTGTTTGTTACTCTGAGCGAAACGAAGAATCCCTCGCGTTTTCCGGAATGACAGGCCATAGAGAACCTAGGGCAGAAACCAAGAAGACGTAAAGGTCCCCATAACGCACCTCCCGAACATTTCCTTGGCTCCTTACTGCGCGGGGGGCTGGCGCTTGGTGTGGAGGGAGAACTCAATCCCACGCTCGCTATTCAGCCGGATGGTCGTTCGTAAGTCGATCAGGTCGAGCGGAACGGAGTTTTTGCCGCCATAGTTGGTGACGTAGTGGAGATTGTCTCCCTCCACCCAATAGTCGGTCAGCCCGTACATCCAGCCGTTTTTCAGTTGCAGTAGCGTGATCGGGTGATTTGGCTCGACGCCATCTGTGGAGGACGAGGCTGGCGTCGGGCTTAGGTCGGCAGCCTCGCTGACGCTGGATGTCTCATCCTCCGGCTCGGCTCCGGTAGGCAAGAAGTCTCCCTGGAAACCAAACGTCGGCCCAAAGAAGGGAAAACAGCTTCCGAATCCAAAGAAAGGATCGCAAAGCAGCGGCGATCCGAAACTGAAGCCAAAGCCGAAACTAACAGCGAAGAATGACGAACAAAAGGCGTGGCCGAAACAGGAGTTGAGGAATGGAGGTCGCCGCAGGAAAAGTGGCCCAGACGGACGTATGCCGATAATCGGGCGACGAGGCGGATCGCCTCTCCCTACCCGCAACGTTGGACCGAAAGCGAATTGCGAATTGAAAGAGTTTTGGGGCCGCACGAGACCGTCTGCGGCCGGGCGGAGAGAATCTGTAGAGGGAGCGGTGGGCTTGGGCGACCTCCAAAATCTCGGTAGCGGAACGATGTGGCGCAGCCCTGAAACGAACCGGGAAGACGAATGAGCACTACCGCCCCGACCTGAAGAATGCCCGGAAGAAAAAGTACCTCGGCCGGAGAACCCGCCGCCCAGGTGACCGCCGCCGTGTTGGGCATAGCTCAAGGGAGCAAGAAAGAGCGAAATTCCCACAACAGCGATTAAGCGTGCGGCGCGCATGGCGGCCACCTGATCTGCCGGCGATTATATCGCCGAAACTCGCCGGTGGCATTGGATTTTCACCCGGAAAATGGAACTGACCGGCTGGAAGAACGATCCCTGCGGCCTTCGCCCAAAGCCTATGACGTAAAAACATCTTCACGGCTATTCCCAATAGACTTCGATAGCATAACCGTCGGAATCCATGCATCGGAAGGTCACATAGTCACTATGTTCTTCAATGTCGTGAACTTTTACCCCCTCAGAGTTCATGCGACTATGTAGTTTCCGCACGGCGCGCGCACTGCCTAGGCGAAATCCAAAATGAAACCATTCCGGAAACGAAAAGAGCGTTGGATTAGGAGCGAGCGCCAGATCGAAGCCACTTGTATTCCTCAAAAACAAAATATCCCCATGACGTACACGTTCCCGGAAGCGAAAGTAGGACTCGTAGAAACGCTGTGCGCGATCCAGATTCCTCACGTGCAGGTGAAGGTGGTTGAGATCCATTCTCCCAGCAGGCTTTCGGCCATTTGTCATTTATTGCCTCCCTTAGAGTGTCTCGATGATTGGAAACGATTACGTTTCGAAACGCCAGTTCCGATAGGCGCTTATCGCCAGATATATGCCGGAGCACGATCCAGCATAGCTGGCGGCGCCCTCTTTCTAGGATCGCCAGTTTTCTTCCTTTACAGTGATACAGCTTCGGCAGTAGCCTTCGGGCAGTCTCGAACCGTCAGCGAAAGCTTCTACGGCGAACATCGAAAAGCGGCATCCTACCCAATTAGGCCACCTGTGAGTTGCCGCCACGTGCGGCGACACCGCAAGCAGGAGGAATTATGAATATATGGGAAGTGCTGTTGCTAGTGGCGCTGGTGATTGGAGGAATCTATTATTTTAGGAAAAGGGAATAGTGTGATCCTGAGGGGTACATGACTATTAGTACCACTTCCCGATAAGCCGTGCCGACTCAACCGGTCGATGCAACACCACTGGTATAAATCTTTCCTCTAAAGGTGGTGTTCATGTCGCACGTGAGACGATGGAAGCTTT
>QHYR01000287.1 GCA_003223315.1 Acidobacteriota bacterium | reverse complement strand
TGGGCTTTCCGCGATACGAATAATCGACATTCGCGGGGGCTTTGTATTCGGCTACGTGCTCATCGTCGGTGGGAGCCCAGGTGATCTTAGTCAGGTCTACGCCATATTCCGTCTGTAGAATTCCCCTCGCCCAGAGGCCCGTCGTGACCGTGTATCCGCGATTGACACCGACGGTGCGACTTTCCAAATCCTTCGGCTTCGCAATTCCGGAGTTGACATTGTAGAAGATGGCCCAGTGATGGAAATTTCTGGTGAGGAACACCGGGATGGCGATGACGGGCTTGCCGTAAGCCTTAGCACAAAGATAAGTAGTAAAGGCCATCTCACAAATATCGAAATCGAGGCTGCGAACCATGCGCCGCATCGCCGCAACGATGGGATCGACTTGAATATATTCGAGATTCAAATCAGCGACGCGAACGCTTCCGTCCTTCAAAGGCTTTGCGAATTTCGAGGCAAGGACAAGCATCCCGGCGCGTCGAGGCAAAGGTCGGGCTGCGCCGCGTGTCGGCCGTTAGCGAAAGCGCCCCCGCTTTTAGGAAAGATATGCTGATCACCGATGCCCAAGTTCATCTCTGGGAGCCCGAACGACCAGACCGCCCGTGGCCGAGCCCGCGGCAACGTCCACCTCATCGGCCCAATGGATTTAGCCCCGAGGAGATGTTGGCGGAGATGGACGCGGCTGGCGTCGATCGTGCCGTCGTCGTCCCTCCTCATTGGGTCGGCGATAATAATGAAACTGCACTCAAAGCGGCTGCCAAGTATCCCACACGCTTTGCGGTCGTCGGTCGTTTCAATCCCAAAGCTCCGGAAGCGCGCCAGCAATTAAATGGATGGCTGAAGCAGCCTCACATGCTCGGGATCCGGGCCACGTTCCACACGAAACCTTACATAGATTGGCTCGAGGATGGTTCTCTCGAATGGTATTGGGAGGCATGCGAGCGGCTCGGGGTACCCGTCATGGCTCTAGTGCCGGGAATGGTCCGCAAGCTTTTGCCGGTTGCCGAGCGCTACCCCAGTCTTAAAATCCTCATCCCCCACATGGGGTGTCGCCTCGATTCGCGCGGGGCCGAGGCGTTTGGCAGCCTGGACGACCTGCTGGACCTCGCCCGGTATCCGAGAGTTTTTGTGATGCTATCCTCGGCGCCTTGCTATTCCAATGAGCCGTATCCGTTCCGCGACCTGCGCCCATTCATTAAGCGCCTCTTCGATGCGTATGGTCCACGACGAATGCTCTGGGGCGCGGACCTAACTCGACTCAGCTCGACGTATACGGAATGCCTTGACCACGTTGGGAGGTCGCTTGACTTTCTCTCCGCGGGAGATAAGGAATGGATCTTGGGGAAGAGCTTAGTCGAGGTGCTGAATTGGCCTGAAGCTCGTCCCGTCGCCCCCTCGTACAATGCGACGGCCAACCAATAAGTTGGCCGAGCCCCGGGAGCATCGGCAGCGCGAGCCGAAGCGCGTTCGGGCGAGCGGAGGGGAACATGACTCGAGCGATAGTCTAGCCCGCATTTCTAACCAGCGTAACGGCCGAGATTTCCGAATCGTCTGCGCGAATGCGGAGCTAGTGGCTGAGCTGCTGTAAAAGCATGGTTATTCTCTTTGCCGAAGGCGGCGCAAGCTCAAATATTGGCTCGACATCAATATCCGGAAAACCCAGCCGCGTGAGACGCGCACGGAGCGTTTCTCGAATGTGCTCGCTGGTGGCGCGAGGTATTTTCCCGAGCACTCGAAAGATAGCTTCGTGATCGGGGTTAGCAAATATATGTGCGGCGAGGCGCTGGAGGATTTGGGCGCGCGTTTGGCGGTCGAGCGCCGGGGCGCAAAGAGCTGCGAGGAGCGACCGCTCGATTTCCGCGGCAGGTAGGTGGCGTTTTGCTTCGTCCATCAATTGTCGAAAAGGCTCATTGCGACGCGCGCGCGGCGAGGCGCTGCATGGCGGCAAGCGCAACAGCGTTTCGCGGATCAGTTTCGAGGCCGGCGCGGTATTCGCGAAGGGCATCCTCGATGCGGCCCTCTCGCTCGTCGATGTCGGCGAGTCCGAAATAAGCGCGATTGTCGATGCTGTTCAACGCCAGCGCGGCTTGATAATTCGCCCGCGCCTTCCGCGTATCGCCTGCGGCTAGATCGAGATCGCCGAGATTATCGTAGGCCTCGAAATTGGCATCCGCTTCGGCGGAACGCGCGAATTGCTCTTGCGCCTCGCCGTTCCTTCCTTGCCGAAGCAGAAAATGGCCGTAGCTGTTGCGCGCACTGGTATCCAGCGGCGCCAAAGAGACGGCTTGCCGGAATTCGCGATCGGCGTCGGCTACGCGGCCCATTTCCGCATACGTTTCGGCGAGGTGCTTGTGAGGGTCCATATATTTCGGTTGAGAATGAATGGCCTGAGCGAAGAGGTCGGCGGCCTCGCCGTAACGCTTCTGATTCTTGCGCAGCAGGCCCAGATTGTTCAGAGTCGGGGCATAAGGCCGGCCGGGACCCATCGCCAGAGTCCATTCGCGTTCGGCGGCGGCCCAATCGCCCCGGTCCGAATAGACCACGCCGAGGTTGGTGTGGATCAATTGTGCGTCGGGCTGCGCTTCGAGTGTGCGGCGATAAAGGACTTCGTCGGTGCGCCAGTCGCGATTCCGTTCCACGGTGAGGACGGCGTAGAGGCAGCCGACGACTACCAGTCCGAGCGCTACGCCCTGCCGCAAGAGAATGCTGCCAGCGGATCGCGGTTCGCTTTGGGTCCTGCGCCAGAGCTTTGCGGCAGTCCATCCGACCAGCCAACAGAAGCCAATTGAGGGCAGATAGAGATACCGCTCCGCGAAAACCTGCGCGGGCATCCAGCGGGCATTCAGCGCAGGCGCGAGGGTGGCTGCAATCCAGGGAAACGCGAACGAGATTGGACGAGCGTGACGCCAGAGCCAAACAAACAATCCGGCACATAACGTTAATGCCAGGAGTCCCGCGAGAACGTGAGGGTCGCGGAGGCTACGAATCTCGTGGAAAACATAGAAGGCAGTAAGATGCGCGGGCCAGACAAGCTTCCCCAGATAGGAACCAGCGAGCGCGATAGCGTTCAGCAGGACCGCACTCCACGGCATCGCACGCCGGGCGGCGGATGGCGCGAAGCTGCCCAGGGCCAGAAGCCGAAATACAACATATGCCACCGCAGTCAGACAAAGGGGCAGATAAAGGCGTAACTTCCTGCGAAACGGAACCACCGATCGGCCGGGACAGTAGAAATGCTCGTAAACGATAGCGAGAGCCGGCAAAACCAGGGCCTGCTCCTTGGAGAGAAGGGCGAGGCAATAGGCTAGGAGCATCGCAACGTAAGATATCGCTCGTGGAGTGGTTTCGCGGCCTGTATCCGCGAGACGTAGATAAAGCAGAAATGTCAGAAGGAAGAAGAAACTCAGCTCGAGATCGGTAATCCCCGCAATCCAGGCGACCGATTCGGTGTGAATCGGGTGCAGAGCGAAAAGGCCGGCGACGATCAGCGCAAGCAGGGGATCTTGGAAAAGATGGTCGGTTACGATAAAGAGCAGCAATACGATTGCTACGTGCAGGACCAAATTCATGAGATGGAAGCCGAAGGCCAGCTGGCCGAAGATTTTGTAACAGAGGAGATACGCCAGGGTCATCAGCGGCCGGTAATAGTTGCTGACTCCTTGCGCGCCTTGAAAGCTCCAGACGTTGCTGCCGAAAACCCTGCGGAGATATCGAAAGCTGTGGACATATGGATTTTCCAGAATCTGCAGGCGGTCGTCATAGACGAAGCTGTTGGCGAGCGCGTTAAGGTAGGGCAGGGACGCCAGCAAAATCAGAATGAGGAAGACGGTGGCATCGCCATCGTCTCGGGGCGCGCTGCGTGACCGAGGTTTGGCCATGAAATCATGGTAGCGGAGGGTACCTGCGGAATCTAGGACTGCCGCGACGGACGTGACAAAGACTCAAACAGGTGGCACGGAGTTCAAGAATGCCTCCTTCGGAAGAGATGGCAAATTCGGCAAGTGGCTATGCCGTTTAGCGTAATAGGAGCCTATCGATGGGTTCGCCTATTTATGAAATGGCAGAGCGGTTTTGTGCGCCACAGTTATCCAGAATATCTCGAATCTTCTTAGCGAGGTCTTTGGGTGGATACGGCTTTTGAAGCAGTTGCGCCGCGCCGCGGGAAAGCAGCGAGCTCAGCATCTCCGACTCCTCCGAATAGCCCGAAGTGAAAATGACTGGAATGGCCGGATTGATTCCGCGAATCTGCTCGAACGCGTCGGGGCCGCCCAACCTGGGCATCACCACGTCCAGCACCAACAACGAAATCTTCTATCGAATATCCCAAACCAGTAAGCACCTGCTGTGACATCTGGCGCAGGCCTTCGTGGTCTTCTGCGAGAAGAATGGTCTCGGTTCCCCCACGAACAGGCGCTTCCTCGATATCCGGACGAGCTTCGGCGGAATCTTCGCTTACCGGCAGATAAATGCGGAAGACGCTGCCTTTGCCAGTCTCACTATAGACATCGATGTGTCCTAAATGCTGTTTGACGACACCGAACGCGGTGGCCAGGCCCAGTCCGGTGCCTTTGCCTTTTTCTTTTGTGGTGAAGAATGGCTCAAATATCTTTTCGATTGTGGCCGCGTCCATTCCCACGCCGCTGTCCGATACGGAGAGCTGAACATAACGCCCTGGAGAGATCGATCCATTGCGGCGGCAATATTCTTCGTCCAAATCGGCATTGCGCGTTTCGATCGAGAGCCGTCCGCCAATGGGCATGGCATCGCGGGCATTCAAACAAAGGTTTAGCAGGACTTGCTCGACTTGTGCCGGGTCCGCCTTAGTGGTACGAAGGTCGGGCGCCAGCAGCGTCTTGACCTCAATTTGTTCGCCGATCACGCGCTGCAGCAGCGCCATGGCTTCACCAACGACGTCGTTGAGGTTGATATTGCTGGGGGTGAGCACCTGCCGGCGCGCATAGGCCAGCAATTGCTGCGTCAGGCGGCTGGCACGCTCCGACTGTTCCCGAATCTGCAGGAAAAACTTGTGCGAGGGACTTCCTTCGACCACCTCTTCTTCCCCCAATTCGGCCCATCCCATAATCGCGCCGATTACGTTATTAAAATCATGGGCGATACCGCCGGCTAGTTTTCCGATGGCCTCGAACTTTTCCAGCTGCCTAAGCTTCTGTTCTGAGCGCCTGTGCTCGCGACGTGCTTCCGCGTCCATGAGTTCTCGATGGATGGCAGGCAACAGGCGGGCCAGATTGCCCTTCAGGACATAATCCTGCGCGCCGCCTCGCATGGCCTCGACGGCAACATCTTCGCCAATCCTGCCGGAGACGAAAATGAAGGGAACGTTGGGATCTTTTTCCCTCACAATCTTCAAGGCGGAGATGCCGCTGAATCCGGGCATTGAGAAATCGGAGATGACGCAGTCCCACTGGCGCGCGCGCAGCGCGTTCTGGAGCCCTTCGGCCGTATCCACGCGATTGTGTGTTACCTCGTATCCGCCCTGACGAAGAGTGCGCAATAGCAGGGCGCAATCCTCTTCGGAATCCTCGATGATCAGTGTGTGCAGAACCTGGGCCATCTAATTCTTCCGCCAGGCGGGAGGGCGCTCGTTCAGGAGCAGCCAGTACAGGCCAAGTTGCCGAACGGCATCGACAAATTCCGCAAAGTCTACCGGCTTGCGGACGTAGCTATTGGCGCCGAGACCGTAACCTTCGAGGCGATCCCGCTCCTCATTGGAGGAGGTAAGGATCACGATCGGGAGCAGCTTGGTGTGTGGGGCGGCACGCAAACGGCGAAGCACCTCGAGTCCGTCTATCTTGGACAGCTTCAAATCCAGGATGATGACTTGCGGCAGCATGGCGATGTCGCGACTTGCGTACGCGCCCGTTCCAAATAGATAGTCCAAGGCCTCAGCGCCGTCTCGCGCCACCACCACCTCATGTCTCAGCATTTCCATAGGATCCCCTGTGCACTCGATACTGAACTGAGCAACCGGAATACCGGCTGGAAAGGGAAAGAGGCCTCTCCCACGCCGACGTTGAAAAGTTCAATGCCTGCGGGGATGGCAGTTAGGAAGGGGTTAATTCGTTCGCCCTGATTGTGCTGCAACTCGACTTAGCCAGGGCTAGCTGTGGCGGGAACGTGTGCCGTTCCTGTTAACGCGGGCAGCTGCACGAAACGCTAGTGTTGCGTTTAGGTGCGCAGGGCAAGTGAGCATGGAAGGAAGCCGCTCGGTAACAGGAAGACGACGGGATTTCGCGGGGAGCTTGCCCATGCCTCTGCGCAGGTTCATCCTATATAGATAAGGAGCAATACCCATGCTGGCGGAACGCCTCAAAGCCGCGGCGCCCTATCTGATCGAACAAAAATATTCCGAATACTCGGCCGAGCAACACCAGGTCTGGCAGGAACTGGTGCGGCGGAGGCGCCCGCAGATCGAATCGCATGCCTGCCGGGAATATTTGGAGGGATACCAAATTATCGGTCTTCAGGACGATCGCCTTCCTAATCTCGCAGCGATCAGCGCGCAACTGAAGCCCAGAACGGGATGGAGCACGACGGCAGTAAGCGGCTTCCTTCCCGCCCAGGCCTTCTTTGAAATGCTCGCCGCGCGAATGTTTCCCACGACAACATGGCTGCGCGGCCGCGATTCGCTCGAATACACGCCCGAACCCGACATCTTTCACGACGTTTTCGGGCACGTGCCCATGCACGCGCACCGCGTGTTCGCGGATTTTTTGCAGCATTACGGGAGTGTTTGCGTGCGGATCAACGACCAGGAACTGCTCGAGCAACTAGGCCGGCTATTCTGGTATACGGTTGAATTCGGCTTGATTCGCCAGGACGGAGCCATCAAGGTTTACGGCAGCGGGGTGATCAGCTCGCATCGCGAGTGCACCAACGTGATCGAGGGGGGCTGCGCGGTCAGGGATTTTGATCTGGAAGAGGTCCTCAGAACTCCGGTCCGGGTTGACCGCGTTCACAGCCTGCTCTTCGCCATCGAGAGCTTTGATCAACTCTACGAAGCCATGCGTGCGGCCGAGGACTGGGCGGAGCAGCGCCTGCTGCAATCGCAGGGAGGCCGGTAGGGTAGCAAATCGCGTCACGCCAGAAGTTTTTGCAGCAAGAGGTCGAGGCGGGCGCGGGCCTCATCCGACATGCCGACGAACTCAACCCCCATCCCCTCTCCATCATGTGAATGACGCACGATCGCTTGGGCGCTGATTTCGCCCGCAGGAACTTCGAAGGACACATGAAGCAGCTCGCCGTTCGGCGGCGGTTCGAGCGCGTCGATCGATAGTCCGCCGGCGCTGATCGTTTGCACCCTGGACAAAATGGATTCTCCGCGACCTCGCCAGGTGATACTCATTCCTCGCGGCAAGGTGATACGCGGACGCTTGCGCTTCTCAATTCCCGATTCCTCGCCTTGTTCCCCCAAACGATTCCAAAATTCCGGCTGCGGGGTGGGAAACTCTACTGCTACCTCGAGTTCCTGGGAGTCGCAGCATGAGGTACGCACGACCCGGCATTCCTGGACCCGCTCGGCAGCCTCGTTGATGAGGAGCAGCTTTTGTCCCGCTACAACAGGCGTTCTCATGAGCAGCAGCGCGCCCGTGCCGCTCGCGTTAAGAATGGGGTTCTCCTCAAAAAAGGGGTTCAAATCCTGCCCATGTCCATAAATTCGAATCTGTGCCGGGATGCAGCGCCGGCCGCTTCGCCTGCGTTCCACCATCTCGGCGAGGTCTTTCCTTGAGATGCGGCTGCGTTCAAGAGCTCCTGCCTTTCGCAGGGCCTCGAAAATTTGGCTCATGCACTTCGCTCCGCTCAGAGATCGGCAAATTATTTTGCGTCAAACCTTTGCTTTGGAACAATAGATCTTAAGGACTAGCTATTTGGTACAGCCGGTCTATACGAGCGGTGCAAAGGTGAGTAGAGTCCAACCGCCCGGGGGCTAGGTGTGTGTAAGTTATTGAACTCTTTGGCCTTCCAGTCGATGCGAGTGGACCTGCAAGTGCAACCATCTCAAATCGGAGAATGCATATGCTCAGCACATTGAACAGGGACCTGAAAATGTCACCCGGCGTGATCGTATTCTTCCGTCGGGCACAATCGAGCGCAACCCGGCAGAGCGCCGTCAATAAAGTGGCCCTGCCGCTTTCTACATCTCCTCGATAACCAGCCGAGCACGGCTCAACAATGAATTCCTTGTCCTTCCTTCACTCACTGGGACAATAGTTCTCAACAGGTTATTAACACCGTGAAGGAACGCTTCAAGGCAGCGATCAAGTTCTTCATCTCCAATCCAGGCAGCAGTTCCGACGAATTGTTTCGGAACAATTGGCGCGGCAGCGAGCGACGGCAATGGTTGCTTTCTTCCACGGCAATCGCGGTTTCGCTGATCCTCACCTCCGGAATTGTTTGTCTCTTGCTCCCTTCGATGATTCCCCAGCTCGGGGCCTCCTACGCTTTTGATACCGACATTGCCGTCCATGCCCTGGTGGGAATCATTTTGCTTTTCGATGTCTACATCGTTTTCCAGCAGTTGCAACTCTCCCGCTTCCGTAAGCACCTGGCACAACGCGAAGAGCTTTTCCGCCTGATCAGCGAGAATGCGGCGGACATGATCGCCGTCGTAGATACGAAAGGGCAGCGGATCTACAACAGCCCCTCCTACCAGAAGTTGCTGGGTTATTCGCAGGAGGAATTAGGCAAGACATCAGCCTTCGATCAAATCCATGCCGACGATCGCAAATCCGTGGAGGATGCCGCCAATGACGCCCGCCGCACGGGAATGGGCCGAACGGTGGAGTATCGCATCCGTCATAAAGACGGCCGATGGATGACGCTGGAATCGACGGCCAGCGTGGTGCGGAACCGTGACGGCGTGGTGGAAAAGCTGGTGATCGTCAATCGGGACATCACCGAGCGCAAGCAACTGGAAGAGCAGCTTCATCGCTCTCAAAAACTCGAAGCCATCGGCAGATTATCGGGAGGCGTTGCGCACGACTTCAACAACCTCTTGGGCTTGATTATCGGATATAGCGAAGCGCTTCAGGAACGGATTCCGCCTGACGATCCCTTCCGCGAGGCTGTGGATGAGATTCAAAACGCGGGTAAACGCGCCGCGGCGCTCACGCAGCAGCTTTTGGCTTTCAGCCGCAAGCAAGTTCTGGAGCCCCGAATTCTCAATCTGAATACGATCATTCAGGATATCGAAAAGATGCTCCGCCGGTTGGTCGGCGAAGATATCGAGATGCAGCTTGCGCTGTCGCCCAACACTTGTTCGGTGAAAGCCGATCGCAGCCAAATCGAACAGGTGATTCTCAATCTGGTGGTCAATGCGCGAGACGCCATGCCCGATGGCGGCAAGCTGACCATCGAAACCGGAAACTGGGAATTGGATCGATCCACGGTGCTTCGCCATCCCTACGTAATTCCGGGTCCCTATGCCATGTTGAAGGTTACGGATACAGGTTGTGGGATG
>QHYR01000086.1 GCA_003223315.1 Acidobacteriota bacterium | reverse complement strand
AGAGAATCATCTATGCCATTTTTCAGCGATTCAATCAGCAGTGGCAAAACCGCACCCTCGCTCTTTTTACACAAGCAGCTTGACGTCACCGTATTAGTCCGGAGTTGCGCGCGATTTGCTGGATGGGTATATACTCTCACCCACAGGAAGACCCAAAACTAATTCCCGAGGTGACCTATGCCAACACTAGGCCCAAGTTATCGTGGGTTGCGCGTACTTCTGGTCTCGCTCGCCGCTGGCGTAACTCTTTTTCTGGTCGGCGCGATGGCGTGGTTAGCCGTCGTCAACGCGGCGCCCAAGCCGAAGCCAGCCGCCGATGCCGATAAGGATAAAGCCGCTGTAGACGATCTCCAGCGCTCTCTGCGCCTGGATACTTATCGGATTGAGGGCGATAGCGGCGCGGCGCGCGGCGAAGTGATTTACGCCTTCAAGTGCTGGATGTGTCACAACCAATACACCAAGAGCGCCCCTTACTTGGCCGATCTTTATAAGCGGCCCGCGCTGGTTTCCGGCTCCCCCGTTACCGACGAAAACGTCGCCACCAAAATCAAAGACGGCGGTCCCCTCATGCCGGCAAATAACCACAACCTGTCCGATTCCGACGTCGCGGACCTGGTGGCCTACATTCGCTCCGGCAAATGCTGCGTCGAGGGCGAAAATCCACCCCTGAATCCTTGGTATAAGGCTGAGACGCACAAGTGGTCGGTTCAAAGCGGGCTCACCGGCGGCGCCACCGGAATGGTGAAGATCAAGAACGGAGATTCTCCCGAGGGCGTAGGCGTCCAGCTCATCGCCCCGAACGGCGTCCGAACCACGGTATATACCAACGGTGACGGCAAATTCGAATTCCCCAAGATGCAATCAGGCTCCTACACCCTGCGGATTCCCTCGCCCGTGCCCTTCAAGCCTTACGTGCGCGATGCGGTTTCCCTCGATGGCGCGACGAAACTCGACGACATCGTCCTGGAACGGGTGGCCGATTCAGACGATCTGCCGGCCTCGCCGTTGCTCGAGTCCCAACTCAGCGGCGCGGAAATCCTCTGGAATCTTCCCGGCTCGGCGGAAGAAAAAGCCATGCTGCAGAAAAACTGCTCCGGTTGCCACTCCTGGCAGCAGATTTTCCGGAATCGCTTTGACGAACGCAGTTGGGGTCTGATCGTCGATCGCATGATGCATTTCACCGGCACTGCCATTGCCGTTCGCAACAAACCCATGAACGCCCCGGACCCCGAAGCCGCAATGCTCACCAAGTTTTTCACCAGGGTCCGCGGTCCGGAATCGCAGGACATGCCTCTCCGCCTCTTCCCGCGTCCCCGCGGCGAATCGACAAGAGTCGTGATTACCGAATACGAGTTGCCGCGGAATTTGCTGATGCTCCACGATGCTGCGCTCGATGCCCAGGGCAACGTTTGGTACACCAGCCATAAGACTCGCTACGTCGGCAAACTCGACCCAAAGACCGGCATTGTCACGGACTACACCCTTCCGTTGACGCCCGGCTCTATGCCCGGTACGCACCACGCCGTCATCGACAAGAACGGGATCGCCTGGATTTCGGAAAACTGGGCGCATCAGCTCAATCGCCTCGATCCCAAGACAGGCGATGTGAAGCAAGTCCTCATTGCCAGTCACACTCCCATTAATGCACCCAGTTTCGGAAATTTCACTCTGGACTCGGAGGGCTTCGTTTGGGATGCCCGCGAGAACAGGATTGTGAAGATGGATCCGAACACCGCTAAGGTCCTGCAGGAATGGCCGCTTCAGGCAAACAGCAGCTACGACAATACCATCTCTTACGATGGAAAATATTGGGGCGGCAGCGGCCCGGCCAACTGGGGCAATACCGTCGAAATGCTGGAGATTCAAACCGGGAAGCTACTGAACCTGAACAGCGGCGCGCACATGATGACCGCCAAGCGCGGCGGCTTTGATCCCTTCGGAAACACCTGGTGGGGCGGCGCTGATGGCTCGCTGATCGAACTCAATGCCAAGGCGCAACGCATCGACGAATACACACCGCCGATTGCGCCGCATCCCTACACCGATTTTTACGAAACCATGCCGGATAAGAATGGCGAAGTGTGGGCAGGCGTGCTGCATGGCCGGCAGATGCTTCGCTACAATCCCAAGACCAGTCATTGGAATGTGTATGAAATGCCGGAGCCGTACTCCTATGACCGGCGAACCGTCATCGACACTTCCACAAAGCCGGCAACGGTCTGGTACGTGGACTACAATGGCTATCTCGTCCGCGTTCAACCGTTAGACTGATTCTCGCTGTCGGCCTGAGCTATTTCGCGGCAGGGAGATTGCCTTGCTCTCAGAAGAGTACGGCGAGCGCTGGACGGCTCGCCGTACTTTTTTCTTTCGTGATTCACTGAGCGTTGAGCGCAAAACTGGCGCCAAGGGCGGCTTCTAAGTCGGTCAAACTGCAAAGGCCCGCTCGGGCCGCCGTGTGCAGTCGCTCCCAATCAGGGCCATGGCCGCCTGAATTTTTTTTGATGGGTTAACCGGCAGCGCGGGCGCGAAATCGAGCCATCAGGTGAGATTCCCGCGGGCGCTGTGCTTCCTCAGGATCATTGTGGTAGGATGCGGGAACCATCCCTCTAAAAGGAGGTTTGTATGAAGCGTTCAATCCTGGCAGCAGTCGTCCTGTCATGCACGCTGGCATTCGCGTTGGGCGTTCTGGCGCAACAGGCAGCCCCCAAGGAGCACAGCATGACCGGCTGTTTGAAGGCAGGCGACGCACCCGACAGCTATATGCTGACCGATGTAGATAAAGTAGAGACGGTCGGCATCGTTTCCTCGACGGCCAACCTGAAACCCCACGTAGGCCACAAGATCGAGGTTACCGGCACGGCCATGCCCGCCAAAGACGCGGAGGCCGAGAAGGGTGTGCCCAAGGCGAAACACTACATGAAGCTGACGGCCATCAAGATGGTCTCAACAACCTGTCCGTAATGGTTGTTGCAAAAAACCTAGGCCTCTAGGCCCGGCATTCCAAAAGTATCGGTGGCTTATTGCGGGTGCCGAATAATTTTTTCTGTGCCTCGCTGCTCCTGGCAATCAGGGGCCGCGAGCGATGCGGGTGGCGTGAGGCTCGATGACTCTGCGTCATCGATTGCCAGGTAAGTGTTTTCGCCAAACGCCGGTGTAAACATTCGCCTCCGCCTCTTTGAGCCGGCGCTGTTCCAAATTGCAGTGCTTGCCGCTAATTGCAGAAGCATGCCGAAACAATCTGCCTGAAGGGGCTTCCCCCAATGAGTTCCAGCAAGTACATCATACTCGGTGGCGGCATGGTCGCCGGTTATGCCGCAAAGGAACTCGTTAGCCGGGGCTTGGGCTCAGGCGAACTGGTGATTATTTCCGCTGACGACGCATTGCCCTATGAGCGCCCGCCGCTTTCCAAGGGGTTCCTTTCCGGAAAAGACAACGAAGCCGGAATTCTGATTAACAGTGCCGATTGGTATCGCGAGCATGGGATCGAGGTCAAGTTGCAGACCGCGGTCGAGAATGCAGATCTGAAGCAGAAGCGGCTCCGCGCAAATTCCGGGGAAGGTTTCGATTTCCAGCGCCTGCTAATCGCGACAGGCGCCCGGGCACGGAGGCTCGATTGCCCAGGAAATGATTGGCCCAATGTGTTCTACCTCCGATCTCTGGATGACTCCCGAAAGATCCGCGCCAGGGCGGCGAACTCCAAGCAAGCAGTGGTTATCGGCGGCGGGTTCATTGGCATGGAAGTAGCCTCCGTTCTGGCGCAAAAGAAGATTGAGACCACGCTGGTCATTCGGGAGGACCGCGTATGGAGCCGCGTTTTCACGCCGGCGATGTCGGACTTTTTTGAACGCTACTATGCCTCGCGCGGTGTGCAACTGCTCAAACGGGAAAGCGTCACGGCCTTGCACGGTAAAGAGCAAGCCAGCACCGTGCTGTTGGCGAGCGGACGCAAGATTTCGTGTGACATGGTGGTTGCGGGAGTCGGCGCGGCTCCGGTTACCGAGCTCTTCGCCAAGAGCGGCCTGTCCATCGATAACGGCATGGTGGTAAGCGAATATCTGGAGACAAATCAGGCCAACATTTTCGCGGCGGGTGATGTCGCCAATTATGTGGACACGATTTTTGAGAAGCGACGCCGTGTGGAGCACTGGGACAACGCCGTCTCTCAAGGGCAGCACTGGGCAACTATGGTTAGTGGCGAGCGGCAGCCCTTTGTACACGTTCCCTACTTCTTCTCGGATGTTTTCGATTTGTCTTACGAACTATGGGGAGATTCTGAAGGAGCTACCCAAACCGTTGCTCGCGGAGACCTGCACAGTTCGAGTTTCAGCGTCTGGTGGCTAAAGCGAGAGCGCCTGGTTTGCGCATTCGTAATGAATCGCCCGGACGAAGAACGTCAGGTCGCGCCCGAGTGGATCAAATCCAAACAGATCGTTTCCGCGGATCGGCTGGCCGATCAAAATCGCCCCATCCAGGAAGCGTTGCGGAAGAATCTTGGGTAAGAGCAAGAATTCCGCGATGTTCACCGCGATCGCCTCTTCCTGCCTCCCGGCTTTGCTCGCCTGCTCGTCCGCGCCTTGATATGTTTTAGTGTCTGCTCCTTGTGGATGGCTACGTGGTCGGTCTTGTAGCTCTTGATGAGGTACTGAGGCGCGTCTTTCGAGGCATGATGCACGTAGCCTTTGATGCGCACATTCGAAGTGATTTTCTTGACGATGACCCCGCGCACGATGCCCGCCTCAGAATTCCACTGAACGTGGTCACCGCGCTTAAATGTTTTTGGCATCGTCACGCCTGCGCCGTTTCGGGAGCCGAAGGGGCCGGGCACAGCAGGGAATGCAAAATGACCAGCGTGAGCCCGCCGGAGATGACCGGCTGCTGCACGAGCAGCTTTGCTACGAGCGGCATGGTCTGAAGTGCTTCGGGCGAAACAAAAAGCCCGCCCAAACCCACTAGAACGGCAAGGCCCGCGGCAGCAAACTGCCGGTCGTCCCACTCTACCTTCGAGAGCATCTGCACCCCATGCATGAAGACCACGCCAAACAGCAGCGTAGCAGCGGCGGAGACCACTGCCTGCGGCACCAGCACGAGCAACATGTCGAATTTGATGCAGCCGCCCAGCGCGATGAGGATTACGCCGGCCGCGAGTGTCGCGAAGCGCGAGCCCACGCGCGTCGTCCGCAGCATGCCCATATTGTCGGGGTAAACGATGGTGCTGAACCCGCCGACAATCCCGGCAAGCACGGACCCGATCGCCACGGCAAAGATACCCTGCGACATGCGCACGGCGGAGAGTCTCTCATTTCCCCACTGCCCCACCATCTCGTACATCGCCATCGAGCCCATGCCGGCCGGAATCAAAACCAACAAGAACACGATGACCAACTCGGGCCGCACAGAAAACCCGAAAGGGAACCACTGCGGCACCACCAGCAGCGGCGCGCTGGCAACCAAACTGAAGGAAATCGGCCGCAGAGTCGCATAGCATACGGTGCCGGCCGCAAGACCAATCAAAATCGCACCCCGTCGCAGATACCTTCCGCCCCACACGGTGATGCCCACCAGCACCGCCACAGCAATCAACCCGCCGAGAATATTCACCAGCGGAAAACCCGGGCTCGAAGGTACGCCGATCCAGTTGGGCAAGGCTACGTCCGCCACCTGAATGATCGTAAGCATTACGATGATTCCCGATATGATCGGCGCGCGCAGAAAACGTGCGAACAAGCCGATGAAGCTCAGTCGGCGGACGGGCACGCTCAATAGGCACCAGATCAACGAAGCCACGAAAAACGACCCGTAGGCGGCGCCCAGCCCGCCGCTTTGCATATGGCCAACTGCAAGCAGCGCGGCAAAGTTGCCGGCATACGTCCCCTGCACCACGGGAAGCCGCAGCAACCACACGGATTGCAAAACGGTGATAAGGCCGCAAACCACAAAGCTCATGCCATAGAGATAGGCAATGCGCTCCGCCGGCAAGTTGAAAGATCGGCCCAGCAGGCTCGGAAACACAAACATCCCCGTCATGCCGAAGACGTGCTGCAGCCCCAGCATGAGCAACGGTCCCAAGGGCAGCCGGTCATTGATACCGACGTCGAAGGCCGCACCGCTCGTCATTTCATTTGTCGACATATCTCTGGCAGAAGCTGCTAGGCCTCCAGG
Source organism: Acidobacteriota bacterium (assembly GCA_003223315.1). Lineage (GTDB taxonomy): Bacteria > Acidobacteriota > Terriglobia > Acidiferrales > UBA7541 > Palsa-189. The sequence goes on along the minus strand of QHYR01000086.1, from coordinate 10,555 downwards.
CTCCGCGCCTCGACGCCCTCGGTGAAAATTAAGCCAACTTCGTTTCGTGAAAAAGGGTTTCGTGAAAAAAGGTGGCGGCCCCGGGGAGGGTCGAACTCCCAACCTCCTGCTTCGTAGGCAGGCGCTCTATCCAGTTGAGCTACGGGACCGGCAGTTTTTTCGAATATAACACTATATTTCTCGAAACACGAAAGCCCGGCCGGAGCTTACAGCAAGCTCCGGCCGGGCTCAACCGGGGTTCCGTAATTCAACGTAACCACCGGTATCAAAGCTGATGAGGTGGTCCAGGCTTGTTTTTCAGGCGCTGACGGGCGTTTCGATCCGGGCGGGCGCGATGAAGCTCCGGCCACGCCGTTCCGGCCCCAAGGCCACGGCAATGGCCAAAACCACGATGGTAAAGATCTCGAATCCGGCCAGGGCCCAGCTGTAGCCCACGCGCTTGCTTAGGCCATATTCGGCCACCGGGGTGCGCGCGGCGAGCACAATTCCCATCTGGTAGGCGAGGCCGGGAACCAGGCCGCGCGTGGCATCGGCGGAAAGCTCGCTCAGGTGCGCCGGGATAATTCCCCAAGCGCCCTGCACGCCGACCTGCATCAGGAAAGCGCCGAGGGCCAGCGCCCGCAGCGATCCGCCGAAGGCCCACAGCGGAATGACGGCCAGCGAAAGAATCAACGCGCCGATCAGGCTGAGGCGGCGTCCTAGTGTGTTCGAGAGCTGGCCAAAAATGATTCCGCCGAGCATCGCGCCGATATTTCCCAGGATGACGATGTAGGAAACGATGGCCACGCCGGTGTGATGCTGCGATTGCAGGAAGTCCGGATAAAGGTCTTGCGTGCCGTGCGAGAGGAACATCATGAAGGTCATCAGCAAGAGGAGATAGAGGCAGAGCTTCCACTGCTGGCCCACAGCTCGCAAGACGGCGCTTGTGGAGGGCGCACGATGATGCCGCCAAGCCTCTGACTCCGGCACTTTGGCGCTAATGTAAAATGCGAGCAAAGCGGGCACGCCGCCGAGCCAAAACATGGGTCTCCAGCCCCAAACCGGAAAGGCAAAGCGGTAGGCCAGCGCGGCGAGCAGATATCCCACCGCGTAGCCATTTTGCAAAATGCCGCTCAGCACGCCGCGCCAGCGGCTCGAGGTCGCCTCCATAACCAGCGATGTGCCTATGCCCCATTCGCCGCCCATGCCGATGCCGTAGAGAATGCGCAGAAACAGGAAGACCGCGTAGTTCGGCGCAAAGCCGCAGAGGAGCTCGATGACCGAAAAGAAGACGACGTTGGCGATCAGCGGAATGCGGCGTCCGTAGCGGTCCGTCAGCAGGCCGAAAATAAAGGCGCCCACTGGACGCATCAGCAGCGTCCAGGAGAGCGTCGCTACGATGGCTGCTTTCGAGACGTGAAACTGCGCGGCGAGGGAATCAAACAGGAAAACCACAACAAAAAAATCGAAAGCGTCCAGCGTCCAGCCGAGAAATCCAGCGGCCACGGAGTGGAACTGGCCAGTACGGCCGGCTTTCTGTGCGCCAGGCATGGGGATTTGCCGCCCCAGTGTGTGCCGAGGCCCGAGCAGGTGTCAACTCATTCCCAGCGAACTCGGTCACCCGCCCCGCGGCAGCGCGGAGCGAGGCTAAAAGGCCGCGGAAAAAAGGAAGCCCCGGATCGGTAGGGGGAACCGAGCCCGGGGCCGTGGGGGTGTGCTGGGCCGGAAGAAAATCGCCTGATCGTTCAGACCATCATCATTCTAGAAACTGCTTCCGCCGGCGGTCTCTGCCACCAATCGACAGAGCCGGTATAGTTCCGCATAAGTGAAGACGAGTTCCGCGCCGCCATTTTCAACGTCCGGATGGCCTATTCCCGCTTGCACAGAAAGCCGGCGCAATTTTTGCGTGCTCAGGCCCAGCAGAGCGGCCGCGCGGCTTTCATTTACCTTGCCTTCTGTTCGCGGACGCGATTCCATCGCTTGTGCCAGCATGGCGCCTCGTCCTTAATTGACCAGAACGCGTGTCCAGCGGTCCTGCTCCACCGCCAGGATCATGCTCTTGTAAATGTCTATGTCCCAGGCTTGCTCGACGCGGAAACGGATGAAATCGTCGCTCTCCCCTACGATCATCCCGCGCAGTGGTACCCGCACATCCTCTGCCGCTATCTGCAGAATCACTGGCTGGCCGATCCAAACTGCGTATGCGCTTTCCATGTGCCCCCTCCGCAGTTCCTGGAAGCTACCTAAACACAGCTGACATTCTCAGTACCAGGGGCGTCACGGCCAATGGTACGGGGGCGTCATCCTAATGAGACAAAGGTACTGTTGGTTGATCCGGCACACGTTTTCCGGTTGTTCCACTGCGCCGGTACTTTGGGGGGATTGTCCCGATACTCCGGCGCAACGCATCATGCACGCATGCGGACCCGATCCATGCCGACGAAGCCTAGGGCGAAAAGGTCGCTCCGCGGATGCCCAAAATGCTGCCCGGCATCCGGGATGCACAAATGATCTCCGCAGCGCGCCTTCTCTCCGTTATTGCCATGCTCAACCTCTGCTGGCTGGAATGTGCCCAAAATCCAGCCGTTTTCTGCTACCGTGTTGGCTGGGACCTGCTGGCCCCTCTCTGTCAATCGCGGCGCGGCGGGAACCTACCGCCGTCATGCTCGAGCTAATCCGCAACCTTCTGCATAACCTGTACAACGTCCAGGGACTTATCCAGTGGGGTGGAACCCTGCTGGTTTGCGCCATAGTTTTCGCGGAAACCGGGCTATTTGTGGGCTTTTTCCTGCCAGGCGATTCGCTCTTAGTGACGGCAGGGGTGTTTAGCGCGGCCGGAGCGCTGAAAATCGGCTCTCTCTCCCTGCTGGTCACCCTCTGTGCGATTGCCGGCGATCAGGTTGGCTATTGGATCGGGCGGCAAGCGGGGCAGGCACTTTATCGCCGCCCGGATTCCGCCTTTTTCAAGCGCCGCCATTTGGAGCGCGCTCACGAGTTTTACGAGAAATACGGCGGGAAAACAGTGATCCTTGCGCGCTTCATGCCTATCGTGCGCACATTCTGTCCTCCCGTGGCCGGAGCCGCGCAGATGCGTTATAGCCGTTACCTGGCGTTTGATATCGTGGGCGGAGTTTGCTGGGGCGCGGGTCTGGTCTTGGGTGGGTATTTCGTGGGCAAGGCGGTTCCTAACATCAGCCAGCGTATCCACTGGGTGATTGCCGTGGTGGTGTTCCTCTCCTTTCTCCCTGCGATGATTGGCGCCATCCGTTCGCGCTCGCGCCGAATCTCTAAACCGGACGCTGTTCCGCTTGGCCCATCGACACAGGCATAGGCTCGAACTCGCGAAGGGATCGCCCGCTCCCGTAGCCGAGCGCATCCCTTCAGTTCCAAAGGCAGTGATCTTCGATATCGGCCGCGTGATCGTGCGCTTGGACCCCACGCGCGCATTGACGCCTATCGCTGCCGCCATGCATGGAGGTGCCGACCAATCCGCCAAGCGCCTTTCCGCGGAAGGTGCTTGGGAACTCATTAGCGCCGATCAGCACTGGCAGGACTGGCAGGAAGGTCGCATCTCTCCACCCGAATGGCATCAGCATCTCATGGGACGCCTGAAGCTCTCGTTGAGCTATGCGGAATTCCGGGATGCCTGGAGTCTAGTCCTAGATCCCGAACTGATCCTGGGCGAGAGTCTCTTCGAGCAACTCGGCGCCCGTTGTCAGCTCGCGCTCCTTTCCAATACCGATCCAATTCATGTCGAATGCCTGGAGCAGCGCTTCACCTTTGGGCGTCACTTTCCTGTCCGCATCTATTCCTGCAGGGTAGGAACGAGCAAGCCCTCGCCGGGAATTTACCGAGCGGCCTTAGAATCGTTGGGGGTTAAGGCGCACGAAGCCATGTATGTCGATGATATTCAAGAGTTTGTTGATGCAGCACGGCAGGTAGGCCTAGATGCCATGCGCTTTCAAACGCGCGCATTATTGGAAGCGGAACTCCGGCGGAGGCATCTGTTCTGAAGTACAGGCGGCCTGACCTGGCCATCGGGGTAAACCCTTGATTTCCAAAGCCTCGGGTTGACGAAGACAAAGTGAAAACTACGAAATTGCGTAAAGATTTCTGGTATTAGTACTCGCTCGGCCTCGCCCGCGGGTCTGGGCTGCTAATCACAACCCCCCCATTTGTTTGAGTGTAGCTCGGCCATAGACCGCTCCCAAGCTTGGCGCTCTACGTGCTTGAGCAAGTATGGGCATAGCCCGGGTGAGGACAGTCTGATGGGGAGAAAAGCTTATGATCGATAATTCGGATCAGGTTGTGGAGGAACATCACGGGATACCACGGTGGGTAACTGCGGCGATCGTGATTCTGGCGATCATCTCGATCGCGGGGCTCGGATTGGCCTGGCACAACTCCACGGAGTTGCAGCAGGCACAACAGGCCTTTAGCGGTCAGATGAAGACGGCTGCCGATAACAGCAGCCAGCAAGTGGCCGCGCTGGAACAGAAGCTGACACAAGCAAACGCCACGAGCAACGGCTTGCAAAGCGATCTCGGAGTCGTGGAGAAGAGATTGCGGGTCACTCAGAGTGATCTGAAGAAAGCCCGCGATGAAGAGGCCAAGATTAAAGAGGAAAACGCGCAAAAGCTGGCCCAGATAGACCAGATAGACACAGACGTAAAGAATCAGCTCGCCACCAAGGCTAGTACGGATGACCTGAACGCCGTAAATGGCAGCGTCAATAACGTCAAGACGGATCTCGAGGGGACCAAGAGCGACCTCAAGATGGCGCGCAGCGAGCTGGGCACTTTGATCGCTCGCAATCACGAAGAAATCGACGTGCTCCGCCGCATGGGTGAGCGGGACTACGTTGAGTTCACCGTCTCGGGCAAAAACAAGCCGCAGAAGGTCGGAAGCATCACCGTCGAACTGCGCTCGGTGGATACAAAGAGGAACAAGTTTACGGTCGCCTTGACTGTGGACGATACTCGCACCGAGAAGAGAGATCGCACGGTGGACGAGCCGGTGGTTTTCTATCCGCGCGGCTCGCATCAAGCCGACGAATTTGTAGTGAATTCCGTGGCCAAGGACAAGATCAGCGGCTATATCAGCATGCCGAAGAACCCGCAACCGGCAACGACTGCAGCTGCATCCGGCGGCTAAAGTCTCCATCTCAGGGTCACGCACAAAAAATGGCGGCGAGGTTTCATCTCGTCGCCATTTTTCTTTTCGGATGACTCCTGGGCGGCCGCGCTAAACTTCCTGCCCACATGCTAGCGCCCCGCGTAATCCTCTTCGCGCCAGCCAACCTGCTTGGTTCCGCGGCTCGCCTGGCGCAGCCTGCCTCAGAGGCACTGATGGAGATCGAGAGGCGTAATATCCCGCTGGTGCTCTCTACGAATGGCACGCGTGCACAGCTCGAACCCCTTCGGCGCAAGCTCGGGCATGCTCATCCTTTCATGACCGAAGGGGGCGGCGGGCTTTTCCTCCCCGATGGATACTTTGCCCTGCGCCTGGAGGGCGCTAAGCGCGTGGGCCGCTATTTGTGCGTTCCCTTCGGACGCTCCTCGCAGGAAGCCGCTGCGGCGGTCGAAGATATTGCCAAGCAGACAGGGGCGGAGGTCGTTCGCTATTCGGATATGAGCGGGCGCGAAATTGCCCGCAATGGTGGAATGACCGAACGCGATGCCGAAGCATCTCGCCAAAGGGAATTCAGCGAACGGTTCTTCTTCGCTGGAAATGCCGATTCAGCCGCTCCGGCATTTGAAAAGGTAGCCGGGGAGCACCATTGGCAAATTCGGCGTTCCGAGCCGTTTTGGGAGCTTTGCTCCGGTAGCCACGAAGGTAAAGCTGTCCGCTATCTGATGCGACTGTATCGGGAAGCGCTGCGCTCGCGCTTGCGATCTGTGGGGATTGGCAGGTCCGCCGAAGACTTGTCTTTGCTGGCGGCCAGCGATCAAGCCTTCATCTTGCCCTTAAGCTCCGGCCGCTTCGATGAGAATCTAGTCTCAAAAGTGCCGCATGCCGCCAAGATCGATGTCCCTGGCACGTCAGGCTGGAATCAAACAGTGCTGAGCGTTCTGAGCCGCGGGTGAACGGCATGCGGATTTTTAGACCAACGGATGGGACAAAGAGCGATTTTTTTGCGCTCTCGGACAAACTTGCTCGCCGCAGGATGCACCTAAGTACCACATATTAGGGTGCTTGCAGTGGCAGCGGAATTGTTCTGCCCTGGAAGGGAAATTGCCTTTCCTAGCATAGGGCAGACGCGTGAAATTTCTTCGTCGCTTACAGGTCCCGGCATCGGAATCGCAGCTCGCGATAACCCTTGCAGTTTCATTGGTCATGATAGCGGCAATGCTGGTCGGCTTGCTCTGGCAAGCCAACGTCATAGCTTTCCAACAGGAGCTTATCCGTTCGCTTTGGAGTTGGAAAAACGGGGGCTAAGTCTCTCCGCAGTGGCTGCGCTGCAAATCAAGCCTGAGAGTCATTGGCCAAAAACCGCAACGGGAGCCTGGCGGCTCCCGTTGCTTTACTTTTTTTTGAGCACGGCAGGCTTGGTAGGACTGCCGGCTTAAAGCACCGCAGCAGCGGTGCCCTTTAAGTTTGGTTCTGTTCTAAAGCCGGTGGAGTCATTCTCCCTCCCGCTCTAGAGCCTAATCTTCTTTTAACGCCGTTTGCGAGCAAGCGCAAGAAAAAGATTCAGGGCAAATTGACCGTCGGTTTGCCTGAGGCCTATTTAACGAATACTCCCTCGCGCAATTGATCGCGGCTCACGAAGGTCTTGGAGGTGCGGAATTTCTCGAAAAGCTCTTGTATCTCGCGATTCTGATAGACATGCCGTGGTTGAACCAAGGAGGGCACCGGCACCACTTCCAGGGTGTGCGCATCCAGAACGCGGTAGCGCTGAAACTTTTCCGGCGGGCGGGTATGGAAAATCGCCAGGACCGCTCCGCCGTCGCGGGTGAGGGAGGTGATGCGGGACAAGAATCGCTGAGCGGCCTCCCGATCCATGTAGTCCAGCACATCCCATAGCAGGATGGCATCGAAGCTATCTACGGGATAGCGAAGGTTGGAAGCGAGGAAGCGGTCCGCCCGAGCTGCCGGCGACATATCGGGTTGCAGAGTGCCAACGGGGAGCGACAGGACACGCTGCGACTCCTGCTCCAGGAACGCTCCCCAAGCGGCGAACAGATCTTCCGTGTAGACCTTGAAGTTGCGTTCTATGAAGTACGTAACGGTAGCCTGGGAAACTGCGCCCAGATCAAGAAGATTCCCTCTGCCAATGTCATCGATCTGCCAAAGGAATTCCTTTAGCCCGTTGGAGAATCGGCCTGAACTCGGTTCACCTGTACTTCCGGGCGCGCCGTTCGGAGCGTGTAAAGGAACAGGCGGAACGCGAAGGCGGTGGCCGTAGGGCGGACGCACAGTCGGCGCATTGGTGTTCTCCAGGGAATCTACAGCTCGAAGCTTGTTAATGAAGCTCATGCATGCACCTGAGAGATCCCTTCTGCCACTGCAACCTGAACCTTTTTGTCTGACTTCGAATCGATAGCGCCCGCCGGGCGAGCCCGCTCTTCTTTCTCGAGATTCACCCGCAAACCGTGTACTTCCGCCCCTTCCTCAATCCCAATCAGCGGCGTACTAATCGCGCCAGTCACTCTGCCGGTTACGCCGATTCGAACTCGATCGTGTGCCTTGATGTTTCCCTTCACTTCTCCGCGCACGACGACTTCCTTTGCCTCGATCTCCGCCGTAACGCGGCTCTCGGGCCCGATGGTCAGTTTGCCCCCCTGGAGGCGAATTTTGCCGTGTACCTCGCCGTCGATGAAGAGATCTTCCTGGCCGGTAATCTCGCCTTCGACGGTAAGCAAGCGTGTCAGGCGGCCCGGGGTAGAAGAGCTGAGTAGCGACGCCGCTGCGGGCGTATTCTGATCCAGCAGAGAAGTTTGCGGCACCTCGGTGATCGGTGTTGATTTCGTCTGTGCAGGCAGAGAAGGAGCTTGGGGCTGATCCTGCTTTCGCCACATAAGCGCCTCCTTGCAGGCGGTTAAATAGTAGTTAGCCGCGGATTTACTTCTTGGCTGGGGACGGCGACTATAGTACAGGATTTTACCGATGTAAACGAAAAAGCGGTTGTTATTCGGGTTTCTAGGTGACCTGGCAGTCAATAAGCCCTGGGAAATAGCCCATCCGTGCAGCTCCCGACGAAGGCGATTCCGGCTGCGGGTGACGCAGTTCCCAGACGGCCACGAGATAACCGACAGTTTCGAGGAAAAATGTCTTCCTGCCTTGTCGCGATTCCCACCAAGTCGCAGGTTCGAATTCGGAGTCGGGAGCGCCGGCCACCTCCAAGCTGACGCCGGCTGGCAACACTTTGCGAAAGATATACCGGGCGCGGCGCGTGTGATAATTCGACGTCACCAAAAGGATTCGGCGCCAGCCTTTTTCGGCAATCAGAACTCGCAGGCCCTCGGCTTCCTCACGGGTGTCATCAGCCCGATGGGAGAAGCGCACGATTGCCGACGCGGGCACGCCACGGGACTGCAAATCTCGCGCCATAAAATCCGCGACCGAGGCATAAGGCCGGAGCATGCGGCCACTGGCCACGACCTGGGGAGCCCATCCAGCGTGAAAGAGCGCCGCTGCCTGCGCCGATCGATCAGAGGTAAAGTTGTCATCCCCGAGGACGACGATGACGTCGGCAGGTTCAATGCGGTCCTGCACAATCCAAAATTCGGCGGCGGCCCGCAACAAGGGATACCGCGCAACATAGATCACACCTGCAAACCCGCAGAGCACCAGGAGAGCCAGCAGGCGGAAGATGATGCCGCCCCGCTGGCCTCTCATCAGGCTTTTGAATCAGGGGCGTTTGGATCCAGCTGACGAAGCCGCTCGGCGGCTTGCTCGGGCAGGAGCGCGTTGAAGTACACTTCTTTGATGCTGTAGGATTTGCTGCTCTGCTCCACGATGGGAAGTATTTCGATGTGCCAATGGAAATCTTCGGCCAATGTGCCCCAATACGAGGCAAGCTCCCCCTTGGGATGAATCGTATTGGGCGCCGTATGGACCACCAAGTGATAGGATCCCGAAACCTGCGTCAGGCGACGCAGTGTGCGGCCGAGCAGCGCGGCCAGATGCCTCATGTTCCCGCCAGGCTTGGGTTGTTCAAATAGATGGCTGTGTTTGCGCCAGATCAGCCAGACTTCAAAAGGCACGCGCGAAGCGTAAGGGCAAAAGGCAATGTAATCGCCCTGCGAATCGACGATGCGCCGGCCCTGCCTTTCCTCCTGACGCAGAATGTCGCAGAAAACACATCGCTCTTTTTCTGCGAACCAAGCCATGGCGGAGCGGAGCTCGTAGAGAACCCGGCGGGGCACAAACGTCGTCGCGGTCACCTGGGAATGCGGGTGCTCCCATTCCCCTCCCGATAATTTGCCCTTGTTTTCGAATACCGTGACGTATTTGAAGCGCAAATCCTTCTTCAAATCGGTAAGACGCAGTGCGTAAGCCTCTAACACGCGCTCGATCTGTTCGTCGCTCATGCGCGCCAAAGTCAGCTGATGATCGGGCGATTCGATGATGATTTCATGGGCCCCCAGCGGCCGCATCCGATCGTAAATTCCGTCGGGGATCCGGCCGGGCTCGCCTTCAATGCGATAGAGCGGCTGAAAATGAGGGATGACGCGAACCTGCACCGAGCCGTTCGCGGGCAATTCCAACAAGGGCTTTATGCCGTCCGCGTGATTGGGGCAGAGAGGGCAAGCATCCTGAGCGAGAGAGTCCTCACGATATCCCACACGCACCCAACTGCGAGTGATCGGGTCCTTACGAAGTTCCATACGGGAAACTTACAGGCAGCGACATCAGCGAACGTATCTCGCCGGCGTAGGTCCCTCCTCCAGGCGGTGGCGGTCCCAAATCGCCCCTTCACGGGTATAGGTGGCCATCTCAAAATCCTGCGTCAGTTCCAGACAATCGGTGGGACAAGCATCCTCGCAAAGGCCGCAAAACATGCAGCGCGAGGTGTCGTAGGTAAACGTGGTGAGCACCTTGCGCCGCGTAGCGTCGTCGCGTTGCCAGCCAACTACAATCAGGTTTTCCGGGCAGGCCAGCGCGCAAAGATTGCACGCGATGCACAGCGTTTCGCCGGTTTCTGGACTGTTATTGAGCCGCGGCGCGCCGCGATAGCGCTCGGCAACCATCGGCCTCTCCAGCGGATATTGCTCGGTGTAGATGTACTTTGGGTTCTGGGAGCGGAAGGTCAGCAGCAAGCCCTTCCAGAAGTCCACCATGAACATCCGGCGAAGTATTTCCATCATAACATGTTTAGTCTGTGGCCCCGGTATGGCTTTGTCAAGGCGAGCGGCCCTAAAGGCTACAGTGAGCCGCTGTTTCTTGCAACTCCCCGTATCGCGCCATCTAGAATGTAACCGAAGCAGACAACGTCGCGCCATTTAGGATGTAACCCAACCAAAGAGCGTTTTTGAGGAGGTCCGGTTGGGAAACAAAGGGCGATGGGAATATCTGCGAGCGATTTATGAGCGGTATCAGAACGCAGGACGGAAGAGCAAGAAAGTGATTT
>QHYR01000252.1 GCA_003223315.1 Acidobacteriota bacterium | reverse complement strand
AAGCGGGTGCGTGGCTCTTTCGCGTGGCGCGGAACCGCATCACCGACTTTTTCCGCAAGACGAAGCCGGAAGCTTTGCCCGAAGCGATAAGGGGCCCGTCCGCGGGGACAGAAGAAGGCGGCGCGCCGCTGCGCCTCGAGGAGTTGCTGCCGTCGCCCGATGCCGGGCCAGAAGCGGCGTACGCAAACGGCGTGCTGCTCGACGAAATCGAGGCCGCGCTCGACGAATTGCCTGCGGATCAGCGCGCCGCCTTCGTGGGGCACGAATTCGAAGGCCGCAGCTTCAAAGAACTGGCTGCCGAAGCCGGCGTCAGCGTCAACGCCATGGTGCTGCGCAAACACCATGCCGTGCTCTACCTGCGGCGCAGGCTGCAAGCCATTCGCGATGAATTTCTAGGAGAGTGAGGCTGAAAATGAGACGAAATCGATTTACACGAGCAGCGAGATTCATTTTATTTGCCTTGGTCGCGGCGCTCGTGCTGAGCTTCGTAGCCATGCACCTATGGAATTGGCTCATGCCGCCGGTGTTTGGGCTGCACCTGATCACCTTCTGGCAGGCGCTGGGCCTGCTGGTGCTCAGCAGATTGCTCTTGGGAGGATTCCGCGGCCGCTGGGGCGGAGGCATGCATTGGCGGAGCCGTATGATGGAGCGATGGGCGCAAATGACGCCGGAGGAACGCGAGAAATTCCGCGCCGGCATGCAAGGCCGCTGCGGCCCCTTCGCGCCGCCCGCGCCCGAACCGAAAACGTAATCGGGGGCAGAGCCCCTTTTGTAGCCCAGGGCGCGCTCGCACCCTCTGCGAGCGGCCCTGGGGCTTTGCTTCTCCGCGTGGTTCTCCTCTAAACCGTTGTCATTCTGAGCGGGTTTGCGCCGTACCCCCGAAGAATCTTTACTCTCGCGCGAGCAAAGGATAAGCGACGCCAATCGCCACGAACGAAATCACCGCCAGCGCGGATGAAAACAGAATCGGCGAGTTCACCGGGCCGTACGCGTAAAGATTAGCCCAGAACGCCGGCCATGCGTCGAATAGCGCCCAGCCAAGGCGATCGGCGATTTCGCCGCCGATTCCATTCCAGTTCCATGCCAGCCAAATACTCAAGCCCGCGCAAGCCGCCATGACGCACGCAACCTCCACCCATCGCAAGACCTTCTGCGCGCGTTCGGCGGCCGCCTGTCTCTCGGACAATTGAGCCCGCAACCACAAAATCTGCGGGTCTGGCAGGTCGTTTTGCGATTGCGCTGATCGTTGGGCCGCGGGCGCCAGCGCCTGCATCCAGCGCGCCGCCTCCTGCACGCCGCGGCAGATCGCGCACTCGCGCAGATGCACCTCGAGAGTTTCGTTCCACTCGCCGGTGCGAACGGCACGGGCGACGGCGCTCTCCTGAGAACAGCTCGTTTGGCTCATCCTACCTCCTTGCGGCCGAGGCCCGCACTCTCCAGAGTGCGCGCCAGTTTCTTGCGCGCGCGGAAGAGCAGCACGCGCACGCTTTTTTCTTTCACGCGCAACGCCTCCGCGATCTCGCGATGCTCGAAGCCCTCCACGTAAGCGAGCCAGAGCAGAAGTTGCTCCTGCGGTTTGAGCTGGCGAAAAAAACGCAGCGCATCGCTGTCGCCCCGGGGATTTGTAACCGGCTCGGCGCCCAGAAAATTCCAGAGACTCCAGCGGCGTTCTCGCTTCAAGCGCCGCCAATGGTCGGCGAGCAGCGACGCCGCGATCTTGTAAAGATAGGCCTTGAGCGGCGCATCTGCGGGTGTAACGTGGTTGAATCGAGCGTCGTTGAATCGAGCGTCGTTGAATGGAAGAAGATCGGCCCGTAGAAAGCGCAGAAAAGCCTCCTGCAAAATATCGTCGGCCAGCGCTTCATTGCCGGAGGCGCGCCGGATATAAGCCCGCAGCCCCGGCGCCGTCTTCGCATAAAAAACCTGAAACGCAGCAGCGTCCATCCGCTGAGCCAACCGCGGCGCAACCGTCGCGGTCTCATCACGTGCGGCCCAATCGTCTCCGGCCGCTGCGAAATCAAGGCTCGCGCTCAGCCGCATGGCGATTCTCTACGCTTCTCCTAGCTCTGCGACAGCGGCGGCTGTCCCGGAGTTGCCGGGCCGCCGCCGCCCCATTTCTTGGAGAAATGATACGACGCTGCGGCGGACATCAACAGCCCGGCTCCCAGCGCCAATAGCAGAACGCCCGGCACAACAAAACCGTGCCTCAATGCCGTCAGGAGCAGAAAACCGATTCCCAGCACCGCCAGGATTATGCCGCCCCGCATTCCCCGCAACACTCGGTAACGCGGCCCCATGCTTTGCGTCGACAATGCCGCCAAAAAACGCTGGCTCGCTTCGGTTCCCAGGAACTCCGCAAATTCTTTCCCGGAACCAAATTTGTCGAGGATCTGCTTCTGAAATTCCGCCCGCGCGCGCAGTTGCGCCTGCCGGTTCCGCGCGAAAAGCCAGACGATCAGCACAATCATGGCGAAAAATGCGAACGGGATCAGCGTGCCCAGGATCGCCGGCCCAGAATTCCATGGCGCAGCGCCAGCGCCGAAACGAAATCGTCCCCGCCTGAGTTCCTCCTGCACTTCCTCTTGAATGGCTTGCTGTAAATCCGGCGACACCGCCTGCCAGAGCGCCATAGCGTTTGCCGTAACGATTGCTCCGATCATGTTGTGTTCCTCCCTCGTTCCTTCTGTGGCTATAACGCCGGAGTCGCGGCAAAAGTTAACAGTGTAAACGCCGCAGGTAACGCACCGTAATGCACTTCAGGAGAAATTTCTCACTGGGGGACAAATCCTTGTGTTTACAGCGATAAAGAAGGCGCGCGGCCTGGGGATTTTCCTGTAGCGCTGCCCTTCAGGGCGGCACGCCGCTCAACGTCCGTGCGGCTTTCCGCGGCACAGATTATTTGGGGGAGTTTTCCCCGTCGGATTCAGGCGCTCCGCCGCCTTCGAGCAAGCGCGAGGCGACCAGGGCGTCCTCTTGCCGCACGCGCAGTTTGATGCCGCCGAGCAGGTTGGACCACAGCCAATCCATGCGGATGAGGTTGTCGTCGCCCAGAAAGCATTCGATCCCGGCGGAATCGAGTACGCTTTTCGCCAGCAGCGCTTCCGGCAAATCGCGGAATTGACGAATGGTCAGGAGGTCGCGCAATTCGGGGCGCCTGCCCGGCGCCGCCGAATCCTCCGCCTCGGCCGGCGACTCCATCGGCAAATTGCGGCGCGACATCTCCGAAGCCAGCGCGGTCCTAGCCTCCTCGGTGAGCGATCCGGACTCGCCAAAGAGTTCCTGCAATTCCCCGTCGGAGAGCGCCGCATAGAACTGTGCCAGCCGTAGCCGTTCCTGCTTTGAGCCGAACCCTTCCAGCGCCATACACGTCACTCGCGACAATCCTGTCAGTCCGAATCCTCCAGCGCCTTCTCGATCTCTCGCTCGGACACTTGTCCTTGGCGAACGATCGTCCAGTCCTCGCCATTCAAATTCACAATGGTGGACGAAAGCGTGGCGCCGGTGTCCCCGCTATCCAGGATCAGAGGCAGGCGCTCCCCAAGTTGTTTGACGAGTTCCTGCGCATTCGAGCACGAGGGAAATCCGGAAAGGTTGGCGCTGGTCCCGGTAATCGGCGAACCGACCTGCTCGATGATCGCGCAGGCCACGCGCGAATTCGGCCAGCGCAGAGCCACACGGCCCTTATTCGCCGTAACTTTCAGCGGCAGGCTGTGCGACGCCTCGACCACGATGGTCAAGGGGCCGGGCCAGAGCTTTTCTGTCAGCTTGAGGAAATTGAGGGGCAGATCGCGGCTCAAGATGGCCGCCTGCTCGATGGAATTCACCAGGATCGGAAGCGCGCGGTTTTCCGGCCGCCCTTTCACCCGATAGATCTCTTCGACGGCCGCCAAATTGAAAGGATCGGCCGCCAGGCCGTAAAAGGTGTCGGTAGGCACACCCACCACCCGACCCCGTTTGATGAACTCGGCGGCATAACGAATGGCGGTGCTGTCTGGGGCTCCCGCTGAAACTTTCAGCAGCTCAGCCGGCAAGGTTATGTGTGCCTCTGCAGTCGCGGATCGCGTCCGAAGCGCCTGCTTCTCTGTAATTTAGCAAGGTACCATAGCGGCACAATTCCCAGCAAGACCGCGCCATTTCGCAGTGGCTGCGTCTAATTTGATCCTTTATTGACACCACCGCGTCGATGTGGGACAGCAGCACGCCCGAGAGGAGCAACTGTCGATATATCAGGGAACGACTCAAATGGATCGTCTCGCGACATTTTGTGGCGTCTTTTATGACATTCCTCATCATTCGCGGTTCCTTCTGGCTTAAGGAGGCATTCATGGAATGCACTCCAGCGTGCTCCTAATGTGCTGAAACGAAGAGGCCTCCACCACATGTGACGAATACGCCACCCGTGGGGGCCCCCAATGGGGGCCGGCGTGCACATAAATAAGATGAGGTAATCATGCGTAAACAAAAAGGTTTCTCGTTAATTGAGCTCTTGATCGTGGTGGCGATTATTCTGATTATCGCCGCCATCGCCATCCCCAACCTCTTGCGGTCGAAAATCGCTGCAAATCAGGCTTCGGCGGTGGGCTCGCTGCGCACCTTGAATACAGCGTGCATTGCCTATTCCACCAGCTATAACCAATTTCCATCAGCGCTTTCGAATCTGGGGCCGATGGGTTCTGGCGGCACAGCCAGTTCCACCTCGGCAGACTTGATTGACTCTGTGCTCGCGGCTGGGACCAAGAGCGGCTACACGTTTGCGTACACGGCTGGCTCGCTAAACCAGTCTTACTCGATTACGGCTACCCCCATTACCGCGGCCACGACCGGACAGAATATGTATTACACCGATCAATCGGGCGTGATCCGCACGGATACCTCCGGTTCGGGTGCAAGCTCCGCCAGCACCCCGATCGGCTAAATTCCTGCAAGCCGGAAAAGCAAAGGGGAGACTTGTCCTCCCCTTTTCCCATTTTCGCGACCGAATTCTCCAAGAAATTCTGGATTCACCGAATGCATTCCCACTTCCTTCGGGCAGGACGCAAGCTACATCGTTTTTGACCAGAACTCGGAGGATTTCTCCGATTGCTCCTGAACTCGGCCGAGCGTAGACTCAGAATGACCCAGTCAAATAGGTGGGCTATGCGCCGGGCCTCGAAGCCCCTTCTTACACTCGCAACCGCACTTTCTCTGGCTGCCTCTTTGTTTTGCTCCACTCTTGCGGCTCAGAGGCGGTCAATGCCCTCTCCCTCAACCTTCCCCGATACGGACGAAGGCCTGGGCTCGACGCGGCCGCGCTCGTTCAGCGTCAACGGCACGGTCGCGGATGCCGAATCCCGGGTGGCCATGAGCGGTGTTCGGGTGGACTTGCAAGCCATCGCCGGCGGCATTTTGGCCACCGCGTTCACCGGCGGTAACGGAAACTTTCAGTTCAACAACGTCCGCTCGGGAAACTACGAGCTTATCTTTGACGAGCCCGGCTACGAAGATCGCCGTGAACGCCTCGACGTCGACGGCCCTGTTTTCGGAGTCACCATCGAGCTCAGAAGGTTAAACGGAGGGGGACCCGGGGCTCCCAGCGGCCCCACCGTCTCCGTGCGCGAGCTTTCTATACCGCAGAAAGCGCGCGACGCCATGGGCAAGGGCATGAGCCTCCTCTACCAGAAATCCGATAATGCCGGTAGCATCAAGCAATTCCAGCGCGCCATCCAAGCGTACCCCGGTTACTATGAAGCTTATGCCCAAATGGGCTTGGCCTATATGCGCATGAAGGACGCGGGCGATTCCGAACAGGCCCTGCGCAAATCAGTCGAACTCAGCCAGGAACATTACCCCGACGCGCTTTTTTTGCTGGCGGCATTTTTCACCAGCGCGCAACGCTTCGCCGATGCCGAACCGCTGGCACGCAAAGCCGTGGAGCTCAATCCCAATTCCTGGCATGCACAATCGGAACTGGCGCAGGCCCTGCTTGGGCTCAAGCGCGCCGATGACGCCGAACAATACGCCCAGGCCGCCGTTAAGCTTCAGCCCGATAATCCCATCCTGCATCTGCTGCTCGCCGACGTTCACATCTCATTGGGCAACGGTCCGGCGTTGCTCGATGACCTGAATACCTATCTCAAGCTCGCGCCCAATGGCTCCTTCGCCGAGCGGGTCCGCCAGCAACGGGATCGGCTGCAGCAGAGATTGCAAAATAGCCAGGCCGCTCCCACCAGCGATTCTTCCGCCGGCGCGCAAGCCAACCCCTGAGCCTTTCCGGTGATCGCCCCGACGAACGCGCGGAAGCCTTCCGCTTTTAGAAATCTTTCGCGTTACCGGGAAGAGATTTGCGTGATCTTCACCGGCTGGCCGATCAACGTCGCCGGATCGGCGCCGGGCTTCGGCGTGAATTTTTGGGTGCGCCCGCCGAAGGTCTCTGCGGCGTAAAGATTTCCCGCCGGATCAATGGAGAATTGGTGCACGCCCCAGAACGCGCCGGGGAACGAACCATAGGTTCCCCAGGAGTAGAGGCGCTTGCCGTTCAGATCATATTTGAGGAATTTGTTGGTGACGCCGTCGGCCACCCAGAGGTGCTGGTCGGCGGTAATCATGATGTGGTAGGGCTGGCGGATGTTATCCCACTCGCTGAGATACTTGCCGTTTTCATCGAAGATCTGGATGCGGCTGTTGGAGCGGTCGGCCACGTAGACGCGGCGCTGTGCATCAATATCAATTGAATGCGGCAGGTCGAACTGGCCCGGCCCCTTCCCTTTCGTGCCCCAGGTCATCAGGAACTTGCCGTTCTTATCGAACTTCACCACGCGTGTATTGATGTAGCCGTCGCTGATAAAGAAAGTTCCGTCGGGCAGCCAGGCGATATCCGTGGGCCGGCCAAAGTGCTTGTCGTCCTCGCCCTTCACCAGGCGCTCGCCGAGCGTCATCACCAACTGCTTGCCGTCGTGGGTGAACTCGAAGACCTGCTGCACCATGTCGTCCACCACCCAGACGTGCTTTTCCGGGTCGTAAGGACTGATTTTCACGTGGTGCGGGCCGCGGCCGCCCTCAAAAAGATGATCCCACTGCGTCCAGTCCTCCAGCAGCTTGCCGTTGGCGTCCACCACGAGAATGCAATTCTGCATCCGCGGCTTGCCACTGGTGGCCGGTTGTCCGAAGGCGCCGTAACCTCCCGTGTAGCCTTCCGGCGCTTTTTCCGGAATGGGAAGCTCGCCGCGGTTGGCGATGTAAATGCGATTGGGTGTCTCGGCAAAAACGCCGCCTTGCGAGCCCCAGGTCCATCCGGGATGCCCGAGCGGCTGCGGCCAGCCGGACGCTACATCGTAAGGGCCAGTCTCATCTTCGCCGCCTACCTGGCTTCGCGATGCGCTCTGCGTCTTTTGCGCTTGCGCGAGCGATCCTCCGAAAAATAGGCTCAGGCCGCTGGCGAGCAACGTTATACAAAGAACTCCACCGACGAGCAGAAATATGGTCTCCCGCCCGATGCGAATCCGCTTTTTCATTTTCCGCCTCCTGGGAGTGGTCCCCGGTTGCCGCGCATTCTAGCACGCTTCCCTGCCGGCGGTGCCCATGAGTGCCTCACCCCCTGGCTCCGGCCGCCCCGGCTCGCTCTCGGCTTCGTTGCGGGACAAGCTCCGGAGAGATCCCTGGCTCGCGATGAGTCTAATTCGTAGAACAAAACCTCAGGCCGACGCCGCGCACTATACCGGCATTGCTGCGGGCCGGACATCAAGAGATCAAGTCGTCCCCTCGGCTTTGACCGAGAGCCGGGGCCAGTCCTTGAACTGCTTTCGCAGCTGGGACTTGAGGAGTTTGCCGGTGGAAGTGTGGGGCAACTCAGGCACGAATATAAAGTCGTCGGGCAATTGCCATTTGGCGAACTTCTCAGCGAGAAAGCAGCGCAGCTCCTCGGGAGTAACCCGGGCATCTTCTTTGACAACGACTACGGCTAGCGGCCGTTCCACCCATTTGGAATCGGGGACCGCCACCACGGCGGCCTCCTTCACTGCGGGATGACCGACCAGCGCGTTTTCCAGGTCCACCGAACTGATCCATTCTCCGCCGGACTTGATGAGGTCCTTGGTGCGGTCGGTGATCTTCACGTAGCCTTCGGGATCGATGGTGACCACGTCGCCGGTTCGCAGCCAGCCGTCCGCAGACCAGCGGTTGCGCTCTTCGGGAAGGTTGTAATAACTGGCGGCGATGAAAGGGCCGCGGACTTCCAGTTCGCCGGGAGTCTGGTCGTTCCACGGAACTTCGCCGTGGTCGCCAATGGCGCGGACATCGGCAAATGGGGAAGGCAATCCCTGGCGGGCGCGGACTTGAAATTTGCGGTCATCGGGGCAGTTCTCCAGGTGGGGCTTCAAAGTGCCGACGGTGACGATCGGGGTCGTTTCGGTCATGCCCCACGCCTGGATTACGCGCACGCCGAACTTCTCGAAGCGCCGGAACAGGCTTTCCGGCGCCGCCGATCCCGCGATGACGATGCGCAAACCGGGCGCGAGCTGCCAGCGCTTGGGCTGTCTTTCAAGAGCATCCATCACGCCCAGCCAGATGGTGGGCACAGCGCCGGTGAGCGTGACTTGCTCCGCCGAGAGCAGGTCAAGCAGGCGCTCGGGCTGGAGGTTCGGTCCAGGCAGCACCACCTTGCTGCCGTTCATGACGGCTGCGTACGGCAATCCCCAGGCATTGGCATGAAACATGGACATGGCCGGCAGCAGGCAATCGCAGCGCGAAATCGAAAAGTTATCGGGCAAGGAGATGGAGTAAGAATGGAGCGCGATGGCACGGTGCGAATAGACCACGCCTTTTGGCGTTCCGGTAGTGCCGGAGGTGTAGCACATGCCGGCAGCATCATTTTCGTCGAGGTCGGGATAAGCCGGATGGCCACTGCTGCTTTGCAGGAGGGCCTCGTAATCCTCGTACCCGGAAGGCACGGGATGGCCGCTGAAGGGCACGACATAGGCGCGTTCGATGCGCACCTTTTCCCGTATTTTTTCGTAAAGCGGGAGCAGCACATCATCCACAATCAGCCAGCGATCGGCGGCGTGATTGACAATGTAGGCCAATTCATCAGGGTGCAGCCGCAGATTAAGCGTATGCAGAACGCCTCCTACACTGGGGATACCGAAATAGGTTTCCAGGTGAACGTGGTGATTCCACATAAGGGTTGCTACACGGTCGCCGCGCTGCAGACCCAGATCCTGCAACGCCGCTGCCAGTGCGCGAGCCCTGCGATGCATTTCGCGGTAGTCGTATCGGTGGATGGAGTTGTCCGGCCGGCTGGAGACAACTTCCACGGCGGGGAATAGTTTGCCGGCTCGCTCCAGCAGAGAGGCGAGCGTGAGCGGGAACGGCATCATGGTTCCCTTCATGGCCGCATTACAACTCCGGAAGTCGCAAAAACAGGCTGACATTCTACCGCAAGCGGGGCTAAGCGGTTCGGGCGCTTCCGAGAAGGGCACTTATGCGCTGGTATCGCGCTTGCGATACAGGGGTAGGCTCGAAAAATAAATTCCGGATGGGCGAGAATTCCTGCGAATCTACGAGAGAAGGAGTGGTCACTTATTGTATTGCTTGCGCAGCCGCGCGTACTCTTGCGCATCGAAGAAGCGCTCATCGTTCCCCTCGGCTGTGAGCGGCTTCTTATCGGGTGAGAGCTGCTGGTAGTCCGACATGTTCGTACAGTTGTATCGTTCATTAATCGTCTTTCCGCGGGCCCACGTGAACGTCCGGGGAACCGAGACCCACGGTTTGGTAAGCACTTTGGGGTCTTCCACGGTAGCCTGATAGATGAAGGTGTTCGCATCGGGACGGCTGAGGCGCTCGGTATAGTGCACCTCGTCGCTCGGAAACCATCCCAGGTAGTCCGGATATCCAATCCAGGCGCGCGTATCGAGACTGACCGTATCCACGACCAGCGTATCGCCCTCCCAATGGCCAACAGAATTCCCATTCCATTGCGGGTCCATATACTTCGGATGGGGGCGCCCGTCGGTGGGTATGTACCGCCAAGTGGTATCGCTTTCGGTAAGCAGCGCCAGCTCATGGGCGTTCTGAACGAACTGAATTGCATATCCCGATCCGATGAAGTAGCTCAAGGCGCCACGCGGCATGCACTCCAGATTAGGCACTAAAAGTTCCAGATGGTCTCCGCTAGTGGCTCCCATTAACTTGATTTTGGCCGCGGCCCAAGGTTGAAACGAAGGCTTCTC
This sequence comes from Acidobacteriota bacterium, assembly GCA_003223315.1. Taxonomy (GTDB): domain Bacteria; phylum Acidobacteriota; class Terriglobia; order Acidiferrales; family UBA7541; genus Palsa-189. The sequence continues at coordinate 37,026 of QHYR01000252.1, read as the reverse complement.
TTGCGGCGTCACTTTCGGGTCATATCCGCGGTGATTTTCATTCGGGGGGATGTGATCGATATCTTTAATCACGCCGGGGTACCAGACGCCCGAAAAGTCCGGTCGCCCATCCGGCAGCCGAGGTGTTGGCTCGCTCTTTTTCGGGCTGTTCTGGGCCGGCGGAGCCTTTTGAGCTCGGGCAACGGCCAAAATCGTGCACGAAGCTGCTGCCAAAATAACCACGGTGAGAATGTACCGATTTTTCATTTGCAACGTTCCTCCCGTGATTGGGCGCTGTTCGGCTGCGATGAAGCTGCCCGGTTCCAGGGGTTCGAGCTCTCCGCGGCCAAATCGTCACTTCAAGTTTCGCAACATCTGCTCTGAGTCCAAATCCCCTTGATAGGTCTTGGGGCCCATCGGTGCGATGCGCCCGTCCGCGAACCTAACGTACTGCGTCGCCGCACGATTTATTCCGTTCTTGGCTGGACATGCCGTGGTGATCATGGTTTTCCCCATGTTGGCGAGGAAGTAGGTCCGTGTGGCCTCGTCTGAGCGGCGCAAGATGTTCGGAGAAGCGATCTCGAATGCCCACTTGCTTACGTTGCCGTTCTCATCCTTCACATCCAGGTAAAAAAAGCCGTGAGGATTCCCCCAGTCTAGCTTCGTCAGGACGCCTGTGTAGGTCACCAGCTTGTGACCATCGAATTCCGCCGCAAAAGAGTGATGCGCCAGGGCGGGTACTACCGCAATGAGCAAGGCAAAAGCCAGCACCAGAATACCGTGCAGCTTCCTCATGGTTGAGACCTCCGCGTGATTGATAAGAGGGGAGCCGAGATAAGCAATTCAGTACAGCAATTGATCACCTTCGTCAAGCCTAGATTCCCTAGCCTAGATTTCCCGGCTGAGGGGCCACTCGGATCGTCGCAGGCGGACGACGACGTTGGGCGGAAACCCGCCCCAATAACCGCGGCGATACTCAGTGAACCGCAAACGGCTCAGCGAACTGGGAATACCTTGGCTTCTTCCCAAGTAGAGGCTGCTTGGCTTGATCTGAGATAGGCCAGGAGCGCCTTGGCGGCTTTTGTGTCCTTCAGGCTATTGGACAGGAAGCCAGTAATATCGACCGGAGTCGAGGCGCCGGGCGGCAGTGGCCCGACAACGTCGACGCCCGGATTGTTCATGTCGCTCACATACGGGCCCAAGGCGATCTCGGTCTCGCCTTTGGCGACTTGGTCCTGCACGATTCCGCCAGTTTTAACCCACTGGAGCTTCGGCTTCACCTGTTCGGCGATGCCCAGCTTATCGAGCGCCGCCTGCGCAATGCCGCCGACGCTGCCCACAGCGGGGTCCACGGAGGCAATCGACTTGGCGTTGAGCAGCGTCTTTTTAACCGCCGCTGGTGTGGAGATGTCCGGCTTGGGCGCGCCCTTCTTAACCGCCAGCGCCAGCCGCACTCTCGCCACCACGGTCGCACTCTTGGGGTCGATATTCCCGGTCTTAAGCACGTCCGGGAAAGGGGCGAACAGAATGTCGACGTCCAAACCCTTGCCGGCGGCAACCTGCTGTCTGCTGGGTACGCCTCCGGCATAGGTCACCTTGACGTGCGTGCCCGTCTTGCTCTCAAAATTGGCCAGCAACTTATCGAGCGGTTCTTTGATGGGGCCTGGCGCCAGCAGATTGATCTCACCCTGCGCGCGCGCCGCCGACGAAATGCCCAACGCAAGGGCCACGACCGCAAGTGATGAAAGTAGATGTTTCAAGATTCCTCCTCCAAGTTACGGGATGCTGACTTCGGACTCGATTCGGATTTCAAACCATCGCCCGGGCGGGCCGACCCCCGTTCATGGCTAGCCCGGATGGCCTTTATATATCAAGTCCGCGCATCGGGGCCATGCTTCGCAGCGGAAAAGACTAGCGGGGCGAGGCGGCGGCCTGCTGGGCCATGCTGGCGCGCGCGGTGCGCACCTGAGATGGCCCCTTGTCGGTGTCCGTCCAGGAGAACAAAAGCTCGCCGCGATCGCGAATAATCCGCGGATAACGGCTGCCTTCGGTATCGGCTATGGTCACTGGGGCGGAGCGCATTCCCGCCGGCGTAATGACGCGCACGCGCAATTGGGAACGCTGGTTGGCCCTTTCGATCCATATCACCGCGGCTGATCCATCGTCGAGCAACTGCACGCCGAGGCGGCCGAGCGAGCCGGCGTCGTCGACGCGAACCGGCACGCCGAATGTACGGCCGGCATCATGAGAGAAGGCGACGAACGCGCGGCCCTGGTCATTCTTGGCCATGAACCAGGCAACGGCGACGTCGCGCCCTCTGGCGCTTACTGAGGGGCCATTGATCGGGCAGGCGTCGATCCTCCAGCCGTCTGCATGAACGATGGCGGGCGCGCTCCAGCGGCCCTCGGCAAAGCGTGACACATAAATGTCCCGCACTTCCGTGGCGCTGCGGCCTCGGAAAGCCACAATTACGCCGTCCGATGTTTCCGCCGCGGAAGTCGAACAGCATTCGCACACGCGCGGAGCCACCGTCATTTCGCGAAGCGGCTTGCCGGCAGCATCGTATACAGAGGCGCGGAGACTCATGTCTCCGGACTCAGTCTCAGGATTGGTGGCGCGGCCGTCGATCCATACCAGGCCGAGCCCGGCTCCCGGAGCCTGGAATAGGGACGCAAATCCGTGTTCAGTGTTAGTTCCATCGTGATGTGGAGTCACCGGGCGCGACCACGTGCGCCCTTGATCCTTGGACCATGACAGCATCACCTTGGAGGCGTCGGAATCCTCGTCGGCTCCGAGCCTTTCCTCCCAGTGCGCCGCGAGCGTTCCATCCGCGAGCGCGTGCACGGAGGGAACATCGAAGGAGTTGATGAAGAAACGAGTCCCGGAGGCAACGGTCTGTGCATTGGACCAGCCCGATGGCGTGCGCTCGGCGAATTTCAGCGTGGCACGTTCGCCGCTGACTTCGAGCCAGCTCAAAATTACACGGTCCCCCTGTGAAGTAAGCTGAGGCTCGGAGCTGTTTGCGCCTGCAGGAGATGCCAAAGGCTCGATCCGCAGTGGTGCGGAGGTGTCTGGGGAGGACCGTGCATATTCCGCTGCAAGCACCGACACGGCGATGCACAACGCCAAGCTAGCCGCAATAAGAAGTGAACGACTGCGCATATTTCTACGAAAACAATTGAGCCATCATATCGCTACGAAAGCAATCGAGCCATAAAGTTATGAAACAGGACCACGACGACAGTCCAGGCCGCAGCGGCTCCTACGATCCACAAGACACCCCATCCTACCGTTATTCTGGCCGTTATTCTGGGCGATATGCCGCGCGGGGCGGCGACGCGGATCTCGGGCTCCTTTGGAGTGCTCTGCCGTAAAACCGGTGTGCTGGTCATGATGCCTCCCCTGTAGAAGAGATTCTCTTTCCGGGCAGGGAGATGCTCAGTGAATGATGGCACCTGCTGATGTGCGCTGGGTCACACAACCGCGCTGGACTTGCCCCTCGCGGAAGTGCCGCGCTTGGGGCGGCCATTTTTTTCAGCTTGCGCGCCAGCCGCGCGGCGCGCGCCGTGTTAACGACTTCGATACTAAAACTGCATCAAAATCGTGCTCGCCCTGGGCGCGAAGTGTGGTAGGATTAAAATCCCTTCCTACAGGATTCCTGTATCGCCCCCTTCCGGACGTTCATACCGAGGGGGAAGTTCCATGCCATCATCCGATCGTCGCGGGGCTCCGCGTTTCCGCATCAGCGTCCCACTGCATTTTCAATTTACGAAATCAACCGAACCTGAATGCGCCGCCGAGACGCTGGACATCTCCTCGCGCGGCATGTGCATGGAAACGGATGCCCCGCCGCGAATTGGCGCCATTCTGGTGGTGCGGCTGCGCCTGCCGGAAATGATCATGGGCTGGCGCGTGCCGGAATGGCGCATCACCGGGCACGTCGTGCACGTGGAGGCTAGCGTCGAACCGGGCAAGTATGGCGTGGGCGTGCAGTTTCACTATTACGAAGCTACGGCGCCTCATCGCGGCCGCTTGATTGCCGAAGTCGGGGCAGCCGCCCTGATGGCGCGCTCATGAAGTCCGCTCTGTTAGTCGATAGCGAGCCCCCGATCTGCGAGCTCCTCCAGGACATCCTGAAGTCCGAGGGCATGGAGGCGGTGACGTTGGCGAGCGGAGCGGAGGCCGCCGATTACGCGCATGCGCAAAAATTCGATGTGGTTTTCGTCGATTCGAGCTCGCCGGTTTCGGACGGCATCGAGCTGACGCGAAAAATTCGCGGCTCGGGATATAACCGCCGAACGCCCATTGTGATGATCACCACGCCGAAATACGCGGGCTTTCTCACCGAAGGATTCGAAGCCGGAGCCAGCTTCCTGGTCTATAAGCCGATCGATCGCATACGCCTGCTGCGCCTGGTGCGCGTCATGCAAGGAGCCGTCGAAAATGACATACGCCGCTTCCGCCGGGTGGCCGTGGAGGTGAAAGCGCTCATCAAAAGCGGTGACGACGAGGTCGAGGCCGCGACCATCGACCTGAGCCTCAACGGCGCACTGCTTCGCGCGCAACGCATTTTCCCGCGCGGATCGCCTGTGAAAATTAATTTATTTCTCGCGCCGATGCAGCCGGTGGTGGGCCATGGGTTGGTGATGCGTACCGTGAGCGACAATCAGATGGGGATTCAATTCGACGGCCTGTCGATGGGCGAAAGCACCCGCCTGCAGGATTTCCTGCTGCGGCTCATACCGGCGTGACATCAAGCTGCGGAGCAAATTTCTGGGGATCAGCGCGCCGTTCGCAATCAACCACTCAAGAAGCTGTCGCTCCGGCTCGGATACAGGACGATTTTCTGGAACTCTGCCCACGAATTTTGGATTCATGTTCTGCGACGCGCGCCCTGTAGTTCACACCGCAATCGCTTCCGACGGCGAAAGCGGCACGTTCCAGGCGTCGTAGCCGTAGAGCCAAGTGGTGTCGTCGTTGCCGCCCTTCATCCAAGTATTGGCGCTGGAAATGGCCTGAATGCGCGAAGTGCGTGGCTTGCGGTGCGCTTCGTAGCGCCGGAAGGCGCCCGCGATATCGTCGCCCTCCACTTCCTGGAGGCAGCGCGCCAGAATGGCCGCGTCCTCGATGGCGGTCGCGCCGCCCTGCGCCATGTACGGCGTCATGGGGTGGCAGGCGTCGCCGAGCAGCACCACGCGGCCGCTCGCCCAGCGCGGCAGCGGCTCGCGTTCGAGGATGGCCCATTTGTGGCAATCGGGGCAGGCTTCGAGCACGCGCCTCACGTCGGGATGAAATCCCTCGTAGGACTTGCGCAGTTCGCGTACGTCGCCGGTGGCCGACCAGGATTCGCGGGTCACCCAGCCCGCCGGTTCCGGCACGCTGGTAACGAAATAAAGCTCGCTGCGCGTGGCGGTGACGTAATAGATCACGATGTGCCGGTCGGGACCCCACCACTTGGTGCGCGAACGGCCGATATCGAAGCCATCGAGCAGCGCCGAAGAGAAAACGGCGCGATAGGCGATGCGGCCCTTGTGCAGCGGCTCATCGGGACCCACGATGATTTCGCGCACCAGCGAATGCACGCCGTCCGCGCCAATGACTGCATCAGCCTCGGCGCGCGTGCCGTCGGCAAAAGCGAGCGCCACGCGGCCCGAGCCGAGCTCCTCGAGGCCGGCAAGTTTCTTGCCCAGATGAAAAATCTCCGGCGGCAGAACGGAAACGAGCGCGTCGTGCAGGTCGGCGCGATGCATGCAGAGATACGGCGCGCCGAAGAGGCTTTCCGGCATGGGCAGCTCGCGCATGATTTTGCCGGTGTTCCATTCGCGGTTCAGATGCGAATAAGGCTGGAAGGCCGTGCGGCGCATGCGCTCTTCCACGCCGATCTTACGCAGCACTTTCATCGAATTGGGCATCATCTGGATGCCCGCGCCGACCCGCGCAAAGCGCGCCGCTTGTTCGTAGATCTGCACGTCCATGCCGATGCGGCGCAGCGTGGACGCGGCGGTCAGCCCGCCGATGCCCGCGCCGACTATTGCAACCTGGGGCGCAAACCTCGGTTTTGCCTGGCCCATTGACCTTAGCCCTTCATCTCCGAATGAACGCGTGCTCTCGAATCCTGGCTCGAATCGGCCTTAAGCGCGCGCCACGCGCTAATCCACGACGGTATAGATTTCGCGGCGGCCGCTGCGAATCATCTTCCGCAGCCGCCCGTAGGACGCCTGCCAGCTTTTGTCGGCAAGAATATTTTTGAGCGCCTTTTCGTAGTCGGCCAGACTGGCAAATTCGCTTTCAAACACAAGGGTGTAGAAGTCGCCGCTCAGATCGGTCATTACGCGCGTCAGGCGATAACCCAGCGGCGCGGTGAGCTGGCGGTGCTGCTTGATTTCGTCTTTAGCCTGCTTCATCTTTTCGGGTTCGATCTGGAAGACGTCTCGCACGACGATCATCGCTCCTCCCTTTGCGCCTTGCCACGCGGAGCCTGTTGTAGCGGGCTCTCAGTGCCCGGGTCTGGCAGTCGCATTATAGCGGAGGCGCGTATTTGGAACCGCACGGCCGCGGAGCCGATTAGTTCTGCATCGCCAAACGGCTATCTTGACGTGTTATACTGCGGCGCTCGACGCTTAAATTTGCGCATATCAATTGGAGGTTTCGAATGAAACGCCTTGCCTTGTTGGCCCTCGGAGTAATCGCGGTTTCGATCAGCGCGTTGGCGCAGGCGCCGGACGACGCCGCGGCGAAGGCCGTGCTCGCCCTGCCCGCCAATCTCCGCGAAGCGGCCGGCGTGATCAAGTGGAAGCCGGACTTCACCTACGACACATTAAAGAAAGGCACAAACAACCTGGCCTGCTACGACCTGTCGGGCATGCCGAAACATCCGCCGTTTACCGTGGAGTGCACCACCATGGCCAACCTGGACCGCGTCGCTCAGAACCTCAAGTTTGAGGCCCAGGGCGACAAGACCAAGGACTTGCTCGATGCCGCGGAAAAGGATGGGACGCGCTTGAAGCCCCAATACGGGTCGGTGTGGTACCACTTCATGGGCGCTGACCAGGAGCACGCGCGCATGCACATGACCATCGCCGTGCCGGGCGCCACGACGCAATCCACCGGACTGCCCGACAAAGCCGGACAGGGCGTGTGGATTATGAATGCGGGAACGTCGACCGCGCACCTCATGACTCCGGGCGAGTAGAAGACTCCGTCGGGAAAGTGGCGGGCTTCTAACCGGCCCGTCGGCAAACGGGCGGGCGCTTAGGCGAGCTTCCTCGCCCGCCGCGGGAGTACTCGGGCGCGAACAGCGGACTTTGTTAAGCACTTTTCGCGGTAAGGAACACACTCGCGGCGAGGAGCGGGGACTTTGGCGCGAGAAGCCCGCGGGCTGGGAATGACGAGAGGGGGAGCGATGCGCCTCATAACGATGTGTTTCATAAGGATCGGGGTCCGCGGCAGTCTTGCCTTGAGTCTTCTCGCCGTTGCGGCACTGCGGGCAGCTCCGCCCAAGCAAACCTTCACCGGCACAATCACGGACAGCATGTGCGCCAAAGCGGATCATTCCCAGATGCAAATGGGGCCGACCGACGCCGCGTGCACCATGGCCTGCGTCAGTGTTCATGGCGCCGCGTACGTTCTGTATGACGGCAAAAACACGTACACCCTAAACGACCAGCGCACGCCGGAAAAATTCGCGGGACAAAAAGTCAAGGTCATCGGCACGCTGGACGCCAAGACCAAGACCATCCAGGCTGACTCGATCACCGCTGCGAAATGAGCCGCGTATTGGGGCCGGCGCTGCATCACATCTGACCTCAGTCTACATCTGACCTCAGTCTATTGAACGCCAGCGTGTCCCAGGAGCAATGAGGCTCGCTAATTGGCCGGGGCAGATCCCCTGTCTCTGAACTGTTCCTTAGAACAGTAGATTTGCCGTGAAGCAGGCTCTAAATTGGCCCACCAGGGTCGACTTTCGTCAAGTTGCCTCTCATCCCAGCCGAAGAAAGGACTCCAAGAAACCATGGCGGACGATTCTGGTCTTGTCGAATTCAAACAGGGGATCGCGCTTTTGCGAAAGGGGTATTCAGCCGAGGCTGTTGAATATTTGCAGCACGCCGTCGAATTGAAGCAACAAAACCCCTATTACCTTTCGTTTCTGGGAGTGTCCATGGCCCGTGCCCTCCAGAAGTGGCCGGCTCCCGTGGAACTTTGCAGAAAAGCCATCGGCATGAAGCGCAACGAGCCGCAGCTATACCTGAACCTGGCTGAAGTCTATATGTCTGCCGCGCGGCGCAGGGATGCTGTTGAGACACTTGATGCCGCCTCCAGATACTGCGCATTCGATGCTCGCATAAAGCAAATGCGTGGCAAACTTGGACAACGGTGCTTACCGGTCCTGCCGTTTCTCGAGCGCAGCAATCCGTTGAACCGAAGCCTGGGCAAGTTGCGACAGCGCTTGCTGGAACGCCTAGGGAAGTCAGAGAACTCGAGCACCCTCGCTGAAGTCAAAGCCGGATAACTCGGGTTAACGGCAAGTCCAAGTGCAATTCATTGCCGCGACCCGCATACGCGGCGCCAGATGCGCAGCAAACCGGGCTTAAGGCGGAGCGGCGGAATCAGGGAATGAAATAGCCGCGCTTGGCCAAAATGGCGTAATCGCGTCCCTTCTTCCCGAACGACGCCGCCAGGCGAACGTCCAGCTTGTGTGGTTTGCCCTCGGCTCCATTGGCGGACGTGTAGTATCCCAGCGTGTAGCGCGTCTTGATCCGCTCGATCAGCGCGCGGAAGGTGGAATCGAGAGAGGCCATGTTCTGCACGTCGAAGATCTCGCCTCCCGTCTCTTCCGTTACTTTGTGAATGTCCACCAACCCCTTAATCAGCCCCGCGGCGAAGCGCATGGCCGGCGGGTTATTGCCCGGCACCTTCAAATTATAGAGCGTGGCGTCTGCCGCGATCATTTCCGTGACGATGTCGCGCGTGCCTTCTCCGCCGGCGTCGGTGCCCACGTCATCGCTGATCAAAAGGACCACCCGGCGTCCCTGCGGCATGGTCTCCAGAAAATACTTGGCGGCGTCGAAGATGCCGTCGTTGATATTGGTGGCGCCGCTCGCCTGGAACGTATTGATCTGCTCGGCAATCTTGGCCTTGTCCTTCGTGAAGGGCGCGCTCAATTGGGCTTCGTTGGAAAACGTAAACAGCGCCACCTCGTCTTCGCTCTTGAGAGCTGCCAGAGCCGTGCTCGCGGCGTCACGCAAGGGGACCAGGAACGGGCCAATGGAATCGCTCAGATCCAGCACCAGCGCCACATTGAGAGGAAATTCGTCGCGGCTAAAGACGGTTAGCTTTTGCGCCGCGCCATCTTCGCGAACCTCGAAGTCGTTTTTTTTCAGATCGGCCATGATTTGCCCGCTCTTGTTCTTGACGGTCGTGTCAATCATGACCAGGTTCACGTCCACGCGAATGGCCTCCTGGCCTTGGTCTTGCGCCGGAAGGGGGAAGGGGAAAAAGTACCCGCTCATGGCGATCAGCAAGACACCAAGGCTTCGTAAACCCCGCGTGCGTAGAGGGGATCTTGCGATTTCCATGGTGGTTTGTGGGCCGGGCGGCGGCAAATTACCCGCACCGCCTCAGAAAGGTTCTCCGGCCCACCCGGAAGTTATTCTGGGAGCAGAGTGCTGATATAGCAAGAGCGATAGCAGCCGAAAAGTCGGCCTAAAGGCGCAAGCCAATCGGCTTACGTTCCAGGGTTCGTGGCGGCCAGATCATTCTTGATGACTTTGCCGCCCTTCATCACAAATTTCACCCGCTGAAGTTCGGTGATGTCCGCGAGCGGGTCGCCGGAGACGGCGATCAGGTCTGCGTACTTGCCCTTCTCGACGGATCCAATCTGGTTCTGCCATCCCAGCGCTTCCGCGTTCACCATGGTTCCGCTCTGAATGGCCCGCGCCGGAGTCAGGCCGGCATGCTTCACCAGCATCTCGAATTCGAGTGCCTGCGTGCCATGCGCGAAGGTTGAGCCATCCGCTCCGCTGCCCACCATGATTTTCAGTCCCTTCGTGTTTACGGCCATGGACACGGCCTTCTCGAAAATGGGGATCATGCGATACTTGCCGCCGGTATTTTTCGCGTCGTTATCATCCATATACGGCTCGATGTAGCGTTGGAACGTCGGCTCGTAATACAGTTTCTTGGCCAGCATCATATTGATTTCGTCCTGATCCAAGCCGAAGCCGTGCTCGATCGTGTCGCACCCGGCGATGATGGAGTTCTTCAGCCCCTCGCCACCGTAGACGTGGCAACCCGTCTTTTTGCCCAGGCGATGCGTTTCATCAATCAGCGCCTGCAAGACGGGCATCGGATAGGTCACTTCGTATTGCGCCGGGCCGGTGGGCGTGAACGAATAGGCCCCCGCCGGAAAGAGCTTGATCCAATCCGCGCCATGCTTGATCTGCTCGCGCACGGCTGCTCGCGCGTCCTCCACCGAACGGACCACCGTGCTGGCCAAGGGATTGTCCGGCGCGGCCGGGTTCGGGGGTTTGGCGCCCCAGACGATGCCGAGGGTCGAAACCTGGTACCGGGGCCCGTCGATGCGGCCTTGGTTGATGGCGTCGCGGATGGCAATATCGCCGTATCCATTCCCGTGGCTGCTCATGTCGCGCGCCGCGGTGAAGCCCGCTCGCAGATTGGCCTGCACGTTTGAAATGGCGAGCACCATGGAATTTTCCGCCGAGCCATTTGGTTTGCGCGCGTCGAACATGTGCGTATGGCCGTCGATCAAACCGGGCAGGACCGTCGCCTGGCTCAGGTCAATCACCTGTGCTCCGGCGGGGATCTTCACCTGACCCTCGGGTCCCACCTCGGTAATTCGCTCGCCTTGGAGAACGATCATTTGTTTCGTCAGCATCGTGCCGTTCTTGCTGTCAAACAAGCGGCCGGCGCGCACCGCAATCGTTTGCGGCGCCGGAGGGCATTTGTAGATGCCGCCGTCAGAACCGACGCACGGCGTGGGTCCCGCCCCGCGCCACGGGGCCGGGGGCGGCTGAACCTGCGCGCCCACCGTCATGGCCGCCAGCAACACCATGCATGCCGCCAGCATAAACAAGACCATTAGTCCGCGCTGCGGCCCTGGCGCCGCTGCTTCCGAAATCGTGCGTGCTCCCGCCCGCACAGATTTATGCGCCGTTCCCTGTGCTCTTCCGTTCCGATTGATGTTGTTCATCATCGCTCCCTCACGATCAAGCCGCTCGGGCCCAATCCGGCGCGGAGTCTATCCCCCGACGCTTGCCGATGTCAACAAACCGACACAAACCGACACATCGGCTTCCGTCAAGAGCCAGCTCAAGGAAGCGACGGGATCAGCCCATGGTACTGTTTCTGCACCCGAGAGAATGGAGGAGGTCGTGGTCCTAGCAGAAGCCACACGCCCGCTGCTCGCGCAGTGGGAGAATTTCTATGTCATCGTCGGCTCGTCGGCCGGAGCACTAACGGGACTGCAGTTCGTGGTGATCGCCCTGATCGCGGAAGTGGAAGCGTTGAGCGGCATGCTGGAGGTTCGCGCGTTCGGTACCCCAACGGTGGTGCACTTCTCTGCGGCGCTGCTCATTTCGGCGATCCTGAGCGCGCCCTGGCCCGCGCTCTCCGGCGCCGGGCTTGCGCTGGGGGCCAGCGGGGCGGCGGGGGTGGTCTACGCGATGATGTTCATCAGGCACGTGAGGCGGCAGACCGGTTATAAACCGGATGCCGAGGACTGGGTTTGGTATGCGGTGCTTCCGCTGGTTGCGTACGCAACGTTGTTAGGCGGAGCGATCCTGCTCGCGTGGTATCGAACGTGGTCTCTGTTCGTGATCGCTGGGACCACGCTCCTGCTGCTGTTCGTGGGGATTCACAATGCCTGGGATACGGTCACCTACGTTGCCATCGGGCACGGGCAGCGGCCGAAGGAAAGTAAGGGCCAGAGCTAGCCCGCAACCCGGCGCGCGCCTCTCGATCGCGAGCACTCCCGCGGTAAAAAAATCGCGCGTGCTGGAATTGTCACAGCAGGTCCCGATGGGATGAGGATTGGGAGCCGACGTTTTGGCACTGCTCCGCTTTCCGATATTTGCCAGCGTGCTCGCGGTGCACGTCCACAATCGAGCCGTCCATCGCGCTCACGTTGACTTCGGTGATGCCGCGCTGCCCCGGCCGCGTGATCTCGAATGAATACACCAACCGGCCGTGCTCGCTTTCGAGCTCGCTGTCCTTTACCGTGCCGGGAACCGCCTGCAGCGCCGTGGCACGCGCCTGCTCCGCCCCGATTTTCGCTTGCGCCTCGTCGGCCTGCAATTCTGGAAAATGCACAAACGTCATCGTCCCCATAACCAGCATTGCGTAAATCACCGCGGCGAATATCTTGGCTCGCTTCATGGACTCTCTCCTTTTTTGGCTGACGCTCCCTTTTTTTACGCCGCGAAGCTCATCCTGTAGGTGACGTTCGCGGCGAAGAGCGGGCCGCTCCTGCAATCGGCCCCCCACCGGAGCGTCAGCCATTTCGATCTAGCCTGCGTTCTGGGGCGAGAGTACAGAGGCCGAGATAAACGCACGATTAACAGGCGGAGGAACGGATGCAATGGACACAACGCCTCTCGCGGATTCAGCTCGCGGATTTGCGGTTTGCGGGCGCTGCTTTCGCCTCGCCAGCGCCATTGGGCGACAGGGCCGCTGCGCCGCGCGCGCTGTTCGCGGGCAGAATTGCGGTGAACGTGCTGCCGGAAGCGTCCGACTGTACGAGCGTCAGCCGGCCTTGATGTGCTTCAGCAATCCAGCGGGCGATGGCCAGGCCCAGACCCGCGCCCGCTGTTCCGCCGCCAGCCGATTCCGGCGTCGTCTTTGGCGCGCCGGAATCGCCGCCCCCGGAGTCCGCTGGATTCGAACTCCCCCGAGCAGCCGGCGAGCGTGCCGGATCGAGGCGAAAAAATCGCTCGAAAATCTTCTCCCGCGCTTCGGCAGGAATACCCGGACCGCTATCCCGAACGGTCAGCGAATATTCGGCGACCGCACGCCGGCAGGCGACGCTGATCTTCCCTCCTTCAGGGGTGAACTTGATGGCATTGTCGAGCAGGTTCATCACCAGCCGTCGGAGCAGCGCCTCGTCGGCATGGATGGGCATCTCGCCATCGGGCTCGTAGCTGAGCATGATTCCGCGCGCCGCTGCCATGGTGCGCGCCGCGCGCACGCAATCGGCGGCGAGTTCCTCAAGATAGAAATCGCGCGGCCGCAGCGGGTATTCGCCCGCATCGGCCCGGGCGAGCGTGAAAAGATCGTCCACGATCTGCGAGAGCCGCCTGGCTTCGTCGAGCGCGATGGCCAGCGATTCGCGATACTCCTCCGGCGGGCGCGGCTGCGAAAGCGCCACTTCCGCTTCGCCGCGAATGATGGCCACGGGCGAGCGCAGCTCGTGCGAAGCGTCGGCCATGAAGCGCCGCTGCTGCTCGAAGTAACGGTCCAGCCGTTCGAGCAGGCCGTTGAACGTGTTGGCGAGATAGCCCAGTTCATCGTTCGGATTCAGCACGGGCAGGCGCTCGTGCAGGTTCTGCGCGCCGATGAGCGCCGCTTTCTCGCTCATGGCCACGACGGGAGCGAGGCTCTTGCGCGCCAGAAAATAGCCCCCGGCGCTGGCGATCACCAGTGTAATGGGAATCACCCACAGCAACGTCGTGCGGATATCTTCCAACAACTCGCGCTCGCGTTCGAGCGACTGCATGGTCACGACGGTGACTGGCGATGGGCCCACTTCGGCCTGAGTTACGCGCGCGCGAAAATGCTCGTCTCCCAGCGTGAGGTCTTGCAACAGGCGCGGCGCTCCGGCGGTGCCCGCGACCAGATTGCGCAGAACTTCGCCCGGGATTTCCCGCTGCGAAGCGGCTCCGGTCGGCTCGCGTGGCGCAGGCAGCGCCTGGTTTTCCGCCAGCACGTTGCCGGCGGAATCGAGCACGGCAAAGCGATGATCACGCAACCGAAACTCGTCCACGGATTCCTGGGCCGCAGCGTGCAGAGCCTCGAGTCCCGCTCTCTCTTTGAGCTGGTCTTTGTATTCCGATTGCAGCGTCGTGAGGAAGCCCTGAGAAATTTCCGCCAGCGAAATAAACGTGCGCCGCTCGGTGGTGCGCGCGACCAACCAATACGTTCCCGCAGAGAGGCCAATCAGTACGAGCGCGAGCACGCCCGTGTACCACAGCGTCAGACGAACACGCACCGAATCAAACATGCTTCTTTCCTGCTGCGCGCGGTTCTGCTGCCAGTTTCATCGCACTTGCCTGCGTGCCGCCGAGCATGTATCCGGCGCCGCGCCGCGTGTGGATCAGCGGATGGGCCGCGCGCTCATCGATTTTGCGCCGCAATCGGTTTACATACACTTCGATGGTATTGGTGAAAGGATCGAAGGTTTCGTCCCACACATGTTCGGAAATTTCCTCGCGCCCAATCACGCGGCCCGCATGGCGCGCCAGATATTCGAGCAGCGCGTACTCTTTCGTCGTGAGCGGAATTTGCTTTCCGCCGCGGGTCGCAGTCTGTGCCGCGGTGTCCAGTACCAGATCGTCCACCGCGATTCGACTGGGCCGCAATTCGCCCGAACGCCGCAACAGCGCGCGTAGCCGCGCCAGGAGCTCGCGAAACTCGAAGGGCTTGGTCAGATAATCGTCGGCGCCGGTATCGAGGCCCTGCACGCGGTCGTCGGTGGCATCGCGCGCCGTGAGCATCAGGATGGGAAAGCGCAAACCCGACTGGCGCAACCGCCGGCAAACCTCGAAGCCATCCGGCGCGGGAATCATCACGTCGAGAATGGCGAGATCGTAGATGTTGATGGAGGCCTGGTACAGCGCGTCCTCACCGCTGGCGGCCAGGTCCACGGCGTAGGCCTGCTCGCGCAGCCCTTTGGCCACGAAATTGGCGATTCGGGGATCGTCTTCCACCAGGAGAACGCGCATGGGCGGCGGAGTCCTTTGTCTATTCTACATCGCCGGCCCGCGCGTCTGACCGCGATAGTGTCATTCTGAGCGCGACCACCCGCCTGGGGTTTTGTGCGGCTGCACCCGCGCGCTCTAAATCTGCACTGTGATCACCGTGGGCGGTTTTCCGACGTGGTCGGATCGATCACGGCGCCGATCTGCGACACGCGATCGGCGGGAAAGCCGCCCTGACGCGCGTGCTCGCGTATCATTTGTTCGTTCGGCGCGATGTAGACGCAATAAATTTTGTCCTGCGTGACGTAGCTATGCACCCACTGTATCTGTGGCCCCAAATTGCGCAGCACGGAACACGATTTCTCCGCCACGGCCTGTAATTGTTGCGGCGACATCTGCCCGGCGCCGGGAATTTCGCGTTCAATCAGATATTTTGGCATCGACGTTCCTCCTGAATTCGGCGCAGCATAGCGCCACATGCCGCCGGCTGCAACTCTGAGCTTGTTTCTCAGGTCGGATCTGCCGGAGCCTTGGGCACCAGGCGAATGCGAAATTCGCCGAAGTCTTTCTCCAGGACCATCTGGAACACCCAGATCCCCACGGGCACGGCCAGCGCTACGCCCACTGCCGCGCCCAGGTATTGCCCCGCCTTTTCCGAAATCCGGTTCAAGATACCGCTCAGATTCAATACCAGGCTGGCGAAAAATCCCGCGGCGCCGCCAAAAACCAACGATCGCCAAACCCACGCCCACCAGATTCTTGCCGCGCGCTTGAATGTCGGCTGGAGAGAGCCGTCGCCCGCACCGGCGACCGTGGCCATATGAGGTCCTCCTGCCGCAGCATTCTAGCAGCTTAGGAGAAAGGACACGTGTTCGCCGGGCAACCAGTTCGGGCAGTGCGGGCGGATTTCCAGGGTGCATTACTGTAGCGCGATGCCGAACCTTTCCCACAGGCACGTCAGGTCCGCTACCAGTTTTCAGGTATGTCCCGTATTGTGCTGACGGATTGCTAGCTCCATAGTTGACTGGGCGAAAGAGCTGCTTCCCCAAAAACCCACCCCTTGGGTAGCCCCTCGCTAGCCGCCCCGTAAGGGGGCACCGCTTTGCATACGCCAGCCCGAGTCTTGCTGGTAGACGATCACCCGGCCGCCCGGAGAACGGTACGCGCCCTTCTGGCGGATATGGGCATGAGCGTGGCCGTGGTGTGCGGGGAAGCCGAAAACGGCAAACAAGCCGTGGAAAAAGTACGGAGCCTCGAACCCGACATCGTGCTGCTGGATATAGGGATGCCGGAAATGAACGGCGTGCAGGCCGCTTACGAAATCCGGCGCATGGCGCCTTACGCAAAGATCATATTCTTTACCGTTGACGATTCTCCGGAAGCTTCCACCGCGGCGAAATTGCTGGGCGTCTCCGCCCTGGTGTCCAAGTCGTCTCCCGCCCGCGTTCTCATTTCCACTATTCAGAATCTCGTTTCCAGCTTTTAGCGAGCGTCACAGCTTCGGGCGGTTGCGGCTCAGCAGCTGCGCCACTGCCCTAATCAACTGCTCGGGGTCGCCTTCGCCCTTACGCAGCCGGTCATTCCCCGTGCGAATTTGTCAAGCGGTAGCTGCTCGCGGAACGCGAGAGTAAGCCTCGAAAGAAGCGAGCGTGAACGTATTGACGGTTTGCGTCAACAATTTCAGATCGGAAGTGAGTTCCACCACGCCAAGCGGCAGGATATCACTGCCGAGCAGATCATAGATGGTTTCTCCGATAAGCTGGAATTCGCGCACGAGCATCGCGGGCGTATAGCCATCTTTCTTGCGCCGTCTTCCGTGACGCGCCGCGAATTGCAACTCGCTCGCCTTGAGCGGGCGGTTCTCGTGCATCAGGCGGGCGATGACAGCCTGGAAGATCGAAGGAAGATGATCGACCCGCTCGGGATCGTCGATGCGCGCTTTGCGAAGGATGGCGTCGCGCTTGATCGCGTCGAGAATTTTGGCGGTGATCTCGCGTTCGTGCTCCATGAACACAGCCGCCAGCCTCACGGGCATCATGGCCGGCGCGGCCAGCCGGGCCTTGATCTTGGAGACGAGCTCCTCGATGTCCGCGGGCTTGGTAAAGTAGTCGTCCACCTGATTCTGAATCGCGCGGATGGCGCTTTCGAGGCTGGGATAGCCGGTGAGGACGAAGTTTTTGCAGCGTGGCTGCGCGCGGCGGATGGCCGTGATGACCAGAAACCCGTCGCCTTCGAGATCGATATTCAAGTCCGTCACGAGCACATCGAAGCTGATGGCGCTGATTTGTATCAGCGCATCCGTCACGGAGGCGACGGAAGTAACGTCGAAGCCATGCCGCTCCAGAAGGAACGGCAGCGTCAGCCGAATATTATCTTCGTCGTCGACGAAGAGAATACGGGCACGCTCTCCCGCCTCGCGCGCGCCGGAGGTGGCTTCGGATCGAGCGCTCTTGTTTTCGGTCAATCGAGCACGTTACCTTTGGCGATGAAGGGGCTTCTGTTGGCTCTTCGGGGACCTGAAAAAAGGGGCCTAGGGTCAAATACTAGAGCGGCGTCCGGCTGTTCAATAGGGGACATACCGTAGGGGCGGTGTAGTGGTAAGGATTGGGGCGCAGTTTTGTGCCTTTTTATGAGGACAAACTAAGAAAATTATGTCGCCGGAATGGATACCGCTGCTGTTTGCGGCGGCAGTGATTGTGCTGCTGCTTCTCATGATGCGGCCTCGCGCGCAATCGAGACGCGTCACCATTTGCCGCATCGTGGTGATGGAAGCCATCTACCTGGGCACGGCTTATCTGCTGCTCGACGTCCTGGAGCATCCGCCGGCCGAAGCATTTCTCGGCTCCGTCATCGTGGCGGCGCTGGCAGGCGCGATTCCCAGCCGCTACTACCGCAAACTGGCCAGAGAGAAGCGCTGATCCGGGCAGGTCCGGTTTTCGGACTCCGGTGGAGTCCACCGGACTCCCGAAAGCGGAGATCATCGTCCCGTCTGGCGGCGAAAGTCACCTTCTTCCGCGAAAAGGCCACCCACAGGATGCGCTTTTCGCGGGCAACAACGTCGAGCTTTCGCCGCTTCACAAAGTCCAACGTGAACGAGCGATCTGTACCGCAGGCAACTCACAATAGTCGAACAATCATCGGTAAGTTAGCGGCTATAGCGAAAGCAGTCTATGGGGGAAGGGCGATGCGCATGAAAGCGTTTGGCGTTTTCCTGTTGGCGTTTTGTGCGGCTGCGCTGCCGGCCTGGGCCGGGCAGAATCAGACTTCTTCTCCTTCGGGGCCTGCGAATCAACCCACAGCTTCCGGCCAGCCCGCGCCAGTGCAGCAACAGGACCAGCAGCAGCCACAGCAGGAAAAACCCGATGCCACACCTGCCGAGCCGTCACAGCAAGGACCTGAAGGCGCTCCTGCGCCATCCCCTCACACCGTGCCGCCGACGCTGACTGTGCCCGCCGGCACGCTCATTCCAGTGCGCATCAATCAGTGGCTTTCGAGCGACCGGAATCATCCGGGCGACACCTTCAGCGCAGTTCTGGATCAGCCGATCGTGGTGCATGGCTGGGTGGTGGCCCGGCGTGGCCAGACGGTGATGGGCCGGGTGGACGTGGCGCAAAAAGCCAGCCAAGGCAAGGGCGTCTCGAGGTTGGGACTCGAAATCACGGAGCTCACGCTGGTGGATGGAGAGCAGGTTCCCGTGAGCACGGAAATGCAGCAGGCTCCACGCTCGCCTGCTGCAGAGCGATCCGCGGAACGTAACGTAGCCACCGTGGGCACCACCACTGTGCTCGGCACAATTGTGGGAGCCGCGGTGGGCGGCGGGCAAGGCGCCGCGATTGGCGCGGGCCTGGGAGCGACAGCAGGACTAGCTGCCGTGCTGTATACACGCGGGCGGCCCACCGCGGTGGCTCCGGAAACGCTGCTGAGCTTCCGCATGCAATCGCCGGTCGCGATCTCCACGGAAAAGGGCCAGGTGGCGTTCCAGCCGGTCACGCAGGGCGACTATAAGGATCAGGATGCCTACGCCAATGCCTCTCGCCGCCGCGGCGCTCCAGGCCCCGGCTATCCGCCGCCCTACTACTACGGATACTGCGGCCCCTGGGGATGGGACTGCTATCCGGGTCCTTATTTTGGTCCCTACATTGGTTGGGGCGTGGGAGTGTGGGGATTCGGGCCTAGGTTCCGAGGCTTTGGCCGCTTCCGGCGGTAATCTGCCACCCCAACGCACGGCCTTTTTTCTTGCGTGGCGCTTCGCGCCCGGGCGGCGCGCGCTGGGGACCCCGGCAAGGCGCGCCTGAGCAATCAGTCGGGGCGTTGCGCGGAACTGCCGGAGGCGCCGGCGGGGATCACAGCTTCCGCGTCGGAGAATTCAGGCATAAGTCAATTAAGGTGGGTGCGCGTTAGTCTAACCCGGAAAGAAATACGCTCCAAAACAAAGCAAGGTTCAGTTTTGAACACCCTACAGTCATCGCTGTATAGAATTGGATGTTCCCAGGGAGGACGATGGGCACGTCTGGAGACGGCAATCCTCAATTGTGGGGGTGACTTACGGCCGGAATCCTGCTCGTTGACGATCACCACATCGCGCGGAACACCGTGCGCGAACTCCTGGACGCAAACGCCATATCCGTCTGCGGCGAAGCGGCAGATGGGCGGCAGGCCCTCGACCAGGTTGAGACGCTAAGACCCGACCTGGTGCTCCTGGACATCAATATGCCGGTCATGAATGGCATCCAGGCGGCTTTCGAGATTCGCCGCATCGCTCCCGAGACGAAAATTCTGTTTTTCACCGTGCAGGAATGCACGCCGGAGGCCGAAGCGGCCGTGCGCTTGTTGGGCGCGCACGGTTTTGTGAGCAAATCCTCTGCCGGAACCGAATTGATTCCCGCCCTGAAGCGCCTGCTCAACGGAGATTAGCTTTTCGGAAGCAGTCGGCGGCGCGCATGAGTGCAAAGGCACAAGGGGAGAGGTTCCTCAAAACTTAGACCGCGCGCCGAGACCGAGGCGCAGATTGCCCGCCACTCCTCATCGGCAGGCCGAGCACGTCATTCGTCAAGTTCTTGGTGCAGTTCTTGATCAGGACGAAATCGCTGGGTTTTTGTTTCATGCGACCCTGCACTGATCTAAACTGAGCGCATGTTTTCTGGGAAATGGGTCTTTCGGCATCGCGGAGTGATCGCGCACGCGCCTCTGCTTCTGGTGCTCTTCTGGAGGCGAGGCGAAATCAGCAACGCCGCGCTGATGTGGGGCGCGGGACTCGCTTTATTGTTCGCCGGAATGGCGCTGCGGGTCTGGGCGCAGTCCTATATTCACCATCGGCTGAAAGTGCCGCTGGAATTGACGATCGGCGGGCCCTACCAACTGGTACGCAATCCTCTTTATATTGGCAACGCGTTTATCTGCGCGAGCGCCACCTTCTTCGCGCGGCTTCCCTGGCTGGCTCCTTTCATCTTGTTGTGGTGCTTCGCCGTCTACTCCGTTGTCGTCCGCTATGAAGAAGGCTGGCTGCTGCAACTTTGGGATGGGCCCTACGAGCACTATCTGAAGGAAGTGCCGCGCTGGTTCCCGCGCGTCAATGGACTCAGGCGCATCGCCTTCTGGAATGAGTTTTCGCCGAAGGCGGTCCGCGCCGAACTGCACTGCCTGGTGATTGCGCTGATTTTTGGCCTCAAAGGGCTGGCCGATTCGCCCGCAGGGCATTTGGCCTGGACCGGGCTTCGCGCGCGCTTGTTCTCGTAAGCGGGCTCTCGGATCATCCCTTGCAAAGTGCAGACATGCCTTGTTCGCGCTCGATTTTGCTGAGCGCCAAAAGCGCTCAGAGGTCCCTCTCTCGCGATGCTCGCTCGGGACGCCGATCCCAATCGGATCGTCGCCTTTACCGCCGGACATCGCTTTGCTACTCTCGCTGCATGAAGCGCATGGCCGAAATGCGCTCCGGCCGCGCGGCGTCGCCGCGGCTTTCCGAAACCATCGAGAGCCGCGAGAATCGCTGGCTGAAACGCTTTCGCGCCGGCCTTTCGGGTGAACGCGCGGGCGAACGGGCCGGCGAGCCGCTTCGCGGCCGCGACTCTTTTCAGCTCCAGGGCGAAATTGCCGGCGTGGAGGGCGCCCGCCTGGTCGAGGCGGCCTTGCGTTCCGGCGTCGAGATTCTTGCCGTCCTTTTCAGCGAGAGCGGAGCAAGGCACATCGGCAGGCTCGGGCCTTGGATTCCCACCGAAGCGCGCCTGCTCCGCACCACCGATCGCCTCTTCGCGTCAGCGAGCGGAACCGAAACACCGCAAGGCATTGCCGCGCTGGTGCGCCCGCGCGTGGGAACATTCGACGACCTCATTAGCGGCATCCCATTGGTGCTGGTGCTCGCAGGAGTGCAGGATCCCGGAAACGTCGGGACCCTGGTGCGCACGGCGGAGGCCTTCGGCGCTAGCGGAATCGCCGCGTGCGCCGCGGGTGCTATCGGCACCGCCAATCCCTTTGCGCCAAAGGCGCTGCGGGCGTCGGCCGGATCGGCTTTGCGCCTGCCCATCGTGCGGGGAATCTCCGTGCCCGTGCTTCTCGCGCAACTGAGGATTGCCGGAGTGCGCGTCTATGCAGGTTGCCCGGAGGATGTTGCCGATAGCGGTTCAGGCGACGGCGCAAGGAAACCGCTGGCGCCCTGGGAGATCGATTGGCGCGCGCCCGCGGCCCTGCTGGTCGGCAACGAAGGCGCGGGCCTGCCCGCCGACGTCGTGCACTCGGCCGACGCCATCGTGCAAATTCCGCACGCGCCGCATGCCAACGCGGCGCATCAGGAAGATTCGCGCAGCGAATCGCTGAACGCGGCCGTTGCCGGAAGCATCCTCTTATATGAGGCCGCCCGCCAGCGCGGCCTGGGCTAAGCGAGCGGAATCGCCGCGGAACGGTTATCCTTACTGTCATGAGCAAAGCCGGCATGAGCCTTTTCGCCAAAGTCGAGGCCGAAACCATCGCGGCCAGCGCGCCGCTCGCCGAACGCATGCGCCCGCGCTCGCTCGAGGAGTTTGCCGGACAGCAGGCGCTCCTCGGCCCCGGAAAGCCGCTGCGCGTGGCCATCGAAACCGACGACTTCGGCTCGATGATCCTTTGGGGACCGCCGGGCTGCGGGAAGACCACCCTCGCGCGCCTGATTGCGCGCCGCACGAACTCCGAATTTGTCTCCTTCAGCGCCGTGCTCACCGGCATTCGCGAAATCAAGGACGTCATGGCCGCCGCCGAACACAGCCGCCGCTCCGGCCGCCGCACGATCGTCTTTGTGGACGAAGTGCATCGCTTCAACAAGGCCCAGCAGGATGCTTTTCTCCCGCACGTGGAGGCGGGAAACATCATCTTCATCGGCGCCACCACCGAGAATCCCTCGTTTGAAGTCATCGCGCCGCTGCTCTCGCGCACGCGCGTCTACACTTTGCAGGCGCTGACGAACCCCGAGCTCATCGGGCTGCTGCGCCGAGCGCTCTCCGACAGAGAACGCGGTTACGGTGCCGAAAAAATCGAGGCGCGCGAAGGCGTCCTCGAGCGCATCGCCACCTTTGCCAATGGCGATGCCCGCGCGGCGTACAACACGCTCGAAGCCCTGGTGCGGGCGGCCGCTCCCGGCGCCGATGGCGCTCGCGTGTTTACCGAGGAACTGCTTTCCGCCGCGTTGCAGCGCAAGTTTCTCCTCTACGATAAATCCGGCGAAGAGCACTACAACCTGATTTCGGCGCTGCACAAGTCGGTGCGAAATTCCGATGCCGATGCGGCGCTCTACTGGCTCGCGCGCATGCTCGAATCCGGCGAGGATCCGCTTTACATCGCACGGCGCCTGGTGCGCATGGCCAGCGAAGATATCGGGCTTGCCGATCCCGCGGCCCTGGGAATCGCCGTCGCCGCCATGCAGGCCGCCGATTTTGTCGGCGTACCCGAAGGCAATCTGGCGCTGGCGCAAGCCGCCGTCTATCTGGCACTCGCACCTAAGTCCAATGCGCTTTATACGGGCTACGACGAAGCGCAAAAAGATTTGCAAAATACCGCAGCGGAGCCGGTGCCTCTGCATCTGCGCAACGCCGTGACCGGCCTCATGCGGCACGAAGGCTATGGCCGCGGTTATCAGTACGCGCACGATGTTTCCGACAAAGTAGCCGATATGGAATGCCTGCCGCCCAGTCTCGCGGACCGCCGCTATTACCAGCCCGGCGAAGAAGGGTTCGAGCAGCGGTTGCGCGAGCGCATGGAAGAGATTCGCGGAATCAAATCGCGCCCCGCCTCCGACCTGGCCAAAACGTGAGTTCCCGGTTCCTACGCTTACTTCGAAGCGCTGCGTCATTGTCATTCTGAGCGAGACGCGCAGTGTCATTCCGCGGCGCCGATGTGCTCATTAGGACGGTCCGGTCAAAACTTGACATTTCGTTTTGCGGCGAAGAGAATGTGCATCCTCTTCCCCACCGGCACTTCACCTAGGAGGCTAACCTATGGTCTCTGTTTCTGGGTCTTTCAGAGGAACCATCCGCGTACAATCAGCTATTTCCATTCCGGACCAGCCCAATCATTCCATCAGCATTGGCGAGGTTACAGGCATCCAGAAGTCCTCGGATGCGAATTGGAACAACGCCACGTGCACTTACTGGGCCATTGCGGAAATCACCGGTAATGCCGGCACGCAGCGTGGCGTTTACTCCAATGACCACGGCGAAGGCGGTCTTGAGTACGGCACTTACGAGGGCAAAGTTTCCATTGTCAACGGCCAGGTGATTGTGGAAGGCACATGGGTGTGTACGCGAGGCACGGGAAAATTCCATGGCCTTTCCGCCAGTGGCACCTTCCGAACCAGGCTGGCTTCGCCCACGGAAATCGACGCTAGCTGGGAAGGCGCTTACGAGCTGGCGGCAAAAGCCCAAGCCAGCTGATCTTTGCTCCAGTCAATTAGAGGAATACATCGGAACCGTCACCGCAGCAGTCGCCGGTGTTCTTTCAAAATGCAGGTGTCCATCACGACGAAGAGACCGGCGGCGCGCGCGCGTTGCGCCGCCGCTTCGTCCGCCACTCCTTCCTGCATCCAAATGGCGCGAGCGCCGATGCTTATGGCGGAATCCACGACGGCCGGCACAAATTCCGATCTGCGGAAGACGTCCACGACATCAATCTTTTCGGGAACATCCTCGAGGCGCGCGTAGGCTTTTTCGCCCAGCACTTGCTGCTCGTTTGGGTTCACCGGGATGATGCGATAACCGGCGGACTGCATATACTGCGCGACGCCATAACTCGCCCGCAAGCGGCTCGAAGAAAGGCCCACCACCGCGATCGTATGCGCGCCGCGCAGAAGGTCCTTGATCTGCTGATCGGAAGGCGTGAGCTCCTGGCTGGAAGGGTTCATCGCGCCGGACGCCTCGATTTTCGGCCTGGATGACGCTTATGGCGGTCCGCGCGTTTTTCTTGCCGCGCCGGCGCGGCGCCTTCCGCCTGCCCGCTGCGCCATACTTCGCGCTCGTTGCGAAGGACGGCCTTCTCGATGAATCTGCGCAATTGCGCAACTTCGCGAGGTTCCATAGGCCGGTAACGACCCTCCGCCAGATCGCCCAACTCGAGCGGCCCCAGCTTCACGCGCTTCATTTTTTCCACCGGGTGACCGAGCGCGAAAAGGGCGCGCCGCAGCAAGTCCCGCCGCGCATCGCTCAGTTCCACCTCGTACCACGGATTCGCCGGCTCGGAACCCGCGGCGCCCGGAGCGCGCAACCGGCGCATGCGCGCATGCGCCTGGCGCCGAATCTGTTGCATTTCGTCATCGCTTAACCGGCCCGCCACTTTCAGCCAATACACCTGCGGCATGCGCGAGGACTTTTTGAAGATGCGGTCGGCAAGTTGGCCGTCGCTCGTGAGCAGCATCAATCCCGAAGCCGCATAATCAAGCCTTCCCACGGGGAAAATTCCGCCGGAAAGGCCGCGCAGCACATGGCGCAAGGTCGCCCGGCCCTCGGGGTCAGACATGGTGGAAACCACATGAACCGGCTTGTGGAGCAGAAAGTAACTGGGCTCGCTGGGCCGCTCGGCGATGCGGCCTGCGGCTTCCACGCGGTCGCGCTGGGGATCGGCCTTCGCGCCCAACTCGGTAACGACCACGCCATTGACGCGCACCTGCCCGCTGCGGATCAATTCCTCGGCATGGCGCCGGGAGGCGATGCCCGCTCGCGCGATGATTTTTTGCAGCCGTTCGAGCATGGAACCGTTTCACCCCAAAGATTTCAGACAGATTCTTCGACTCCGTGGCCGCCAGCGCGCAGAGCGCGCTGATCAAAACGGGCGGCCACTACGCTCAGAATGACAAGATAGTCCATAGGGCGCGTGATTTCCGAGCCCGCTGAAAACTACTGCGAACCCGGGGCGGCCTGCTTGGCCGCGCGGCCAGCAGACTCGCCGGGCCCCTCTCCCGCGACGTCCGAGTCAGCCGTCGGCGATTCGCCGGAACCTTCACGCACAGCGCTCGCATCCGGCGTCGATGGTGATGCTGATTCCGGCGGAGCTTGCTCGCCGCTTTCCGCGGCCGTCTCTTCTGCGGGCGCTTCGGCGGCGATGCCGTCGTCTGCGCCCAGGGCTTCGCGCACCAGTGCCTCGAACTCCTTCAGGCTCGGCAATTCGTCGAGATCGCCGAGCCCGAAGCGCATCAGAAAATCTTTCGAGGTGCGATAGAGGATCGGCCGGCCGATCACCTGTTTGCGCCCCGCCGTGGTGATCAATCGCTTTTCCAGCAATGTTTCGATCACCCCGGCGCAATTCACGCCGCGAATCTCCTGCATTTCCGGCTGCGTCACCGGCTGCTTGTAGGCGATCACCGCCAGCGTTTCCAGAGCCGGCATGGTCAGCCGCAGCGGCGGCCGCAGGCTCTTGATGAATCTGCGGACCAGATCGTGGTGCTGCGGCTTGGTGTAAACGCGATAGCCGCCGGCCACGGCGCGAATCTCCACGCCGCGCTCGTCGCTCGCGTAGCTGGCCACCAGCTCATCGAGCGCCGCACGCACGGCGTGTTTCTCCTCGCCCAGAATGCTCGCGAGCTGTTCGAGCGTGGCGGGCTCGTCCGCCGCATAGATAATCGCTTCGAGCGCGCTTTTCAGTTCGATTGAGGTCATCGTCATGAGTCTTGCTAACCTTGCCTCCCGCGCGAAAGTCATGGCGATCAGGAGCTTTCGCGCGTCAAAAAAGTCGTCATGGTCATGATTATTGCTCGCCGATGCTGCGAGGCGCATCTTCCAGCGCCGGAGTCGCGCCGCCGGCAAAGACCATATCGAACATCTTATGCTTGCGCACGCGAATGGCGCCAAAAATCTCCGTCTGCGCGAGCACGATGGCCTGCAGCCGCACGAGTTCCAACACGGCCAGCAGCGCACAGATCATGGCCGAACGCGAAGGGCAGGACACGAAAAACGCCGCCAGCTCGATACCCTCTTCCGCAGCGAGCAATTGCCCGCGCAGCAGCTGCATCATCTGCTCCACGGTAAATGTATCGTGGTGCAATTCGATCTTGACGACTTCTTTGCGCCGCTCCAGCACCTGCTGAAAAACGCGCACCAGATCCACCAGCGACACCACCAGCTCGCCCTGCACGTCTTCGCCTTCGTAAAGCGAGCGGTCCGGCTTGGACCAGACGTGCGCCTCGAGTTGCTGCTTCTGATAGAGCAATTGCGCCGCGCTCTTGAATTGCTCGTGCTCCACCAGGCGATGCACCAGCTCGGCGCGCGGGTCAATTGGTTCGTCCGGACCCGCAAGCGGGTCCGGAGGCAAAAGCATCTTGGACTTGATGAGGATCAGCGTGGCGGCCATGTAGATGAAATCGGCGGAGACATCGATATCTAGCTTCTCGAGCTTGTGCAGGTATTCGAGGTATTGGCCGGTGATCTTGGCGATGGGGATGTCGTGGATATCCATCTCCTGCTTGCGAATCAAATCCAGCAGCAGGTCGAGCGGCCCGTCGTAAGTATCGAGATGAATTTTGTATGGAGTCGCCACGTCACCCTCGTCCCGCCGGTGCATTCTTCGCTTCGCGCCGTGGCCCGCGAATCTCGCTGCGCTTCTCGTCCCAGTGAAAGACGGCTTCGCGCACGCGATCCATGGTTTGCTGCGCCACCATGCGCGCCCGCTTGGAGCCTGTATCCAGATACTCGAGCACTTGCTGCGGCTGCTGTTCGTAATCCTGCCGGCGCTGCCGCACCGGCTCAATCCATTTGATCAGATTGTCGGCCATGGCCTTTTTGCACTCGATGCAGCCGATTCCGGCGGTGCGGCAGCCGTGCGCCGACCAATCTTGGACGTCCTTCGGCGAAAACAGCTTGTGCCAGTCGAAGACGGGACAAATGTTTGGATTGCCGGGGTCCTGGCGGCGCTTGCGCGCCGGATCGGTGACCATCACTTTGGTTTTTTTGCGAATGTCGTCGTCGGATTCGCTGAGCATGATGGCGTTGCCATAGCTTTTGGACATTTTGCGCCCATCGAGCCCGGGAATCCGCGGCGTATGCGTGAGCATCACGTGAGGGTGTCTTAGAATTGGGCGATATGAAAGGTATGTGGTGCAGCCTGGAACACGGCTACATAAGTCCTCCCAGCCGGTTTCGTCTTCTGTCAACTTACGCAAGTAACCGATAAACTCTGACGGGTCACCTGATAAAACTGAACGCAAAATTCTCGTCTGGTCTGCCTCGGGAAGGATAGTCTCGGCCAAAAGTGCCTTTACTTTCGCGGCATCCGACACAACAGACGGATCTATCCATAGTGCCTCCCGATCATACAGGGACGTAAAACGGCCCACGATTTCCCTAGACAGCTCCACGTGCGAGACCTGATCTTCGCCGACAGGGACGATCAAGCCCGCATCCGGTTCCCCGTACAGGACGATGTCCGCCGTCTGCAGGACGGGGTAGCCGAGGAAACCGTAGGTGTGCAGGTCTTTGTCCTTGATGTTTTCGAGCGCTTCCTTATAGGTGGGCACACGCTCGAGCCAGCCAAGCGGCGTAATCATGGACAGCAGCAGATTCAGCTCGGCGTGCTCGGGCACCGCCGACTGCACAAATAACGTGCACTTATCCGGATCGAGTCCCGCCGCCAGCCAGTCGGTGCCAATCTCGATGGTGTTCTGCGCGACGAAGGACGTATCGGCGTAATCGGTGGTCAGGGCGTGCCAATCGGCGATGAAATAAAAACATTCGTACTGTGGGTCATTTTGTAAGCGAATCCAATTCTGGAGCGCGCCAAAATAATGTCCGATGTGCAGCCGCCCAGTGGGACGCATGCCGCTCAGGACGCGCTTTCTCTTCTCCTGGGCATTTTCTGCGCTTGGCGGCACTCTAATGAGCCCCTCGGCCACGGGTTTCCGTTGCAACCGGCGCGTTGGCATCGGCGCCGCGCACCCCGGCGCCGAGCAGGTCTCTGGCGATGATCATGCGCTGAATCTCGCTGGTGCCTTCATAAATGGAGAGCGCGCGAGCGTCGCGATACATGCGTTCCACGTCGCTCTCGCGCGAATAGCCCATGCTGCCGTGAATCTGCACGGCCTTAGAGGCCACGCGGTTGGCCATCTCGGCGGCAAAAAGTTTGGCGCGCGAAGCATAAGCGCCGAGGCGGGTCAATCCCGTTTCAGGGCCCGCGTCGCGCGTCGTGTCTCGCAGCCAGGCCGCCTGCCAGACCAGGAAGCGCGCCGCCTCGATCTCCGTTTGCATATCCGCGAGCATAAACTGGATGGCCTGAAATTCGCCGATGGTTTTGCCGAAGGCGCGCCGCTCTCTCGCGTAACGCGCCGCAGCTTCGAGCGCGCCCTGCGCGAGGCCCACGGCCTGCGCGGCGATGCCCACGCGGCCGCTGTCCAGCGCTTCGAGCGCGATCTTCAGCCCCTGGCCTTCCTGGCCCAGGCGATTTTCCTGCGGCACTTGGCAATCGGCAAAAAGAATTTCCGCCGAACGCGAAGATCGCAAGCCCATTTTATCTTCGTAGCGGCTCACGCGAAAGCCGGAGAAGCCCGGCTCAACGATAAAAGCGGTTATCACGTTTTTAGTAACCCCTGGGGCACCGGCGGCGGGCGCCGTTTTGGCAAAAACGAGATAGACGCCGCTTTCGCCTCCGTTGGTGACCCAACTTTTGGTCCCATTCAGGCGGTAGTTCTTGCCGCTGCGAACGGCGCGTGTCTCGATGGCGGCGGCATCCGAACCGGCCTGCGGCTCGGTCAGGCAAAAGGCGCCCAACATTTCGCCATGCGCGAGCCGCGGCAGATATTTTCGCCGCTGCTCATCATTGCCATGGCGCCAGAGCGGCCAAGCCACGACGGAATTGGCCACGCTCAGCGCCACGGCCATGGACGCATCCACGCGCGCGACTTCTTCGAGCATCAGCACGTAGGAGATGGTGTCGAGCCCGGCGCCGCCCCACTCTTCCGGAATCAGCATCCCGCAGCAGCCGAGTTCCCCGAGGCGCCGGATCTCCGCGCCGGCGAATTTTTCCTCGCGGTCGTAGCGGCGAATCACGGGGCGCACTTCCGTCTCCATGAACCGCCGCACATTCTCTCGAATCAGGCGCTGGTCGTCGGTGAGCGAGAAATCCATGAAGACAAAACATTAACACAAAGTACACAGAGGCACAGAGGACACGGAGAAAAGATTGGGGCTTGCCGGATGACGTGCACTGGCGGTCGTTGTGTCGCCCCTCGCGCCGCCCGACATGCGTGAGACGGCATGCCGGGCGCTACGGGGCTCAATGCCTTCTCACCCCTACGCTGTCCCAGGGCTTGCCTACCCCGCATGCACAAATGCGGTGCATGCCGGGGACCCCGGTTCCGCCCTGGGCTACGTTGTGTCGCCCCTATCGGGGCTTAGGGCAAGTCACGTATTACTTCAATGACACTAGGTAGGGTCCGCTACATCTTGAGCAATTCGCGGAGGCGCTTGGTTTGCGCGCGGCTCACCGGAACTTCCGACTGCCGCTTATCGTTCATTTTCAGCATGTAGCTCGATTTGAACCAGGGCATCACTTCCTTGATGTGGTTGATGTTCACCAGATGCGAACGGTGCGCCCGCCAAAACCGCTCGGAATCGAGGGTCTCGGCCAATTCTTCGATGGTGCGATAGTTCGAGGTGCCCTCGAGATCGCGCGTGCAGATGGTGATGGTGCCGTCCTCGATCGAGGCACACACCATGTCCGCCGCGTCCACCAGCAGAAGCCGACCCTGCGATTTCACCAGCAGCTTGACGAGCTGGCCGTTGCGGCTGCCCAGCTGGTTCACCAGCATCTCCAGCCGCTCTGCCGGGGAAGACTCCGCGCCCACTGCGCGCCGCGCCCGCTGGACCGCGCGCGCCAGCCGTTGCTTATCGAAGGGCTTCAAAATGTAGTCCACCGCACTCACCTCGAAGGCCTGCACCGCGTAGGATTCGTAGGCGGTGGCAAAAACGATGTGCGGCAGGCGCAGCTTGCGGTCCATCAGTCTCTGAATCACTCCGAACCCATCCAAGCCGGGCATCTGCACATCCAGAAAAACCAGGTCGGGATTGTGCTCCTTGATCAGCGACACGGCCTCGAGCCCGTTCTTTCCCTGCCCGACGACACTTACTTCCGGAAAGCTCTTCAACAGAAAAGCCAGTTCGTCCCGCGCGGGCTTCTCGTCATCAACGATCAAAGTATTCATGTGGGTATTCATGTGGGTATTCATCTGCGTGTTCATCTGCATTCCAATTCGCCCCCCAATCGGCCCCAGCCGAGTATACGTTGCTCTTCAAGGCCGGCCAACTCCCCTTTTGATGGCCGTGTGGGATCCGCGCTGCCGCCGGGGGGATGAGCTAAAACCGGATAAAAGCGCCCATAGGCGACTGATAAAAACGACCTGGCCGTATTCTGTTACGTTGGACAGATCGATAAGTCAAAACTGCTGGTCCTGCATAGAAAATGCATAGCAACGGTGTTCCTCGTAGGGAGTGGCTACGGGCGCGCGTCTTGCTAACCCACTCTGGCGTAACGAGATCGGAAATTGCACAATTTTCGTGCAACTACGGCCCCCGTTTTGCGTTAAAGTAATGACTGATCAGGAAACCCGAAGGCAGGAGGGCACGGTGAGTCGTCCAGCGCGGGCAACGAACCTGGTGCCGCAGGCTGCCGATCAGACGTCCGGGGCCGAGCCCTTCCGCTCCACGCGCCGCGAGCCGCGATCTCCTGCCGAGCTTACCTTCGCTGTATGTGGTCTCACCTCGAGCGGCAGATTTTTCGTCGAGCTTTGCTCCACCGTCAACGTCAGCCGCACCGGCTGCTGCTTGCGTCTTCGTACCCGTCCGCAGACCGATTCCGCGCTGGCCTTGCGCGCCGTGCCGGGGGGCACTTCGCTTCCCGAGGGAACCTCACAACTGCTGTTTCAGCTCGCCTGGCTGCGACCCGAGGATGGCGGCTGGCTGATCGGAGCATCCGCTCTGGGCGAAGCTGATCTTTGCCGTCTGGTATTTCCTTCCTCCACTCCGTAAAATTGATGACCCGACAAAGGGCCGTCATTCCCGAGCGATCCGCCGAGAGCGGAGAGCAAGGGACCTCTCTTAGCCTTCATCGCGCAACGCTCTGAGGATCGGTGGGCGGCCTCTTTGAGGTTTCACCGCGTCAAAAATCGGGAACGAGCATGCCTAATCGTCGCGCACGAGTTCTCCACACCAAGACGCTTTATGAAGGCAGTGTGTTCAGCGTGCGTCAGGATCGCATCGCCGAGCCCGGCGGCATTGTGGTCACGCGTGATATCGTGGTGCATCGCGGTTCGGTCGTACTTCTGCCGATTTTCCCGGATGGCTCGATCCTTCTGGTGCGCCAGTACCGGCATGCCCTCGGCACCTCTCTCTGGGAACTGGTGGCCGGCCGCGTGGAAGCGGGAGAATCGCGGCCCGCGGCGGCGCGCCGCGAACTCATCGAGGAAACCGGCTACACCGCGCGCCGCGTGCACCAAATTCTGGAACTCTTCCCTTCTCCGGGATTTGTCACCGAGCGCATGTGGGTCTTCGCCGCCACGGGATTGCAGCGCGGCCTGGCGCAGCCGGAAGAGGACGAGCGCATCCGCTGCAGAAAATTTTCGCTCGGCGCTCTGGAAAAGATGATCCGCCGGGGATCTCTGCACGACGCGAAATCCGTCGCAGCGATTCTCTTTCATTCGCGCTTTCAGAAATGAATTCCCGGCGGGCCTGCGGAGCCACCGTTGAACGCGTCCAAGGACGCGATAGTTGCTTGCAACTCGCTCTTGGGTAGTCTACGATTCAGGAAAATCATACTCGGAGGTGATTGACTGAAAACACAATCCGCGAAGATGAGCGTGCCAGAGTTCATCAAGCGCCATTTCCGGCACTTCAACGCCGCCGTCCTCGTCGATGCCGCCGAAGCTTATCGCCGCCACTTGGAGCAGGGAGGAAAAATGCTGCTGGCCATGGCCGGCGCGATGAGCACCGCGGAACTTGGATTGTCGCTTGCAGAGATGATCCGTCAGGAAAAAGTGCACGCCATTTGCACCACCGGCGCCAATCTGGAAGAGGATATTTTCAATCTTGTCGCGCACAATCATTACCGCCGGGTTCCCAGCTATCGCAATCTGACCGACGACGAAGAGCTGGCGCTGCGCGAGCGCGGCCTCAATCGCGTGACCGATACGTGCATTCCCGAAGAAGAAGCCATGCGGCGCATCGAGCGCCAAGTGCTGAAGTACTGGCAGGAGGCCGACCGCCAAGGCCAGCGCCGTTTCCCCTACGAATACATGTACCAGCTCATCCGCAATTGCAATATCCGGGAGTTCTACGAGATCGATCCGAAAGACTCCTGGGTCTATGCCGCCTGCCAGAAAAATCTGCCCATCTTCACCCCGGGCTGGGAGGATTCCACGCTGGGAAATATTTTTGTGGCCAACGTGGTGCGCGGGGACGTGGGCAATATTCACGTCGTGAAATCGGGTCTGGAACAGATGGCCGCGTTGATCGAGTGGTACCGGCAGAACAGCAAAGATCAATCCATCGGATTTTTCCAGATCGGCGGCGGCATCGCGGGCGATTTCCCCATCTGCGTGGTGCCGCTGATCATGCAGGATTTGCGCGAGAAATGCCGCCTGTGGGGCTATTTCTGCCAAATTTCAGACAGCACCACTTCCTACGGCTCCTATAGCGGCGCCGTGCCCAACGAAAAAATCACCTGGGGCAAGCTGGACCGCCATACGCCGCGATTCGTCATCGAGTCCGACGCCTCAATTGTGGCGCCGCTCGTTTTCGCCTACGTCCTCGGCGAATAGAGGCGGAGGCTTCCATGGAAAATCGGGAGGTCGCGCGCGTTTTGCGTGAGACCGCGCAACTGCTGGAGATCGACGGTGCCATCATCGGCCGCTACCGCAGTTATGAGAAAGCCGCCGAACTGATCGCCAGCCTGGCCGAATCGATCGAAGCCATCGCCCGCGATCCGGAAAAGCTCGAGGAACTTCCGGGCATCGGCGAACGCATGGCCGAGCACATCCGCGAAATTCTCTCCACCGGCGACTACGCGCTGCGCAAAAAGCTGCTCAAGAAATATCCGCTGACCATGCTCGAGCTGCTTACGCTGCAATCGCTGGGCCCCAAGAAGGCGCTGATTCTTTGGCGCGAATTCAAATGCTGCACCGTCGAACAGCTCGAACAACTCGCGCGCGAAGGCAAACTGCGCGACCTCGCCGGCTTCGGCGAGAAAACCGAACAGAATATCCTCAAAGCCATCGAGGTTTACAAGAAGATTTCCGGCCGGTTCCTCATTCCCGTCGCCGAGCAGGAGACCGCCAAACTCATCGCCTATATCCAGCGCTACGGCAGACCGATCGCCTCGATTACTCCGGCGGGTTCGCTGCGACGCTGGAAGGAAACGATCGGAGATCTCGACCTGCTGCTCACGCTCTCGCCGGAAACGCAGCCCAAGGAACTGGAAGCCATCAAGGAACACATCCTCGGCTATGGCGAGCTCGAACAAGTGCTCGCTCGCGGCGAGAACAAAGTCAGTTTCCGAGTTGCCAAAGGATTGCAGGTGGATGTGCGTCTGTTGCAGCCCGAAAATTACGGTGCGGCGCTGATCTATTTCACCGGCTCCAAGGAACACAACGTCTCACTGCGCGGCCGCGCCATCAAGATGGGTTACACGCTGAACGAATACGCCCTGGCCACGCTGAAGGAGGAGCGCCGCGTCGCCGGCGCCAGCGAGGAAGAGGTCTACGCGAAACTCAAGCTCGACTTCATTCCGCCGGAGCTGCGCGAAAATTGCGGCGAGATCGAAGCCGCCGAACAACATCGCTTGCCCAGGCTCATCGAGCAAAGCGATCTCCACGGCGATTTGCAAATGCACACTACCGCCAGCGACGGCCGGCATTCCATCGAGGAGATGGCGCGGGCCGCGCGCAAGATGGGATACGAATACATCGCCATCACCGATCACAGCAAAGCCGTGACCGTCGCCAATGGCATGGACGAAGCGCGCACGCGCGAGCACATGCGGGAAATTCGCACTGCCAAGGTGGATGGCATTCGCGTCCTCGCGGGTATCGAGGTCGATATCCTCAAAGATGGCCGCCTCGATCTGCCGGACGAGGTCCTCGCCGAACTCGATATCGTGGTCGCGTCGATTCACTCCTTCATGAATCTCGACCGCGCCGCCATCACCGAGCGTATGCTTGCGGCCATCGAGAATCCCTACGTGCAGATCATCGGGCATCCCACCGGGCGCATCCTGCTGCGGCGTGACGCCATGGCCTACGACATGGAGCGCATCCTGGATGCCGCACGCCGCCGCGGAGTGGCCATGGAGTGCAACGCGGCGCCCGATCGCCTCGATTTGAAAGACGCCTACCTGCGCATGGCCAAAGAGCGCGGCGTGCGCGTGGTGATATCGACCGACGCGCATTCGATCGCCAATCTCCAGCTCATGCGCTACGGCGTGCAGATGGCCCGCCGCGGCTGGATCGAGAAAAAAGATGTGCTGAACGCGCTGCCGCTGGAGCAAATGCTGGCTGCGCTGCGCCCCAAACCCAGCGGCGCCGCCTCGAAAAAAGCCGTGGCCGCGCCCCACTCCTGAACTCACAAAAAATCGTCGTGATTATAAGCTGAGTGGCCACGCCCACTGCGAGAAGTAGAAAAGCGCCGCCTGTCATTTGCAATTCTGGCGCGCTTTCCGCATGATATTCATCTTTGCCCGCACGCCGCCGCTTCCAGGGGAACGCCGGCCCGGCTGAGACCTCGCACCTTCGTTAATCTGTCGGGGCCGATCTCTCGCGGCAATTACGACGGTAAGACTAGGGGGAAACGAATTCATGCGCCGGCCCACGACCATTGCACCGCCACAAGGAAAACTCGGCGTGCTCACTTGTGGCATGGGCGCGGTGGCCACCACCTTCATGGCCGGCGTGGATCTGATTCGCTCGAATGGCGCGCAGCCCGTCGGATCGGTTACGCAGCTTGGCACGATCCGCCTGGGCAAGCGCACCGAGCACCGCTCACCGCTAATCAAGGAATTCGTTCCGCTTGCGGCGCTCGACGATCTGGCCTTTGGTGGCTGGGACCTCTTCCCCGATTCCGCCTACGATGCCGCCGCCAATGCGGCCGTGCTCTCGCCCGAAGACCTCATGCAGGCCAAAAAATTTCTTTCCACCATTCGGCCCATGAAGGCCGCCTTCAATCGCGATTACGTCAAGCGCCTGGACGGGCCGCACATAAAAAAAGCTAAGAACAAATACGAGCTGGCGCTGCAGATCAAAGAGGACATCGCCCGCTTCCGCAAACAGTCCAAAGCCGCGCGCCTGGTGGTGATCTGGTGCGGGTCGACGGAAATTTTCCTCACGCCGCAGGAAGTTCATTCCACACCCGCCAAATTCGAGGCGGCCATGAAGAAAAATCATCCCGCCATAGCTCCCTCCATGCTGTACGCCTGGGCGGCCATCACTTCGGGCGTGCCCTTCGCCAATGGCGCGCCCAATCTCACCGTGGATATTCCCGCCATGCAGCAGTTCGCGCGCGAACACAACGTGCCCATCTGCGGCAAAGACTTCAAGACCGGCCAGACGCTGCTCAAAACCATCCTCGCGCCCGGCTTCAAGGCGCGCATGCTCGGCCTGAACGGCTGGTTTTCCACCAATATCCTCGGCAATCGCGACGGCGAAGTTCTCGACGATCCCGACTCCTTCAAAACCAAGGAAGAATCGAAGCTCGGGGTCCTCGAATATATTCTCCAGCCCAAGCTTTATCCCAAGCTCTACGGCAATATCTGCCACAAAGTCCGCATCAACTATTACCCGCCGCGCGGCGACAACAAAGAAGGCTGGGACAATATTGATATCTTCGGCTGGCTCAACTACCCCATGCAGATCAAGGTGGATTTCCTCTGCCGCGATTCCATTCTCGCCGCGCCCATCGTGCTCGATCTGGTGCTCTTCCTCGATCTGGCGCAGCGCGCCGGCATGCACGGCATTCAGGAATGGCTGAGCTTCTATTTCAAATCGCCCATGTGCGCGCCGCAGCTCTATCCCGAGCACGACTTATTCATCCAGCTCATGAAACTGAAAAACACGCTGCGCTGGATGATGGGCGAAGAGTTGATCACGCACCTGGGCTCCGAATACTACGATTGACGACCCGAGCGGGTCGTCAATCTCGCGACGCCCTGCGGCGAAACCCCCTTCCGCGAAAAGGCTGCCTCTTGCGGCGAAAGCCTCCTAACTCAGAAGCCGAGGCCAAAGTGCGTGGCGAAGGTAAACGGATTGGTGCCGGGCCCGCCGGCCGGACGATTGAACTTAAATGGCAGGTCTACTTCAACGAAGTATCGCTTGAAAATGCCTTTCGGCTCTTTGAAGTCCCAGCTCTTATTCACGAGGGGGATGAATCCAAATTGAGAAGAATTGACGTCGAACGCCATCCGCATCCCTATCGCAAAGCCGTGAGACAAGCCCCAAACAACTCCTGGATCAACGGTGAGGCTAACGGTTTGTGGGCTGCCTGCGATCGACGGAACCATCTCCAAATCCAACGCCAGGCGGCCTTGCCCCTTGAAGGTCACCCCGATTGGGAAGCCAATCTGAAACCGGTCCGCGATGGTTGTTGTTTGGCCGCCTGCGTGAGTAACCCACGGAATGACAAAACCAACGTGACCGCCA
>QHYR01000085.1 GCA_003223315.1 Acidobacteriota bacterium | reverse complement strand
GCGGCGCAAAGCTCAACGCGGATACGCAGGAGAGGCTGCGCGTCCGGCTGCTCGCCGAGGAGTAAGCCCAATGGAGACTAGGATGACTGAGCTCGACCGATCTGCCGAGATTGCCCGCGCTCGCAGGGTCAAGCGCGTCAACGCAATCACGGCTCTTCTGATTGGCTCTGTTTTGGCGGCCTTGGTTCTCCAGTTAGGTCATTTCGGCGAACGCCAGTTTGACTCGCTGCACCTCGCGGCCGGATTTCTGGCGGGACTGCTGTACGCAAATGCCTTCGAGTACATCCTGCACCGATTTTTTCTGCATTGGGGCGCGGGATTTTTGGTGCAGCGTCACGGTCTCCATCACGACACGGCGGGAGCGCCGGAAGAGCCACGCTATGTCAATTTCGCCACTTCGCCCTGGGTGGTGGTGCTGGTATTCGCGTTAAACGCGCTGCCAGTTTTGGCACTGGAACTTTTCCTGCACGTCGGCCTGGCAGTCGGCATGTTTGCGGGCTTCACCATCTATTTCATCGCTTACGAAGAGATTCACTGGCGTTTCCACCTGGGCGGCTGGCTGCCGGGATGGCTGCGCGCCGCCAGAAATCACCACATGCTGCACCATGGCGGCTTCGAGGGCCGTTATAACGTTTTCCTGCCGATTTTCGATTGGCTCTTTCAGGGAGACGCCTGGAAGCACAATTAAGACCGCAGGCGCTGAAAGAAGGACTTCTTCGCGGCCGGTTTTTCTACGGGAATGACTTCGAGTAATCGCTCGATTTCGGCAGACGAAAGCGGGTCGGCGGCGCGCCGCCAGTAGCCGACCTCACGCAATCCCGCCCAGGCTTCCAGGCAATGCAAACAGCCGGAGACGTGCTTCTCCACCGGCTCTTTCTCATACCAACTCACTTGCCCATCGTGAATGCGCACGATCTCGTGCGCAGGAATGCAATGTTCCGTCTTGAGGCTTCGGGCGTGCTTTAGAAATGCGAGCCAGGCGGCGGGCCAGGGGCACCGGTCTTGCTCGGTCGAACGAGCTGCCTGGTATTCCGCCGCGAGACGCTCGAAGGCCTTTTCGGCCACGCGCGGCGAGATGCGCATGAGGCGCTCCAGAGTATTCTCCGTATAACCGGCAAGCTTGAAAAAGAGCATCTCCTTGTGGAGCAGGGGAACACCGTCGAGCAGCTTGGCGACTTTTTCCGGCTCAAAAGCGCCACTCGCCGGAACCTGCGAGTTCTCGGACGTACTGGCTTCAGGCGCCATTTCGAGCAGCCGAGCGCGAAGATCTCCCAGAAACTCGCGTTCCGATTGGCGTGAAGTGGTTCGGAGCCGCTCGAAGCCATTGGCGGTAAGCTCCGCCAGCATCTTCTTCACAATCGGCGAAGCCTCTTGCCGGCGGATTGCTCCGTGGATCTCGAGCAGCCGAAAAAACACAGGGCCATAGAAATCGAGCAAAGCGCGCCAGGCTGCAGCATTGCCGTGCTCGCTTTGTTCCCGGATTTTGTGAAAGGTGAAGAGGACTGGTTCGGGCTTCACGAACACTGTTCCCGCACTTCAGGCTTCGCGCAGCGCATCGCTGCGGCGAGCAAGTGGCGACGCGGATTCGGCATTCTAACCGACGGATTTCCTGGCCGCCGTCGCCGGTTCCAACGGAGCCGTGGCCAGTTCGAAAGGAAGTCCCAGGTTGCGTCGCAAAGTCGAGCGGTCGAGCTCGTGCTCCCAACGCGACAGGACTACAGTGGCGACTCCGTTGGCAATCATGTTGGTGGTCGCTCGGGCCATGCTCATGAAGCGGTCCACGCCCAGAATCAAAGCCATGCCGGCAACAGGGATGCTGGGAATAACCATCAACGTGCCGACCAGGGCAATGAAGGCCGCGCCCTGCACACCGCTCGCGCCCTTGGACGTCAGGACGGCGACGGCAAAAATCGTTAATTGCTGCCCGATGGTGAGGTGAATATTGGTGGCCTGGGCCACGAAAAGGGCCGCCAGTGTCATGTAGATGCTGCTGCCATCGGTGTTAAACGTGTAGCCGGTGGGCACGACCAAGCCGACCAGGGCCTTCGAGCAACCGAGCTTCTCCATCTTCTCCATCAACGTGGGCAGCGCCGGCTCGGAAGAGCTCAAGGTGAGGCAAAGGATGATCTCTTCCTTGATATAGGCAAGGAACCGGATAATTCCAAAACCGGACGCCCAGCAAATGGCTCCCAGCACGATAAGCACAAAGAAAATCGAGGTGAGCCAAACCGCGCTCACGAGCTTCGCCAGCGGCCCCAGCGATTTGAGGCCGTAGGCGCCGATGGTGAAGGCCATGGCCCCGAAGGCGCCAATCGGGGCAGCCTTCATCACCAGATTCACCACGCCGAAGACAGCCTGCGTCAATCCCTCGATCGTCTCCACCAGCGGCTTGACGCGCTTGCCCATCACCGACATGGCCAGGCCAAACAGAACAGAAATGAAAACCACTTCCAGGATATCTCCGCGGGCAAAGGCATCCACCACGGTCGTGGGGATGATGTGCATCAGGAAGTCCGTCACGGTTTGTGTTTTCGCCGCGCCCGCGTAGTTCGTCACGGCTGCGGCGTTAAGCGTGGCGGGATTGGCGTTGAATCCGGCGCCCGTCTGCACCAGATTGCCTACCACCAGGCCGATCAGCAGCGCAATCGTGGAAACGACTTCAAAGTAGAGCAGCGCTTTTCCGCCCACGCGCCCCACTTTTTTCAGGTCCCCCATGCCGGCAATGCCGGTCACGATGGTGCAGAAGATGACCAGCGTGATGATCATGGAGATGACGCGGATGAAGGCGTCGCCGAGCGGCTTCATGGCAATGGCCGTTTGCGGCCGCAGGTAGCCCAGAATGATGCCGATGGCTACGCCGATGAGCACCTGGCCCCAGAGAGTTCGGTAAAAGGGCTTCTTGCGAGCATTGCGCGCCGATGATTCGGCATCATGTGTGGCCATGCCTTAAGCCTCGCTGTTTCGGAGTGCTGCGTCTTTGATTCTTGGCGGGGAGCAAGCAAGAAGCTGTCGCTAGGCCTTGGTCACCCTGGTCTTGCTCCGCGCCGGTCTCGGCGGAGTCTACCACATTCGCCAGCAATGCAATAAGTACAGCAGAAGCGGAGGCGCGATTAGCGAACGTCGAGAGCGGCTAGCGGCGCGCTCTTTACCGCGCCGCTTCCTGCCTCATCCGCGATCCTTTGTGGTTTTGCCTGAGGCTTTCGTCAGATGCCAGGCATCGCACCATTGGCATCGATAGGTTCGGAGCTTAGGCGCG
Organism: Acidobacteriota bacterium; assembly: GCA_003223315.1. Taxonomy (GTDB): domain Bacteria; phylum Acidobacteriota; class Terriglobia; order Acidiferrales; family UBA7541; genus Palsa-189. The sequence continues at coordinate 13,636 of QHYR01000085.1, read as the reverse complement.
TTGGCAATCGCGATCTGATGTGCGGCTGTAGATAGTGCCTCGCCTTCAGTGGCGTACTTTCGTTTCCCGGTTACCGGGCATTTTTGCTCATCGTCCACCACGGCTCTGAAATGTTAGCGGCGGGCGCTGTTACTGGCGCCGGCTGGCTGCTTGAACGCCGGATTGCGCGGCAAGCTCAATAAATTTGCAAACAGCCGATAGGCGCCCGGGACGCCATCGGGCAATTGCCGATATAGCGCGAACGCGACGTAAACGTAAACTCCGCGCCCATATCGCGCATAAACCAAGCCGCCCTTCTGCGGGTCTTGATCCGGGTCATGCGTCTCGAGCGGCGCGACGTATTGCGGGTCCCACGTTTTCAGAAAGCTGTGGCCGCGTTCCTCGACCCACCCCGCAAAATCGGATTGGTTGATCTGGTTCGGCCAGGTGAGCAGCGGACTCTTCGGATCAACGAATTTGACCGGTGAGTGTTCGTCCACGACGCGCTCGGCATCATTGGGCAAGGTATAAGGATAGGGCCCGAAATTGTGATCGTACTGCACGGACTGATATTGCACGATCACCACGCCGCCATTGCGGACGTATTCGAGCAGCCGGTTGTGGCTGATGACGAGTTCCGGCCGGGCCGTATAGGCGCGCACCCCCAGCAGCACCACGTCGTACTTTTGCAGATCGCCGCCGGAGATGTCCTGCGCGTTCAGGAGTTGCACGTGCACGCCGAGATCTTCGAGCGACTGCGGCACCGTATCGCCCGTGCCCATCACGTATCCCACGCGCAATCCTTGAGAAATTTTCACGTCCACGCCGGAAGTGCGGTAGGTCGCAGGAACGTAAAGATTATAGGGACGCAGCCCTGGATAGCCTGCGGTGATGAAGCCTTCGCGATATTGCCGCCCACCCGACTCGGCGACCGCGGTCACCGTGTAGGGCTTGGTCTCCAGGCGATCGGCGATCACCTCGAAGCGCACGATCTGTTCCTGGCCTGCGCGTTCGAGCGCGAAGGGAGCCGAGGCGGGCTCGGAATGCCAGCCTTCGGGCAGATCAAGCCGCACCGTGCCTTTCGCGCCCGCCTCCGCTTCGGTGTGCACTTGCGCTGCAAGCGCGAACGATTTCGAGCCGAGCGGCGTGATGCCGGCGTCGGGGAAGATCCTCACGGAAATCGCTGGCGTCACCACGAGCGGATTGAGCACGATGCCTTGGCCGGTCTGCTGCTGCACGGCCTGGATCACCTGGCCGAGGCGCACGGGCACGCCCATATAGGCGAATTCAACCCAGGCCGCCAGGGGGTAGGGAGCAAAGGACAAGTTGCGGTAGCGCTCGTCCACTTTGTCGTAATAGGGCAGCTCTTCGTTTGGCCGCGAGAAATAAGGACGCGTCGGTGCGGCATCTTGCGGCGAGCGCACGTTGAAGCGCTGATCCAGAGCATGCCGTGCTTCAAGGCTTGTCGGAACGGCGGATTCCGCGCTGACGTTCCACGATTCCCCCGCCGGAGTCTCCAGCCAAATGCGGTTGAGCGGAAGCGCCGCCGCGCCCGGATTATTTACGTGCACGCGTAAGACAAACTGCTCGCCGGGCACGAGTGATTTCATCGTTTCCGGAGGCAGGGCGAAAAGCGGATTCCCCCGGTTGGGTTCGCGATTGGGAGCAACGGTGGCTTCGAGCGAAAAGTTCAGCGCCTGAATGATGGCTTTTTGAAACTGGTCCTGCTTGGCGCGCAACTCAAAGCTCACATCGTATTTTGCTTCCTCGGAGAGCTTGCTCGGCGCCACCTGCGCGAGGAGGGCATTCGTTTCCTTCAAGCCTTCGGCGAGAAGGGGCGCGATTTTTTCCGGCTCGCTCACGGAAAAACCTGCCATGGCCCGCTCGACAACGGAATTGATGCGGCGCAGGTCTTCTTTCAAGAAGGCGTTATCTTGCGCGCCAGCGAGATCAGCAATACCGCCGACGGAAATGTCCACGCCATCAAAATACGATTGCTCTTTATCGGCGGCCGGAATCGATGAACCGAAACGGTGGTAAGGCGACGCAACCGGCGCGGCGAGCGGAATTCCGCCCCCGCCATTCTGAGATTTCTGCAGCGACCACCCTTGCCGCGCGATTTGCGTGAAGCTCGCGCCCAGCACCGGGTCGCCGTCGCCTTCGGGAATTTCCAGAGTGGTGCTGAGCGGCCCATCCGACCACGTCTTGTGAATGAAGTCGTAGAAACGCACGGGGAGATATTTTCCCGTGGCCGAATCGAACATGCCCTTATCGCTGATGGGGAAAATGGGCACGCGGGCGTACATCTTCACAGGCGACCAGGGCCGCAGCCCGGCGCGAATCTGCTCCGGAAACATCTTCGGGTCGCCCGCCGCCGCGAAAACTTCCTGCGCGATCTGCCCGGCAGCGGCGTGATGCCCGTGGCCATCGGTGGGCCCACCGACGAAGACCGAGGTTATCACCAGCGGCCGCGTCATGCGCACCACGCGGACGGCGTCTTCGAGCAACCGGTCGTGACCCCACACTTGCAGCGCTTCTTCGCGCGTCTTCGAGAAGCCGAAATCGGCCACCGTGGTCCAGAATTGTTGCACATCGTAATAACGGTCCGCCGCCAGCAGTTCTTCGGTGCGCACCAGGCCCAGCGCGTCCCAGAAATCGTCCGACATCACATTCTGGCCGCCCTCGCCGCGGTTCAGGGTGAGCAGAATGGCGCGCGCGCCCTGGCCGCGAGATTCGTGCGCGAGCATGCCGCCGTCTTCGTCGTCGGGATGCGCGGTCAACAGCAGAAGACTTGCGCGCGTGCGCAGCTTCAGAAGCGTCTGCCAGACTCCTGCGGCGCCGCGATCGATCTCGAGAGGACGCGCATCCGGCGTGGGCCATTCCCAAGGCGCCGCCGCGACGCTACTCGGATCGTTTGGCGGCGAAGACGATGCAGCCGGCGCTTGCCCACGCACAGCCCCCGAGAACGCCAGCGCGATGATCGTCAGCGCCAACAAGCTGAGCGCGATAGCGCCAATGCGCGTCCACGTGGACGCCTGCCGTTCGTCCCCGAGTTTTGTCGTCTCTGGCGTCACGGTTCCCGTCCGCATAGCATATCCCACCACTTGCCATAAAGGTTAGTCCCGGGCTTTGACTGCATTTGCTCCGCTGGGCAGCCCTTGCGGCAGATGGTGTAACATGGTCGCCGCTCGAATTGCGACACTGAGAAGGCACGAACAAAGCGCGACGATATGAAAATCGGAATCACCTGCTATCCCACCTACGGCGGCTCCGGCGTCGTGGCCACGGAATTAGGCACGGAGCTGGCGGCCCGCGGACACGAGGTGCACTTCATCAGTTATGCGCCGCCGGTGCGGCTCGCGGCAAACGACCGCATCACGTTTCACGAAGTGGAAGTTTCCAATTATCCGCTGTTCGATCACGCGCCTTACGCGCTTACGCTTTCCGTGAAAATGCTGGAGGTGGCCGAATCCGCGCGGCTCGATCTGCTGCATGTGCACTACGCCATTCCCCATTCGGTCAGCGCCATACTGGCGCGCTCCATGGCCGCGCCGCGCCGACTGCCTTTTATCACCACCCTGCACGGCACCGACATCACTCTGGTCGGCAATGATCGCAGCTTTCTGCCGATCACGCGCTTTTCCATCGAGCAGTCCGACGGCGTGACCTGCATCTCGAATTATCTTAAGAACAAAACCATCGAAGTATTCGATATCAAGCGGCCCATCGAGGTGATTCCCAATTTCGTGAATTGCGACATCTACTGCCGCAAAGACGACCCCGCGCTGCGCGCCCGGTGGGCGCCCAGCGGCGAGCCCATCCTGATGCACCTGTCGAATTTCCGGCCGGTCAAGCGGGTGACCGATGTGGTGGAGATTTTCGACCTCGTTCGCAGCAAGATGGCCGCCAAGCTCGTGCTGATGGGCGACGGCCCGGATCGCGGAGCCGTCGAATGGACCATCCGGCGCAAGGGTCTTACAAAAGACGTCTTCCTGCTGGGTAAGCAGGATCGCGTATACGAAAAGCTCGGCGTAGCCGATCTTTTCCTGTTACCCTCCGATCTCGAAGCCTTCGGCCTGGCGGCCCTGGAAGCGATGGCCTGCGAAGTGCCCGTCATTGGCACCAACGTGGGCGGGATGCCCGACGTCGTCCAGCACGGCGCGGACGGTTACCTGGTGGAACCGCGCGACGTCGGCTCCGCCGGACGTTTCGCCATCGAAATTCTATCGCGCGCGGATCGCGGCAGAGAGATGGGCCAGCGCGCCCGGGAAGACGCTCGTCGCAGGTTCTGCGCGGAGGACGTCATCCCTCATTACGAGGCGTATTACCGCCGCGTGTTGGAAACCGCCGTTAGCGCCGGCGCCTGAGCGCCCGACGCTGTGACCCCTTCCACCAAAGGCGGCGCGTCACACGGTTCTCCGCAACATTCTTCAAATCTCCACCAGACGCAGCCCGATTCGCCACCGCAATCCCAAAGGCCTCCGGAAAACTTGATCCGCGGCATGGGCCTGAGCAGCGCCGTCGCCTTGAATATGCTGGACATGATCGGCGTGGGCCCATTCATTACGCTGCCGCTGGTGGTCGTCGCCATGCACGGCCCGCAAGCGCTGCTCGGATGGCTTCTTGGGGCTGTCCTGTCGGTCTGCGACGGCCTGGTGGTCGCCGAACTCGGTGCATCCATGCCGCGCGCCGGCGGGCCCTACGAATATCTGAAACAGATTTATGGTCCCAAGGGCCTGGGCCGCATGATGTCGTTTCTTTTCATCTGGCAATTGACCTTCAGCGCGCCGCTCTCGATTGCCTCCGGCTGCATTGGCCTCGCAGCATACGCGGGCTATCTCTGGCCGAATCTGCGCGGAGTGTGGTTGCGACACAATTTGCATCTCGCGATTCCGCTGCTCGGCCGGCTCGAAGCAAACGTCGTCATTACACCGGGAACCTGGCTGGCCATGGGCACGTGCGCGTTCGCAGTCGTGCTGCTCTATCGCCGCATCACCAGCATCGGGCGGCTCTCGAAATGGTTGTGGGGAGGCGTGCTGGTCACGGTCGCCTGGGTGATCTCCGCGGGCATCACGCATTTTCATGCCGCGCAAGCTTTTGATTTTCCGCCGGGCGCGTTCACGCCTTCCACGAGCTTCTTTACCGGCCTCGGCGCGGCGTTGCTCGTGACGGCCTACGATTACTGGGGCTATTACAACATCTGTTATCTGGCGGGCGAGGTGGAGAAGCCGGAGCGCAACGTGCCGCGCGCCGTGTTGATCTCGGTTGGGCTGGTCGCGGTGATCTACCTACTCATGAACGTCAGCGTGCTCGGCGTAATTCCCTGGCAGCAGCTTCAGGGGCAGACGAGCGAGAACGCGCGCTCCTCGGTGATTGCCGTCTTCATGCAGCAGATTTACGGCGGCTGGGCCGGCAAATTGGCTACAGTGCTGATTCTCTGGACCGCCTTCGGATCGATCTTCTCTTTGCTCTTGGGGTATTCGCGCGTGCCTTACGCCGCCGCGCTCGACGGGAATTATTTCGAGGTGTTTGGCCGGCTGCACCCGCGCCACAAATTTCCCCATGTTTCGCTGCTGGTGATGGGAGTGGTCGCGGCGGCGTTCTGCCTTTTGCAATTGGCCGACGTGATTGCGGCGCTGGTGGTGATTCGCATTCTGCTGCAATTTCTATTGCAGCAGGTGGGCTTGCTGATTTTGCGCGCGCGGCATCCGGAAATGCCGCGGCCTTTCCGCATGTGGCTTTATCCGCTGCCGGCGCTCTGCGCCATCGCCGGATTCATCTACATTTTGATTTCCCGGCCGAATTTCCTGCGGGAAATTCGCTACGCCGTTGTTTTGCTGGTTGCCGGCCTCGCGCTGTATTTCTTTCGCGCCTTGCGGCGCGGCGAATGGCCCTGGCGCGGCGCGCCGCGCGCCGGCAGCGCATAGCCTGCTCGCGAGCGGGGCGTCAAATCTTCGACGAGAATTTGACCAACGATTTACAAACGCTACCCCAGCGCCGCTGATATAAATCTCCACTATGAAAATGTGCCCCAAACTGCTCCTTCGCTTTGTCGCCATTATTTGCATTTCATTCGTAGCACCAGGCGTATCTGCGCAGGGAACTGAGCCGGATAAGTTTTACATCGGCATAGGCGTCGGTCCCATCATTCCGCAAAGTGTCACCGCAAATCTGACCGGAGCGATCATTGGCAATGGGACCCTGAAATTCAATGCCTCCGGCTTTGTGGGCTTCGTGATTGGTTACCGCTTCACTGATCATTTGGGCGTTGAAGGAGAAGGCGGCTGGACTTTGTACGATTCGCATGATTTGGTGGGCACATTTTCCCAATCAGGTGCCCCGCTTCCCGCTGACATACCGCTCAACGGCGATATGCACACCTGGCTCAGCATGGCAAATCTGGTGTACCGGCCGAGGCGGCCGAGCGCGCGACTCGCGCCTTACATCGGCGCTGGAGCCGGGGCTGCGGGGCTTGAATGGTTGGTGGACTCCAGGCCCGGCGGCAGCATCATCCTGAGCCTCAGGGGCGGCTCCACCAGCCTCTCTGCGGATGCGATGGCGGGGGTTGAATATGCCCTCAGCAAACGATTTTCGCTGGGCGGCCGATACAATTTTGTACACGTCGCGCACGAGATTCCGACGATCAGCGGTGGCGGCATCACGCTCCAGCACAGCGCCCCCGACGTACATCTGCTGCAGATGGTCGGTACTTACCGTTTTTGAATTATTTCCGTACTGCGCGGACATCGCATCGTTCGGCCCGCGAGATTCTTTTGGTTTGAGGCTTGCGTCAGCAATCCAAGAGTCCCTCCAACAGTTGCGATTTTCGCTTAACAGTCGTATTTTGATTTGAATGGCGATATCGTCTAAGGGTTAGGACGCGGCCCTCTCAAGGCCGAAATCCGGGTTCGAATCCCGGTATCGCTATACCCTCTTTTCCATCAGCGCTATTTTTCAGTGAGATGGAGGGAACGCTTTTGTTTTGCAGCGCTTTCTCGCCGACCAAATCAACGAGCAAACTGTCAAGCGTTGCCAGCCAATGACACGATTTTCAGCACTTTCAGGTCTTATTGGATACAACTGGATACAGCAGCCGCCCGATCCCGCCTCATCAGCGGAGGACCGTTTTTGTGTTATACCTGCTGCAACCTCAATTGCTATAGCGGGAGGAGACTCAATGACTCCAGCCGAACTCGGCTCCTTGCATCCTTTTTGCGGAGGTTGTTCGATGAAGCGGCAATTGGTAATCGGCTTCGTGTTGTTCGTCTTCGGATTCGTCGGCTCTTGCCTGGGGGCCGACGGTCAGAAGGTAGTCGTGATTCATGCCGGGCAATTGTTCGCCGGTAACTCCGACGGGCTGTTGAGCAACCAAGTGATCGTCATTGAAGGTGATCGTATCGCCGAGGTGGGAGCGGCCGGAAGCGTAAAGATTCCCGCGGGCGCGCAGGAAATCGATCTGGGAAAGGCCACCGTGTTACCGGGGCTGATTGATGGTCATGCGCACATGTTTAAGTCGCAAGCACTGGGACTTAACCCCAGGATGTTTCTAGAAAATTCCTGGCAATATCGCACCATCTTGGCCGTGGTGAATGTAAAGACGGACCTCGAAGCAGGCTTTACCACGGAACGGGACATGATGAGCGTAGGTGCCATGTACAGCGACACAGACGTTCGCCGCGCGATCAACGAAGGCGTGATTCCAGGGCCGCGCTTGCAGGTGGCGACGGTAGCTTTGATAGGCACCGGTTGGGGCGAAGGCTACGGAGCAGTCCGCTTCTCGCCGGAGGTGACGGCGCCCATGGGGGCGCGCGCTATTGACTCGCCCTGGGAAGGGCGTAAAGCCGTGCGAGAGAACATCAAATACGGCGCTGATTTTATCAAGGTTTTTGCTGACAAACCCGAGGGTACTCATTTTCAGCCCGACGGAAGACTTGCGATTACTCCATCGATGACCCTGGAGGAGGAAAAGGCGATTGTCGATGAAGCACATCGACAAAGGGTTAAAGCAGCCTGCCACGCCTGGGGAGGTACACCTTTGCGGGACTCGATTGAGGTGGGTTGCGACTCGATCGAGTTTGGAACGGACTTCGACCAGGAATGGCTCATAAAGCTGGCTGAAAAGGGCATCTTCCTGACTATGGAGCTAGCGAATGGAAAAGCGGAGGAGCAAGCTGATCTGAAGAAAACCGGTGGCCAGTACAGCCGAGCGGCGATGCAGAAAGCTACCTTGCAAAAAGCGCTCAAAGCTGGCGTTAAGATCGCCTTCTCATCCAACCCGGCCAGCGGTTCGCTGGACCATGGACAGCAAGCCAAAGAATTAGAATACCTAGTCAACTACGGCATGAAACCCGCGCAAGCTTTGCATGCTGCAACCACAGTGAACGCGGAAATGATGGGCTGGCAGGACCGAGTTGGATCCATTGAGAAAGGCAAATATGCAGATATCATCGCAGTGTCCGGCAACCCCCTGAACGACATCACAGAACTCCAGCGAGTGAAATTTGTGATGAAGGGCGGCGAGATCGTCCGGAACGATTTAAGCCGGAGCGAGCAGCACTGAGGAGATGTTACATGAAGTGGGGGAATCGCACGCACATTAAAACGGCTCACTCGTATTGAATAAGGAGGATGTTTCAATGACAAAAAGAATTGTGCTGCTGATCGCAATTGCCTTTGTGGGCTTTGCTGGCTTTCTCACCGGCCAAGTTACTACCGAGAAGAAAGTGGAGATCGTAAAATACCCGCTGCCCGGCTCGGAGGATACGGTTGGAGAAGTTGCAACAAAAGAGGCCCGAAAAGTCCTAGATGACTTTTATCAATCTAAAGTCCTTCAGATGAGCGCTGAAGCTTCTCCAATCAACGATGTAGCCGCAAGGGGCCGCCTCATGGCGGACCATTTCATCTCCGTCAGTGAGAGGTTTGGAATTGGCGAAAGGCTTACCAAAGCCCAGGTCCTGGCGGATACACAATCGGGGCATATGCACATGGACCACCTTAAGCATGACCATATTCGACTGATTGCCTTTGGCGACAACGTAGTTGTCGTGACTGGACACAGCAGCTCGGCCCTGCATTACAACGGCAAAGTCGATACTGCGGATCGAGTGTTTGGGGATACCTGGGTCAAGCTGAATGGACGCTGGCAGCAGGTGGAACACGGTGTGGCTAGCGCTCCTAATGGGGTGACGAGAGGGTTCGAATAGGAGAGGCTCCAGCTAAAGCCCCGACACTCCGAACGTTGATTCGTTAACCGGCGAAAGCTCATCCTGTAGGTAGACTTTCGCCGGAAGACCTGATCGGATGGTCAGAAGCGGGCGACGACGAGGGTGATGTCGTCGAGCTCGGCGGGGCCCGTCCATTGATCGACCACCTCGAGCAAATTCTTGAGCACCGCGCCGGCCGGGGCTTGACCCAGGCGCAAAGCCACATCCAACACGCGCTGATCGCCGAATTCCTCCCCATCCGGATTTTCCGCTTCGGTTAGCCCGTCGCTATAGGCGATCAGCAGACTTCCCGGCGCGATGTCGATGATCTGGGATTCGTAATGGCGATCATCGAATAGCCCCAGCACTGTGCCGCCGGCGCTCAAGCGCTGCACTTGCTGGCCGGCGATGCAAAGCGGTGCGGGATGGCCGGCATTGGTGTATTCCAGCCGGTGCGTCTGTGCGTCGTAAACGCCATAAAAGAACGTAGCGAAACGATCCGGGCCGGTGCTGTGACACAGGTGCTGATTGAGCCGCGCGACAATGTCCGCCGTGCTGCCGGGGCCGCGGCCGTTGAATAGCGCCTGGCTGCGCAGAGCGGCTTGCAGGCTGGCCATGATCAGCGCCGCGGAGATGCCTTTGCCGCTGATGTCCGCCAGGGCGATGCCCAGTCGTCCCGGGCCGAGCGGCAGGAAATCGTAATAATCGCCGCTGACCACGCGCGCGGGACGGCAAACGGCTTCGATCTCGACGCCCTGCACGGCCGGCTTTTCCTTGGGAAAAAGCTGCGCCTGGACTTCGCGCGCGATGGCCAGCTCGTGCTCGAGCCTCTGGCGCTGGCGCTGTTCGGCGATCAGCGTGGAGACGGACGCGGTCATGGAGTTGAAGGATTCGCCGAGAGCGCCGAGCTGATCGCGGTGGCGGATTTGAATGCGATGGCCGAAGTCGCCGGACTCGACGTAACGTGTGGCCTGGTAGAGATCATTCACGGCGCGCGTAATCGAGCGCGTAAGAGAAATGCAGCCGGCGAGGGCGGCGAGTTCGATCAGCACAAACATGGCGCCGACCACCAGCAGCGCCGTCACCGCGACGCCACCCCATTCGCCGACGAGCGCCAGCAGCCGGGTATTGAGCTGCGAAGCGCGCGCAGTGTAGCCCACGATCACCGGAACGTCGGCGGCGGGGTTGGATACGTCCGCCAGATTGACCGCATCGAGCCTGGCGAAACCGCTCACGCTGTAATCGAACCAATGCGCGCGCGGAGCGAGCGCCCGGCCCGCAGACTGCACCTGCCGCAGGGCAATCAGAGCGCGGCCGCGGCTGTGATAAGTGAATGTAGGCGGACGCGCCTGCTGCGCCAGACGCGTGGTCACGATTTCGATCGGGCCGAGACGCGGCTCGAGTGTGGCCACGAATTGTGGCGTCACCGGCACTTCGGCCGAGACGATGAGCTGCCGGCCATTCACGCGCCGCTCGATGACGGCGCGCAACTCCAGCGCGTCGTGGTCTGCCACCAGGCCCGCGAATCGCAACCGGCGCCGGTCGGCGGCCCGCGCGAGCAACTCCTGGCCTGCGCCCACTTCGATTTTGAGGCCGGGCAGACTTTCCTGGGCCGCGGATAGAAATATCGCCGTGTGCGGCGGCGGTTCGGAAGGTACTCCCACGGGGGCGCTGGTGCCTGTCGAAGCAATCTCGAGGGCGTACGCGGTCGTGAGCGTATCGGCGGTGGACGCGACTTGCTCAATGCGTTTTTCGAGATCGGCGTAGACGAGATAGGCGCCGAAATGCCAATACAGGAGATAAAGCGCAAGCCCGCTCATGATCAGTTGCAGCAGGATTGGAAGAATAGAGAGAGAGAAATAAACCGCGATCAACTGGTTGCGGAGGCCCCATAGCCATTGCGCGCGAGCTCCGAGCAGTCGAATCGCCAAATAGCCAAGCGCAACTGCCGCAAGTACGCGCGATAACCAGAGCGTTGGGAGACGAAGTTGCGGGCCAAAGAGAGTGAGGAGCAAATAGGTGAGCACTACCGCGCACGCGACGCCATCCGCAAGATTCAAACGGCGCCAGGAGTCGCGAATGCGTGACAAAATCGAACTCACAGAGAGCGCAGGCCGGCCCGAAGGTTACCTCAGACGGATCTCTCGCTCTCTTTGCTCGCTCGGGATCACCATCTCCGGTGTCAGGACTCCGGTGGACTCCACCGCAGTCCGAAAACCGGACCCTGCTCGGATGGTCACTACTTTTTTTAGCGCGAAAGCCCCGACTTCTTTAACGCGCCGAGCGCCTCTTGCCGAGGCCTCGGGCGCTACTGCACCGTGGACTTTGGCGCGGCAACCTTATTTCCACGCGGCGTAGACTGGCTTGCTCACGAGGAACTCGGGATTCGCGCCCGGGCGGGGGCGGAACTTTTGCACCCGGCCGCCGGCAACTTCGGCGATATACAGATTGCCTTCCTGGTCCACGCTTGCTCCATGCATGTTGAACAAGGCGCCGGGATAATCGCCCAGAGCGCCCCAGGCGTACAGAAGGTGGCCGTCGGAGTCGTACTCCACCACTTTGGCGGTCGTGTCTTCAAAAGCCCACACCTTCCGATCGGCCCCGATGTACAGGCAGTTCACCGATGATGGATTCGCGAACGGCCACTGCTCGATGAATTTTCCGTTCTCGTCAAACACCTGCATGCGGCGATTGCCCCGGTCGCTTACATAAACGCGGCGCGACACGGGATCGGCGGCGATTCCATGCACCACGTTGAAGTAGCCCGGCCGCGTCTCGTTGGGAGGATTTCCTTTTTCGCCCCAGGCCATGAGGAACTTGCCATTCTTGTCCAGCTTCACGACGCGGTGCCCGTTGTACCCATCGGACACGAACATAGTGCTGTCCGGCAGCCAGGCAATGTAGGTCGGACGATTAAAGTGCTTGTCATCCTCGCCGGCCTCGCCCTTTGTGCCGATAGTTTGGACGAGCTGCTTGCCATCGTGCGTGAACTTGAAGACGGCGTGATTGTGATCGTCGACCACCCAGACGTATTTGTCCGGATCATAGGGATTGATATAGATGGCATGGGGCCGCTTGAAAAGCGAATCCCACTGCGTCCATTGCTCGGTGATGTTGCCGTTGGCGTCCACGGCAACCAGCAGGTGTTCCCAGCGAGCGTCGATGCCCATTCTTCCTTTCCAAGCCTGTGCGGGGTCGGAAGGATCCGCTCCCGGACCGCCGGCTCCGGGCGGGCTGGAGACGGGTCCTTGGGAAGCGTTACGGAATGGGACTTGGCCCACGGGAAACGAAAGACTCGGACCGAAGTCCGGAACAGGCTTGCCCTGCGGCCGCGTCAGCAAGGGCAACTCTCCGCGCTGAAAGATGAATACCCGATTGGGGCTTTCAGCGAAGACACCCTCCACGGAGCCCCACGTCCACTTTTCGTGCCCCGGCAATTGACTCAGGGGCTTGGGCCAATCCTTCACCACATCGTAGGGTCCGGTGAGATCCCAGCCGCCTATCTCGCCCGGCACGGCGGCGAAACCCGAGCCGGGCCGCGCCTGTCCGTGAACCGACCAGCGATTCGCCGCGAAAAATCCAATCAGCACGCCAAAGGCGATTGCTAACAGCGTCAGGCCCGCTCTACGCATCGCTTCCCTTCGGAGATTTTGTTTCTCAGGAGATATCATCATCCTAGGAAATCGTGAGCGAAGTTTACTCCTTGGGGTTTGCGTGTCAATCGAACTTCTCCGCCAACCTTTGCTGGCGCCCTGTGAGAGCGTAGGAGAAGCTGCTATAGTTCGGAGAATCTTTGGCTCGGAGTTGTGCTTGCGTTCGACGCGCATCCTGCGCCGGCGAAGCCGCTCCGCGCGGCTGGCGAGACCGCGAGCGGGCCAAGAAAAACATGGCTAAGCTGTATGCAGGCACATCCGGCTGGGCCTACCCGCAATGGAAGCCAGAATTTTATCCCGCGAAACTCGCCCCTGCCAAATTCCTCGGCTATTACAGCAGCCGGTTGAATTCGGTGGAGCTGAACTACACATTTCGTCGTTTCCCCACCGAAAAATTGCTGGCGGGCTGGATCGCTACCACGCCCGCGGATTTCAAATTTGCCGTGAAAGCGCATCAGAACATCACGCACGTCAAGCGGCTGAAAGATGCCGAGGAGTGGACCTCGCGCTTTCTGGCGGCCCTCGGCCCCCTGCACGAGGCCGGCAAACTGGGCCCGGTGTTGTTCCAATTGCCGCCGTTTCTCCGCTGCGATCTGCCGCGGCTCAGTGATTTCCTGGCGCAATTGCCGCGCGGCGCGCGTGTGGCCTTCGAGTTTCGCCATGAATCGTGGTTCACCGGCGAAGTTTTCGACGTTTTGCGGGCGGCGAATGCCGCCCTGTGCCAGGCGGAGAGCGAAAAATTGGAAACGCCCAACGTGCAGACCGCCGACTTCACCTACTTCCGGCTGCGCAAACAGAGCT
>QHYR01000286.1 GCA_003223315.1 Acidobacteriota bacterium | reverse complement strand
CGGCCACATAGATGTTGCCTTGAGCATCGGCAGCGATGCTGTGAGGGGTATTCAACTGGCCCGGACCGTCGCCCGGCTCGCCCCAGGATTTCAGCCACTTGCCGTCCTTATCCACCTTGGCCACGCGCGAATTGATGTAGCCGTCGCTGATGTAAGCGTTCCCCGCTGGGTCCCAGGTCACGTCGGTCACTTGGCGGAACATCCCGTCCACCGCGGGAAGGGGCGGCTTGGGATGCTTGAGCGGGCCGGTGCCTTCGTCGGAAGCTTCCTGCTTGCGTCCGAAAACCATCAGCACGCGCCCCTCGGGACTGAACTTGATGACCATATCGGAGCCTTTGTCGGTCACCCAGATGTTGTCCTGCTTGTCCACGCGCACCGTATGGGCAAACGACCATGCGTAGAGGTTGTGGCCGATCTCGCGGATATATTTACCGTCCGGGCCAAATTCCAGCAGCTGCGCCGCTGCCGCTGCGTATGCGGGACCGTTGGTGCTGCCGCGCTGGAAGACGAACACGTGTCCCTTGGAATTGACCGCCACGCCGGAGACTTCGCCGAGATACATGTCCGCCGGCAATTTCAGGAAATTGGGCACGGAGTCAAACGGAATTTGCGGTACTTGACGCTGCGCCCACGCGGGCGAGCTGATCAATAAGAGTAAACCGATCATCCAGACTTTCATCGTTTCCTCCTTAGGAGCGCATTCTACGCCTTCGCCAGCGTCAAATGAATCAGCTTATCGGCCCGCTCTTGGCGGTCGAGCTCGCGACACGTATTTGCCAAGTCAGCTCTGAACGATCTGCACGCTGAGCCCTTCCGGATCCTTGATGTGAAAGCCGGCATCCGTGTTTTCTTCCGGAGTTGCGCCGCGCCGGTTCAAAACGCGCGTAACCGATTCCTTGTTGAACGGGTCCACCCCGATGGCGAAGTGATCCACAATCCCCGTCGGGCTCTTGTGGTGCAGCGAAACGAGGGTCTTGTTGATCCCCAGGCGCACAATTTCATTGCTCTTATCCTCGCTCACCACCGAGAAACCAAACATATTTTTGTAGAAATCGATCGAACGCGGCAAATTCGTGACTTGAATGCTCACATGATCGATCTTCGCGCCTTTAAAGCCGGCCTCTTGAGGCATGGCGGCCGCCGTGCCACTGGCAGCAGCCAGCATCGCCAATCCCTGAATCAATTCTCGGCGCGTGAGCGCGCCTCTCTCAAAGCGTGTCACCAGATTGGAAATGATCGTCTCCACGTAACCTCCTCCAGCCGTTCAGGCTGACTTCTTACCGGCTTGAATCGAGTTGTACCCGAACCTACCCCCCTCCCCCTTTTTGTGCAAGTGTTCATTGTGCATGGCTTAATGCGCCTCGTTGTGGTTGGTTCGTAGCAGCCCGCCTGAAGGCGGCCGCTACAAAATCAGGTGCTGTCGCGCAGCCCTCCCGCCACTTCGTTGTCATCGCGAGGCTCCCTGACGACTTCTTTTAACGCCGCGAAGCTCATCCTGTTGGTAGACGTTCGCGGCGAGGATGACGTTCGCGGCGGTAGCCCTGGGTCTTTGTTAACGCGCAAAAGCTCATCCTGTAGGTAGACTTTTGCGCGCCCCAAGGGGGCCCCACTTTTTCTGTAAGTGTTGATTCTAGGCATGTTTAAGTCTTTAAAAATGGAAGTGCTGATTCTGCGAGAGTTGCGCGCGCGGTTTGCGCAAGTGTTGAAATTGCGAGATTTAGTTATTTCCCGGCTTGTTAGGCCGGAGTTAGCGACGGAAAAGCTTCCGACAACGATGCGGCGTGTGGGGTTTGTTCGAAAAGGGTGATTCTGTTCGGCCCCGCAGCGCGGGGTGATTAATTTTTTTGCGAAGGCGGACAAAGATTTAGGCGCGCGTGCGCGGAGCGCTACTCCGAAACACACGGCACATCAAGGCACACCCGGGCGCTTCGCGAGTGTTACATCTATTTTACCGCACGAGTAAAGGACTATTGCTCCCTTACGCTCAATGGCGTGTATGTTGCTTTCAAATTCCGGCGCGCGGACGGTGGACGCATGGCGTTCGATGTCGGCCTCAAGCCCACATTTCCATGAGCAACCCTCTCGAATCGGTCTCGGGCGCTGCGGGCAGCCGTAATGCCCGTCCACTCGAAATGCGGTGTGCGGTCCAAAGCATCGCGAGTGCGTCAAGGACGTCCTCTGCAATTGAACTGTGCTGCCGCACGAGAGGAACAACGTCTGGGAAGTGTTTTGTGAGCAGGCTTATTCTTGCTTGCTGACCTTCCGCCGTGTGTTTCGATTTGAGGAGCGCCTGTCCGTGATTCATCTGAGCGAAACTTACCTCGGGATGACCCTCCCTTATGCGAGTTTGAGTTCCGGGATTAAGCAGCAGGTCGACTTGAATGATTTTCGGTATGATGGCCCAAGCCTGTCTGGTCAAACTCTTTCCATCTATTTTCTGCCTGCATGCTTTTGCCTCAAGATAATTCTGGCATCCAAGCATCGGACGTATGGGTGCGGTGAAAACGCAGCAAGAACGTGCTTTCAAAATCTCACGCGCGGCGCGGTCGGCCAAGCGCGTGCCCCTGTCGAGCAGGCCAATCGGAATATCGACAACAAGTAACCTGTATCCATTTTCGAGTAGGCCGCCAAATTCGCGTACCACGCTGACGGATGGCCGCCCATCTGGACTCTGAGACAAGACCACCCACCCACGCTTGCAACCGTCCACGCAATGAGCGTGTTAGAGGATTCCTGCTGCAAGGCGGCTCCGAGCAACCTTATACCGACTTCAAGTGCTGTACTGCAAACGCATTCTGAGTTCGGGCGCTGTTGTACAGCGGGGCCGCAAGGTACCCCGCCTTTCGCTTTTGGGGTAGAATCCGCCGTAACAGTCCTCTGATAGTGCTACTAGGTGTCATCACAGAAGAATCGCGGACGACGAAACGAGAGGGAGGGAGAACATGAACCGGCTTCTTCGGCAGGCAGCGGTTCGGCACGCGGCTCGGTTGGGGCTCTTGGCGTTCATCGGGGTGTTGATCTGGCCCGCCGTGGCGGGCGCAGAGGTGTCGCGCGTGGAAATCGCTTCGCGGCGCGACGTGGCCGCCGGGCGCTCGTTTGGATCGGTCGGCCCCTATGAGCGAATCACCGGGAAGATCTACTTCCTGATTGATCCGGCCAACAAGCGCAACCAGGTGATCGCGGACCTAGACAAGGCGCCGAGGAACGCCGCCGGGAAGATCGAAGTCTCGTCCGATCTCGTGATTCTGAAGCCGCGCGATGCCTCGAAGGGCAACGGCATCGCCATCTTTGACATTGTGAATCGCGGCAACGGAGTCGTGCTGCCGAATTTCGATGGACCGCCAGGGAAGACGCCGGAGAGCGAAGCGGGCGACGGATTCCTGCTCGACCGGGGCTACACCATCGTGCAGGTGGGTTGGGAGTTCGATGCGCGCAGAGAAGGCGCGATCAAAATCGACGTGCCCGGCGCGATGGGCGTGACGGGCCTGGTGCGCGGGACCTTTATCGTAGACAGCCGAAGCGACAAGGCCACGGTCGCTGATCTCGTCGGCTACACGCCGAGCGATCCGGCATCGGCGGAGAACACGCTGCGAGTGCGCGAGAAGTTGGGCGCGGCTTGGGTGACCATTCCTCGCGCCAAGTGGCAACTGGCGGGCAACGCCGTCACGCTCGATGGCGGATTCGAGCCCGGCCACACCTACGAGCTGGCATATCTGGTGACGAATCCGCCCATATCGGGCCTCGGATATGCAGCCGTGCGCGATGCGGCGGCGTGGGTGAAGTATGCGCCCGACGCGGCGGTGAAAGCGAAGTACACGTTTGCGTTCGGCGTCTCGCAGACCGGCCGCTGGCTGCGGGAATTTCTCTATGAGGGCTTCAACACCGATGAGAGCAACCGGCAGGTGTTCGATGCGGTGTGGCCGCATCGAGGCGGCGCGGCGGGCGTCCAGGCGGATGTGCGCTTTGCGACGCCGACTTCGCTGCTGATGGAATCAGCGACGCATTTTCCGTTTTCGGATCGCAAGCAGCGCGATTCGGTGACGGGAGTCGAAGACGGCAACCTCGAGAATGCGCGTGCCGCCGAGCATCAGCCGAAGATTTTCTGGACTTATTCTGATACGGAATATTGGGAACGCAGTATCGCTCTGGCCACGACGACGCCCGACGGCTCGAAGGATATCGAGCCGCTGCCGAACGAGCGGCTGTATCTTCTGGCGGGATCGCCGCACAACGTGGGAGCCTTCCCGCCGGCAGTGAGCACCGGGCAACTGGCGGCGAATCCGTTTGACCCCAAGGTGGTGTTGCGCGCGCTGCTGGGGTCGATGGAGAAATGGGTCGAGGACGGCACCGCGCCGCCGGCGAGCCGCTATCCGCGTTTGAAAGATCACACCCTGGTGGCCGCTCGCAACGTGGCGTGGCCGAAGATTCCCGGCGTGACTTCGCCGCAGGCCGCGTACGCGGGCGTGCGCGGGCCGAACCGCCTGCTGCCGCGAGACGGCGCAGGCGCGCCACTGCCGTACCTGGTTCCGCAAGTGGACCGCGACGGCAACCCCGTGGGCGGCCTTCGGCTTCCCGACGTGGCGGTGCCGCTGGCGACCTACACGGGATGGAACTTCAGAAGCAACGCGATCGGTGGGACCGAGCAGTTCTTCCCGCTGCTGGGCGGGTACATCCCGTTCGCGCGCACGAAAGTGGAACGCGAGGGGTCGCGCGATCCGCGCCTCTCCATCGAAGAGCGCTACCACTCGCGCGATGAGTATCTGAAGCTCGTGCAGGATGCGGCGGCGGCGCTCGTAAAGGAGG
>QHYR01000084.1:39025-49283 GCA_003223315.1 Acidobacteriota bacterium | reverse complement strand
CTCTTACACACACAAGGTGCTCGACGATCCGCGAGTGCAACTGATAATCGGCGATGGCCGGAATAGATTGCTCGGGGCGCGAAAGCAGTACGATATTGTGATCTCCGATCCATCTGATGTGTGGGTCGCCGGCAGCGGCTCGCTAGCCACACTCGAGTTCTACCGTATTGTCGGCGCACGGCTAAAGCCTGGCGGTATTTTCGCACAATGCATTCATACCCGGGCGCTGCTGCCGGAGGATTTGGATCTGCTGACGGCCACATTCCAGGCTGTGTTTCCCCACCTGCAGATTTGGACGTCTGCTCCCGGCAATTTGCTCTTGCTGGGTTCTCGCGACCCTGTTGCCTGGGACTATACCCGTCTCAAACAGCTCTTCGCTCGGACACCAGGTGTCGCGGATGACCTGAGGTTGGTCGGCATCTGGCATCCCTTCGCCCTGTTCGGCGCGCAGCTTCTCGGAGAGAAGGAAAGCGACGAGTTGGCAGGCGGAATCGGCGAGTTCCACATTGACGATCGACCTGTGCTGGAGTTCCGCACTCCTCGATCTCTCTACGTCGAAACAGCCCCAATGATCGTGGAGCAACTGAATAGTTTCCGCGGTCCGGACCCGCCGATGATCGCTGGTTTCGACCCTCGGCGCGATCTGGATGCCGACGGCGCATATCTGCTCGGGTTCTCCTATGCGTCAGTAGGCCGATCGAACCTCGCCATCAAGTATATGGAACTCAGTACAACTATGGCGCCGAACCATCCTATGTTCTTCGTGGGCTTAGGGAATCAATACCGCGCAGTCGGCCGCGTACCGGATGCGCGCACGGCGTACGAGCGAGCACTCGCCCTGGACCTCAACAATGTGGAAGCCCTGGTGTCGCTGGGCGAAATCCGCCTCGAGGAGGGACAGTTAGACTGGACGCGCGTGCTGAGTGACAGAGCACTACGGCTCGCACCGCAAGATGCGCGCGTGCATGCCCTTATCGATAAACTGCAGGAAGTGGAACGCTGATGGCCACGACGTGAAGCCGGAAGCAAAAAGCCTGAGTGGCTGACTTCCACAATTCGGATTATTGGGTTCAGCGGGAAACACCGGGAGGGAGCTGATCGCACTCTCTCGGCACGGTATCTGAACCTCTAACGAACCGGTGCCGCCGAGCTGAGGGGCCGGCTCGCCGGCCAATCGTCGAATACTTCGGGAACGGAGAAGGTCATGATGCTATTCCCCGCAGCGGTGGCGATGATGACCTCTTTATGAAGGGGGTCAAGAACGATTCCAATGTCCCCTGACTGTCTCCCCAAGGGAGCGGGAATTTTCAGGGGCGCCTCGGTACTCACGCCACTTTCGGGAATCTTCCAGATTTCGATGTTGCTCCTCGTGTGCGTGATCAGCCGTAGTTTCGCAGGATAGATCTCGAACTGGTTGCCCATTCGGACTGGCCCTTGGATGACTGCTTTTGGCGGCGTATTTCCACTCGCGGTTCGATCAAAAATCAGGACTTTGCCTCCGCCATAACCACCAACCGGCACCAGCAGAAGATTGTGGATCGGATCAATTCGGAGGCACGGAACGTTGCCGCCCCCTTCACGCTGCTCCCCCAGTGACAACTGGGTGTCGGGACCGCTCAGAACTCGTTTGGGCGCCACGTTTCCGTTGGCTAGGCGGTCAAATACCAGAATGGCTTGATCCGGGCTGGCGAGGAAGATTTCGTTATTTACTGGGTCGATGCTTACCTTCCCTGTCGCACCCACGCCTTTGATTTGAGTTTTGTCTCCCTGGATTTCGCGAAGAGGAGCTTCCTCTCCGTTGGCTGATCCCCGGAACGACAGGATCGCCTGAGCGAGAGGACTCGTCACCACGATTTCATCGTGAATCGCGTCAAACGCGATGTCGTGCATGGTTCTGCCGAGAAGTGATTTCTGCCCTTCGATTGACCTGAGATACGGTGTGTCTTCTTTCGCCGACCTGGCGAAGACCGCTATCTGCGGATGGTTCACTCAATTGGGGACCAGGATTTCCTGGCGGATGGGATCGTAAGTGACTGCGGCAGTCCTGCCGAAATTCACACCTCGTTTGCTCTCTTCCGCGCTGCGAATGATTCGTAGCGGCGGCACGTCACCGTCGGCCATCAACGGATACACCGTGGCGGAAGAGTTCCCCAGGTTGGAAACCCATAGTTCTTGATTCGTGAGGTCGAGAGCCACACCCGTGGGATTCCGCAGCCGCGTCGACGGCCCATGTATGACTCGTGCGGGTGTGAGGTCGCCCTGCGCTTTTGCGGCATTCGCGAAGACAAGCACGGATTGGCCGATGTCGTTCGCAACGTACAGATCTCCGTTGTTCGGATTGAACTTCATCGCGGCCGGCCAATCCAGTTGCGTCTTGTCGCCGGTGATGACGCGCAACGGCTTGGCGTCCCCCTTCGCGGCCAGCGAGTAAACTTTGATCGAAGGTGGGTACCACTTCCCTGTACCGGCAATTCTGAAATTGCTGTGATGACCCCAGGTATTGACGAACAAGAGTTGGTCCTTCTCGTCCACAGCAATGCCGTGTGGTGCGTCCAGTCCGGTATCGTCGCCCTCGATTGTTCGTAGCGGCTTCTCTTCACCGAACGCGTCTTTGCGGTAAACCACTACCTGGGGAGGGAATTCGATCGTAGCGAAGAGTTCCTGCTTCGCCTCGTCGGCGGCGAGGTTATACACCCGATGGGGAGTGTGAAGGACTGCCTTGGGGGCGACATTGCCTTCCGCGTCGCGGGGGAAGCGAACCATCTTGTCGCCAGTGTCCGATTCCACCGAGAAGATGTCTCCGCTCATTGGATCCACGTAAAGTCCATTGTTAAACTCAATCAGGGTCTTATCCCCCCGAACGACTCGCTTCGGCTGGGTGATTTGGTCGGATCCCGCAGGGGTTGGAGCCAAGCGGTCGAATACCAGGTATTCCCATAAATTGTTATCCTGCAGGATGACTTCGTTGGAGTTGACGTCGACCGCGACCGCGCTATACGTCGGGGCCGTATCGCGGATCGTGCGCACCTGCGTGCGTGCTCCATGGGCTCTGGCTTCCGCCGCCTGTTTTTCCTGCTCGGCTGTATTCGGAGTGGTGAATTGTGCCGCGGCCATCAGAGTTGAAGAGGGCTCCCGCTGCAGCGCGGAAAATAGGATTTTCTCCTCCGGCGATGCAGCATTGGAATCGCCGCCGACAGATTCATCCCACGTGCACATCTCTATGTTTTCGGGAAGCTGCTGAACAGAAACCAATCGAGACCTGCCGTCGGGCGCAGGGCGCGCCCAGACGGCAGCTGCGATCAAGGCCGCCGAGAGAATTGCCCATTCAACTTTCTTTCGCTTTACGCGCACTGGACTCCTTCCCAAACCTGCGCCAGGCTCCGAGCGAGCAGATACACGCTAAAGTCGCGGGTCCAATGGGCAGATTGTAGGCCGGTGGTTCCGCGCAGGTCAAGAATTTGCGCTCTTCCTCGCTGGCCGGGTCGCCGATAAATTTCTGTCATAGCCGGCACGATGGAAGCGCTCCTCCGCTTCCCCGGTCTTTGGGTGTGGTTCACGTTTGCTTTTCTTTGCGGTGCTCGGCACAAACGTGGGAGGCAAACGCTTCATCGCGCTGCGATTCGAAATCGCGCACCATCTCTTCGGGCGATTTCGCTTTGGGTGAACCCCGGGGTCTAAACACCCAGGCGCACTCGGAGCAACCCAGTAATCCAGACTCCTCGATCCACACTAAACTACGCATGACCGGGCGATTCTATCGAACAGCATCACATCCTCAAATATGCCAGCGGCAATTTGTTCGTTGACCTGAGCGGTCCCTCCAGGTATAGAATCGCGCCGCTTACCTCAGGTAACGATAAACAGCGCCCCAATGCGCGTATTTTGCTAAGTGGCGGCTGCATGAAAAGGGGAGCTCGTTCTTGACCATGCAGACCATCCACGCTGTTTTATTCGAACCCGTCGGATGTCTCTCCGAATTCCCTGCCTCGGAATTCGACGAGATCGCGGCTCGTTTATTCGATAAGACATTCCTCAACTCGTCTGGAAGTGAAGCCTATTGGCAACTTCTGGGGCTGATCGAGAAATCGGGCGGCAAACTCAATCCACCAGACAGAGAGATTGCCGAAAAGCTGGAGATCCAGGCGGTAAATCAAATCGAGCTCTATGAAGACGTCGTGCCGGCGCTTTCTGAATTGAAGAAGATGGGCATCCAGTTGTTCGTCGCGTCTTCCCTTTCCGGCGCCGCCATGCGTCGCTTCCTGGAAAGGTTTGCGGTACAACACTTATTTTCTGCGATTTGGAATCGAGACAGTGCCGGCGGCGTTAAAGCCGCGCCTCTTGCGAAGGCCATGGAAAGCGCATCGCTGCAGCCGGAACATATAATTACTCTGGTGGACACGGTCGAGAGCCTGAGCGTGGCGCGAGAACTCGGCACCAACTCCATTCTGATGATCAATGATTATGAGCAGGGCAGGCGATTGACTTTATACGCGCCGACCGGAGGAATTGTCTCGTTGCGCGAACTGCCTGACGCGATCAGGCTGGCAGCGGAAAGCGCAAAATCGCGCCCCCGGTAAGCAGATATTGGCACCACACCTAGACGCCGGCTTGCGTTCCATGAAGTGACAGGATTTGAATGGCTTCCTCGACGCTTGAGGGTCGGTAGATGGATATCGGTTCACGCGATTTCTCCCTTGGCTCTCAAGCCCGCGAGAATTTTGTCCTCGTGATGGGATGCTCCCGAATTCGGACGCCGCACGCGTTATAAATGGCATTTGCCAGGGCGCCGGGAGCAGCGCCGATGGCCGTTTCCACGAAACCTTTGGACCCAAAGAACCAACGCGGCTCGAGGCTATTAATCAATACGTTGGTTTGTTCTGGTGGTTCCATGATTGTCGGAATCCGGTACGACACAAGTAACCGACGTTGTAGTGAAGGGTTCCAGGAAACTCGCGATCCCACGGAATGCCGTCCGTGGTGATGGAAGTGCTTTGGACCAATGATCCATTCTGATCGGCACTGGCCAAGAGAGGATTCATTAGGTGCCCGGCATCATTGCAATAGGCCGCTCTTATATAGCGCCAATCGCCGGTCCAAGTGTCCACCTCCACCTCCGCAAAGCACGTCCCGATCCCACGGTTCATCGCCCTGCCGATGGAGTTAGGATGCACGCACCGGCCCGTTTGGTGGATAATCCCTTTGTTCGCCTTCACTAACTCTGCAAACGTCGGTTGGGAACGACATGGATATATAGCTCCGACCTGCCTCCACCGCCTCCTTCCACTCCTGATCCGGGATTCATGCCCGTATTGACATGGAACTCGCGCTGGCACGCGATGATTTTCCCGTCCTTTGTGGCCCCTACCTTGAACTTGGAGAGCGTCTCCGGCTTCACCTTCAGTTGCGCCAGTTCTTGATCCTTTGGAAGCACCATCTTGGTCGGACGGCCCGTCACTTTGGCAATGTGGGCAATCCAGGCATAGAATTTATGGAGCGGATGCAGCTGGCGATAATATGCAACGAGAACTTTGTCGCAGCCGGGCCGTCGCGGGTGTTCTGCGGAATCCCTTAGAACGACGTCGAGACGTGAGTCACCGCGGGTTTACTTCTCCCCGCCGGGAGTTGTATAGTCCAGACGATTCGCCATTGGAGGGGTTGCAATGAAAAAGCAGGCTAAGGTTCTGGTCTTCGTTTTCGGCCTTTTTTGTTTGCTCGGTTTTGGCATCGGCACCGCTTCCGCCCAACTGGCTCAGTTACCAGCCAAAGAATACATCGAAAGAATGGATCGCGATGCTCGAGCAGGGGACCTGAAGATCGATCAGGTCATTGCAAAACTGGGGCTTAAACCGGGAGATATCGTCGCGGATATCGGCTCGGGCAGCGGCGCTTTTTCTATTCCCATGGCCAAAGCCATTGCCCCCAACGGTATTCTCTACGCGGAAGACATCGATAAAGACCTGCTAGCCTACGTCGCCGATAAGGCGCAAAAAGAAGGCGTCACCAATATCCGCACCGTTTTGGGCGTTTACGACGATCCCAAGCTGCCGGTGCGTATTGATGTGGCCTTCTTCCATCGCGTGTTGCATATGATCGAACATCGACAGCTCTTTTTGAACAATACCGCTCCTTACCTGAAGCCCGATGGACGGATCGTGATCATTGACAAGAATCCCGAGGATTCACCGAACAGTTGGATGTGGCTCAGGCAGTCGGATGTAGATACTTGGATGGCAGCCCTCAGCTTCTACCCGGCCGAAAAATACGGCGTTTTCGACGACAAATATTTCGTCGTTTACCAGCGCCCCTATGGCAATAGCGTCCTGCTAAAGAGGCGCACCGCAACGGCGGAGCGGTAACAGGCGGCGATGCTTCTTTGCGTCGCCCCCCACCTTCGCAAAAGGCGAAGGCGGGATTCTTTTAGAGTTGAGCTTGCAGATCTGAATCTCTCCGTCCCGGTGGCGAACTCGCTTCCGTCGATATCACAGCATGGCTGGGCTCTTCGGCGCGTCACAGGTTTGAGCTTTGCCCTGAAGTCTCAGCCAGGTGCTAATTAGTTAGCTAGCGGGAGCGAATGGTATTCATTTCAGTGATGACCAGTTTCCCATCCGATTCGCGTTCGAGCGTTGGGGCATAAAGACCGAGGAATGCACGCTGCCACCAGAAACCCCGCTGCTTTTCCGCACCATCAGTGAACCAATACTGCCAGATCACCGCGCGAATCTGCCGAGGAGGCCCCGCGGGAAAGGGATTGCCTGCAAAAAGTGAGAGCACCGAAGGCGAACCGGTTAGCAGCCGCTCTGCGACATGGGTGACGAACTCGTTTTGCCGCCAATTGTCGAGGGAAGCGGACCAAAGGTTCCAATCGAAGCGCGGCTGATAGGGCGCGAAAATACCCGGAGGCCTTCGGGGGTCCTGTGGCTTGTAACGGAACGGATACACCGTCCAGGATTGACCATCGTTCGAACCTTGGAATTCGATCTCGTAACGCCCGCGGGTTATGACGGCCAAAGGGCCGTAGCGATTGGCGATGCGGAAAGGTTCGAGGTAGCTCACCGGAGAGGTTGGTAGGGGCGCGCGCGGAAAAATCATCCAGGCGAGCTGCGCGCTGACGTCATAGAAGATCCAAGTCAGGGACAACGCCGCTAAGGCGAGCCCCGCGGAACGGAGGACGCGGCGCGCCGTCAGCCAACTCCGGTGGACTGTGCCTCTTTGCGAGCTCGCCCGTGCGAAGGGTTTCGATTCTTCAACGGCGGCTGCTGATTGAGGCCGCAAACGAACGGGTAGCATCCACGAAAGATATCTGTCATCGAGCAGCAGGAAGGCAAGCGCAAGAACGAGATAATTGAGGAATGCGTAATTGCCCGTTAGAATTATTCCAACCTGCAGTGACGTTACCAGCCAGAAGAGAACAATGCGGAATGGCCGCGGAAGAACGGCCAACCACACCAGGACCAATTCGAGAGCCAGCGTGAATGCCGCGGTTCCCACGTGAAACCAGTGGGGCAGATGGTGCGCGTACCAGGCGATCCAGGTGGGGAGCGGGCCATTCTGATAGTAATCAGAAGTAGATGGTGAACCACACCAGAAGGAGTAGAAAGATACTCGCGCGCGAGGGCGGGTGACGCTCGCCCCAGCGCGGCCGGAGTCCGCGCGGAGCGAAAAACAGGCTGATAAACCCCGCGCTAAGCAACATGCCGTCCGATTGATAGGAAGAAAATGTCTGGAGGACGGCAACGAAGGAGAGAAACACGATCAGGCATACCGCGATGGCCCCCCGCGGCCAAAAATTCAGAACCAGCATGAGCGATGCGATCATTCCAATCCAGGCGAGCACCAGCAAGGTTCGCGAATCGCTCCTGAACCAGAACAGCGTCGGTACACGCCAGAATCGCGAAGTGCCGGCGTACTGTTTAATGGCCTCCAGGTATCCTCCGGCGGGAAGGAGCCCATCCGTTCCGATCAGCCCTTGCACCTGCTGCACCAGAGAGTCAAACGCAGAAAAGAAAATCAGGCCCAGAGCGCGCAGAAAGAGCCATCGCGACGCGAGGCGTCCGGGGGATTTCCAAGAGACAGGCGCGGGTTCAGAGGCAAACAGCCACGTGGCGAGCGCAGCAAGGAAAGGCGGCATCGCCGCTTATTATAACGGCGGCGATAAGCCTGAGGGTGTAGGCTCTCCCTCTATCGCCGAATTTCTTGACACGACAAATGGGATGGGGTATGTAAACCTTGAATTGTAAGCGCTTAAACCCTGTCACTACTAGACCCAAGACAGAAAGGGGATAGATGATAAGAAAAGCGTTCGGCCTCATGGTCGTTTGCGCCTCTGGGACATTAGCGCTACTCCTTTTGTCCAGTATTCTGCACTTCGGTCTGGTCTGGGGAGCAGCGCCCCAACAACAACAGGCTCGTCAGACACCTCCCGCCACCTCGGGAGAGGCGAGGAAGACAATCCACTTGGTGCGTGCTCCTGAGCGTACGATCCAGGATACGAATTCATCGTTCAGCGCGGTGGCCGTCGATGTGGCCAGGAATGAAATTGTTCTCGAGGACGAAAACCGGGATCAGATTATGGTGTATGGCCGGCTGGACAATACCCCGGCCCAGGCGGCCCTGTCGGAGCCCAAGCGGGTTATCGGAGGGTCGCATACCAAAATCTCGCAAAACTGTGGTTTGTATGTGGACCCGCTCACCGGGGACGTCTATTCGGTGAACGGCGACACCACGAATTACATGACCGTATGGTCCCGTCAGGCGAGTGGAAACGTAACCGCCGACCGCGAACTGGCCACCCCGCATCGCGCTTTCGGCGTGGTGGTGGATGAAGAAGCCAAAGAGCTTTTCATAACCATTGAATATCCGCCCGCGGTAGTGGTCTTCCCCAAAGCGGCGCGGGAAAACGATGCCCCTCTCCGCATCCTGGAAGGGGACAAGACTCAGTTGGCCGAGGTGCATGGGGTTGCCCTGGACACGAAGAATCAGTTGCTCTATGTGGCCAATCAAGGCCCTACGAGCCGCAACGCCAACGATGTGGGATGGGCTCGGGACGTGGAGCCCGGTACGCCTACCGTGGAATGGACGCCGGATTCGGATCGGTGGAGGTATCTTGTTCCCGGCTCTGGGGAATTTCGGCCCCCTTCGATCACCGTGTATCCTCTGAAGGCAACTGGGGACACTCCACCCTTGCGCGTTATCCAGGGCCCGCTGACACGACTGGACTGGCCAGCACACATTTCGCTGGATGTCGAGCATGGAGAAGTGTTTGTTGCCAACACGGTGACGGATGAAATCCTCGTCTTCCGCGCCAGCGACAATGGCAACGTAGCTCCCATTCGCGTTCTGAAGGGTCCCCATACCGGCCTGGGGCATCCCCACGGCGTTTTTGTGGACGCAAAGAACGACGAACTCGTTGCGGCCAACTTCGGGAACCATTCGTCTACGGTCTACCGACGGACCGCTTCGGGTGATACCCCTCCACTCCGAACTATCCGGGCGGCCCCTCCCAATACACCCGCGCCCATGTTCGGCAACATTGGGGCGCTAGCCTATGACACCAAGCGCGATCAGATTCTCGCGCCGAATTGAGTGGCCTACCCGCAGATGGCGGCATTCGCCAGGTTGGCGAATGGTGATGTGGCGCCGGTGAGAAGCATTGCAGGACAGCCAACGATGATCAGCCGTGCGGGCCACAACGTAGAGTACGATCCCATCAATGACGAGATGTGGCATGCCAATCCCGAGGCCCAGGCCATCCTGGTGTTCCGGGGAGGGGCCAACGGAGAAGAGGCGCCCATCCGCGTTATTCAAGGCCCGCACACACTGTTGGCATTCCCGAATTACGGCGTCGGTGTGGATGCGGTTCACAACGAAGTGTTCGTGGTCGAAAAAGAGTATATTTCGGTGTACCCGCGTACCGCCAACGGCGACGTAGCGCCCATTCGCGTCATCCGGGGACCCGACACCGGGCTTGCCAACGCGAGGGCCATCATCGTGGACCCGGTTCGCAACGTGCTCATCGTAGGCACTAACAACGGGTTAGTGATCCTCGACCGAACCGCCAACGGAAATGCAAAGCCCCGGGCAATCATTGCCGGGCCCATGTCAGGCATCAGAGCTTCTAAACCACCTCACAGCGGGCCTTTGACGCGAGATGAAATTGAGGCACGCAGACGCGGCAACACGGGAGCCGCGATACAGAGCATGCGAATGTCCCCCAAGGGCTACATCGTAACGCTCGTGGGCGGGAGAGGCCGCGGGGGAG